>JBEHXA010000028.1:0-24535 GCA_048498935.1 Myxococcota bacterium
CCGCCCTCGGCAATTTTGCGGGTCATCTCGTAATGAAGTTCGTTAGGGGCGTGAGGGGCACGTGAGTGGTGTGCGGGTGGAGACCAATCGACTGGTCGGGCTCGGGCCGCATGCTCGCGCCGAGCCGACCGGCAAGGTGTGGGAGCTGGCGACGGGCCTGGTGATCCGTTCGGTGGGCTATCGAGGTGCGGCCATCCCGGGGCTGCCGTTCGACGCCAAGCGCAACGTCATCCCCAGCTCGGCGGGGCGTGTCACGACGCTCGAGGGGCGACCGCTGCCGGGCCTGTACACCTCGGGCTGGATCAAGCGTGGCCCTTCGGGGCTGATCGGCACCAATAAAGCGTGCTCAAAGGAGACAGTCGACCTGTTGCTGCGCGACATCGAGGTGCTTCGCGGCCGCACGCCCAGCGTCGATATTCCGGCGCTGCTCGCCGAGCGCGGCGTGCGCGTGGTCAGCTTCGCCGACTACCAGAAGATCGACGCAGCCGAGCGGGCGCGCGGCGCCGAGCTCGGGAAAGTGCGCGACAAGCTGGTCCGCGTCGGGGAGATGCTGGCGGCAGCCGGGACCTCGGCGTAGGCTTCGCCCATGCCTTCACGGCGCTCGACTGTGCTGCTCGTCTCGACCCTGGCCCTCGCACCCGTGCTGGTGGCTGGCTCTGCCCACGCTGACGCCGAGCAGCCCAAGCATCACGCGCTCGAGCAAGGTGAAGATCTGCAGGAATTCGTGCCGGGCGCCGCGCGGCTCGAAGGTCGCATCATGGCGCCCTGCTGCTGGAACCAGACCATCGACATCCACGGCTCCGAACCGGCGTACGAGCTGCGTCGGGAAATCCGTCGTCGCCTGAAGGCCGGCGAGACCTCCGACGCGATCGAAGCCTCATTCGTGCAGCGCTACGGCGCCAAGATCCTGGCGGTGCCGGACACCAGCCCGCTCAGCAGTGTCGCGACCATGCTCGCTGTCGCTTTTGGCGCGGCCGGCGTCGGCGCCTACTACATGCTCAGGAACTGGAAGCGCCGCTCCGAAGCGGGCAAGAAGCCGAGCAAAGGTAGCGGCGGCGGCTCGGGGTCAGGCGAGCCGAAGCGCGACGCGCTCGACGATCGTCTCGATCGCGAGCTGGCGGAAATCGGCGATCAGGCGTAAAGCCTGCGCCGCACATGTCGCTTTTGGAGCTTCCTCTCGTCGAGTGCCGCGGCGATTTTCGCGCGCTCGGTCATCAGCAGGGTGAGGCGCTGCGCGAGCGCATCGCCGCGTTCATTCAGCAGCGGCTCGATGCGTTCGACGCTTATTCGCGCGAACGCGGGGGCCCGACGGTCGCCAAATTCCTCGACACCGGCGCCGCTTGCCTGCGCGCGTACGAGGCCTGGGATGCCGAGGGAGCTGCCGAGCATCGCGGTGTAGCGGCCGGGGCCGGCGTGAACGCCGACGCGCTCTACGCTACCACCAACATGACCGACGTGCGCGACGTGCTGCTGTTGCCGGCCACGCCGAGCGATGAAGGTTGCACCTCCATGCTGGTGCCGGCGGCGGGGACGCGCGGCGGGCAGGTATTGGTCGCGCAAACCTGGGATCTGAACCCCACGGATTTGGACTTCGTGGTGGCGGTGCATCGCCGCCCTGTGCAGGGGCCCGAGACTTGGTCGGTGACGTGCGCGGGCGCGCTTTCGCTCACCGGCATGAACGCCGAGGGTGTGGCGGTGGGCACGACCAACATCAAGACCCGGCGCTCGCGCATCGGAGTCGGTTACTTGAGCCTGCTGCATCGCGCGATTCGCTCGGCTTCGGCGGCCGAAGCGCGCGAGCTGATCGCCGGAGCGCCGCGCGCTGCCGCTCACACCTACTGGCTCGCGGACAGTGCGGGCGCGCTGGAGCTCGAATGCGATCCGGAGCGAGTGATCGAGCGCCGCGCCGATGCTCAGGCGCTGGCGCGCACCAATCACTGCCTGGGTGACGGCATGCGCGAGCTGGAGGGGGAGGCTCCGACCGTATCCAGCCAAAAGCGTCTGGCCAAGGCCGAAGGCTGGCTGCGCGGCACGCCGCAAGATGTTTCGAGCGTGCAAGCGCTGATGCGCGATCGCTCCGACGGCGTGGACAGCATCAATCGCTACACCGAAGACGAGCAGGGTACGACCACCAACGCTTGCCTCGTTGCGGTGCCGGCGCGGCGCGAGCTTTGGGCGTGCCGCGGCCCGGCCGATCGCGGCGCCTGGGTGCAGCTGCAATTCGCCAGCGCTTAGACGGCGCGCAACATTTCTGACAACCGACGGGCGGTCGGGTCGACAGGTGGGGGTTCCGCAATCCCTCAGGAAGGACCCACATGCCCGATCCCGTCAGTAGCAGCCCCAACCGCTCCGTTTACGACCCTTCGCAGTGCGACCCTTCGCTCGCCAGCTGTGCGGAGCCGCCGAAGCCGAACGTGGTCACAATCCCGGACGTGGTGATCGAGGGCCATGTGCCGCGAAAGCCGCCCGGCTGCGAGCAACAGAAATACGGCGCCGTCGTCGGTTGCATCCTCAGCGCAGCTGAAATTGCCGTGAGCGCAAGCGACGGTATGACGAAAGGTATCGTTACGGGCCTGAAGGAGGGATTTGCGTGCGGCAAGCTGGTCGCCGAGTATCTCACCTGCAAGCGAGAGGGTGAGGAGCGCACCGCGGCCGCCAATCGATGTGAAGCGGCAGGCGGCACGGCCGTGTCGGGTGTTGAAAAGAACGAGATCGTTTGCTTGAAGTAGCCGCTGAGCGCGGTAGCCTCCGGCCATGGCAACTGCTCTGGTCACGGGTGCGAATCGCGGTATCGGGCTCTCGTTCGTCACGTTGCTGAAGGCGCGTGGCGATCACGTCATCGCCGCGTGCCGTCACGAAGCGCCGGAGCTCGCGGCGCTGGGCGTGGAGGTGGCGTCGGGGGTCGACGTTACGAGCGACAAGTCTCTCAACCTGCTGGCTGAGAAGCTCAAGAGCCGCTCGCTGGATCTGCTGCTCAACAACGCCGGCTTGCTGACGGTCGAAGGGCTCGAAAAGCTCGATTTTGCCTCGATTCAGCGGCAAATGGAGGTGAACGCGTATGGCCCCCTGCGCGTGACCCACAAGCTTTTGCCGCTCCTCGGACGCGGTAGCAAGGTCGCCATGATGACGAGCCGCATGGGCTCGATCGCCGACAACGGTTCGGCCGGCTACTACGGCTACCGCATGAGCAAGGCAGCGCTGAACGCCGCCGGCAAGTCGCTCGCGGTGGACCTGGCGTCGCGCGGCGTGGCCGTCGCGATCTTGCACCCGGGTTACGTGAAGACCGAAATGACTGGCAACCACGGTAGCGTCGAGCCCGACGACGCTGCGCGTGACCTGCTGAAGCGCATCGACGCGCTGACGCTCCAGAATTCGGGCAGCTTTTGGCACGCCAACGGCGAAATTCTGCCGTGGTGAGCGCGCTCGCTCGTCGCTAAAGGGCGGAGACGCGAGCGCCTTCGAATACTTGCAGCCCGGTGCAGGGGCGACCGGCTGCCTCCGCCTTTTCTTTTTTGGGCTCGGCCCAGCAAACTCCGTCGTCTTGCGGTACGTCCGCCAAAGCGGTGGTGCGCGATTCGATGCGCAGGGTGCCGTCCGCTTCGGACGTCATGTGGTGCGTGACGTAAGTGCGGCGGGTGCACATGTCGGGCTTCTCTTCGCTGTAACCTCCCGTGGTCGCTTCGAAGCCGGAGAGCGAGCCGTCGCTCTCCGATGCACTGAGCATGAGTGAGTACTCGAAGCTGTAGATGCCGTTGGCTCTCGCCTGTTGCACGACATTCCGGCATTGCGCCTCGTCGCCGCACGACGTGACGTTCACGATTTGAATTCCGAGAATTACCTGAGAAAAGACCACGAACTTGTGATCTTTGAGCGTGGTCAGCACCGACGCGCCCTCCGTGCAGCCGGCCTCGTTGCGAGTGAAAGCCGAGACGTCGTAAATGCCTTCGAGCGCCTGCGCCGTAGACGCAGGGATGGGATCGTCTTTGTCCGCGTCCTCATCGTCGCCCCCGCCGCACGCGGCTACCGACCCCAAAACCACCATGGCGCACCACCAACCCACTGCTTTCATTCCCCCATCCTACTTCGATTCTCGGCCCGATCTTCCCCTACGTTGGAGCGGGGCTAGGCGCGCTTGCGCCGGACCGGCTTCTTGGTGGCTGCTGCTTTTTCGGCCATTTCGGCCATTTTGAGCGCTTCCATCGCCATGGCGGCGGAGGCTTCGGCGGCTCGTTTGGCACGCTCGGTTTCACCCCGCATTTCCATGAGGAAGCGGCTGGGGATCGAGGGGCGTGGCTTGCCCCATTTCATGCGCTCGCGGCAGAAGGAGAGCACGAGCGTGTCCTGGGCGCGCGTGACCCCGACGTAGCAGAGCCGCCGCTCTTCCTCGACGCCGTTGCCGTCCAAGATCGAGCGTTGGTGGGGCAAAAGCCCTTCTTCCATGCCGACCAAGTACACGTGTGGGAACTCCAGGCCCTTGGCGCTGTGCAGAGTCATGAGCGTGAGGGCGTGGCGCTCGCGCTTGTCGTCGTCGTCGCGGTCGTCCTTGTCGGCGAGCGCTGCTTCTTCCAAAAAGCCGAGAAGTGACGGGTTTTCGGCGCGCTCGGTGTAGAGCGCGGCCGAGTTGATCAGCTCCTCCACCGTGTTCCAGCGCGCCTCCACATCCGCCGGCTCCTTGTAGGCGCGCGTGAGCTCGGACTTGTAGTCGACCTTCTCGAGCAGCTCCTTGAGCATCGCGGCGAGTGGCATTTCCGTGAGCTTGCCGCGGTAATGATCGATGAGCCGACAGAACTCGCTGATGCGCTGAGCCGTAATGGTGGGGATGTCGCCGAGCGCGTCGGGCATCACCTGCCAGAGCGGTTTGCCGGCCGCAACTGCGCGTTCCAGCAGCGCTTCGATGGTGCCGGTGCCGATCCCGCGCGCTGGGGTGTTGATGATGCGCAGCAGCGACACCTCGTCGTTCGGGTTGGCGAGCACGCGCAGGTAGGAGAGGACGTCGCGCACCTCTTTGCGGTCGTAGAACGACATGCCGCCCACCAGCACGTAGGGCACTTTGGCGCGACGCAGCTCGAGCTCGAAAGCGCGGGGCTGCTCGTTGGTGCGAAACAGGATGGCGATGTCGCTCGGCGCGGTGCGCGGGCCGTCGGTGACGTCGAGGCGCTGGCGGATGTCGCGCACTACCTCTTCGGCCTCCTTGGTTTCGTTGTCGAAGCGCACGATTTTGGGCGGCATGCCGCCGTCGCGCGAGGCGCGCAGCACCTTTTGATGGCGGGTGCCGTTGTGCGCGATCAGCGTGTTCGCCAGCTCCAGAATGGGCGCCTTGGAGCGGTAGTTGTCCTCGAGGCGCACGATCTTGGCTTCCGGCCAATCCTTTTGAAAGCTGAGGATGTGCGTGACCTCGGCGCCGCGCCAGCCGTAAATCGACTGGTCGTCGTCACCGACCACGCACAGGTTGCGGTGGCGATCGGCGAGAGACTTGACGATGCGGTACTGCAGGCCGTTCGTGTCTTGGTACTCGTCGATGAGCAGGTGATCGAAGCGCGAGGCTTCGGCGAAGCGCGCTTCGGCGTGCTTGGTGAACAGCTCTTCGGTGCAGAGCAGCAGGTCGTCGAAGTCCATGGCGCCGACGGCCTTGAGGGCCTGCTGGTACTTGCCGTAGGCCATGGCGGCGAGCTGGGCCTTGTCCTTCGTGGCGGTCTCGAGCGCTTCATCGGCGCGCACGCCCTGGCTCTTCCAGTTGCCGACGAAGGACAAGAGGTCGCCGGGACGCAGGGTTTCGTGGCCGACCCGCACGTCGCGCAGGGCGTTACGGGCGAGCATTTCCTGGTCGCCGCGGTCGTAGATGGTGAACTCTTCCGGGTAGCCGAGCAGCCGCGCGTGACGGCGCAGCACGCGCACGCACAGCGAATGGAAGGTCGAAATCTCGGGCGGCTTGTCGCCCTTCTTGCGCCGGCCGAGCAGCTTCTGTGCGCGCTCGCGCATTTCGCGCGCCGCCTTGTTCGTGAACGTCACCGCCAGGATGCGGCTCGGCATGATGCCGGTCTCGATCAGGCGCGCGATGCGGAAGGTGATCACGCGCGTTTTGCCGGTGCCGGCGCCGGCGAGCACCAGCAGCGGTCCCGCCAGGGTGGTCACGGCGTCGCGTTGCGGCCTGTTGAGCTCGTCTAGGTTCACGTGGAGCGGCGCCTCAGCGGAAAATCAGCGACAGGGTGGTGGACAGGACGCCGATTGCGCTGCCTACCAGGGTCAAGATCTTGCCCCATTTGAGCTTGTCCTCGGCGTCTTGAAACAGGCCGTGAGCCGACGCCTGCATCGACAGGTAACAGAACACGGCGCCGCCGATACCCAGGCACAGGCTGAGCAGCAAGATCGAAGAGGCGAGCGAGATGACGAGCCAGGCGGAGGCTTGCTTGTGCAGCTCGCGCGCAGCCTCATCGGAGGATGATTGGGACGGGCCTTCCGCCTGCATTGAAGAGACCCGAACGAGCGTTACCTACTCGGCGGGTGATAGCAAGCGGGTAGCGAGCAAGGCTTTAGCGCTGCTGCCCACGCTCTTGAGCTCGACGCGGACGTTGAGCGAGCCCAGGGCGCCGCGGCCGTACGCACAGACGCGGGTGCTGGCGGCGTCTTGCGCGAGCGCCGAGTCGAGCTCGAGCTCGGTGTCGGCGTCGATGGCGCGGAGCTCCACCCCGGCGGCGGCGCCTTCGATGCCCACGTCGATGTCTAGGCAGCGATCCAGGGGGACCATGAACGGCAGCTGCGTGAGCTGCTCGGCGCCGAGCGCGAGCTCGCTCACCTTGCCGATGGCGTCGGCTCGCTTCAAGACGCCGCGCGCCAGCATGCGCGAGAGCAAGCGGCTCCCCGCCAGTGGCACGCGGGATAGCTCCGCGGGTGCATCGGGCTCACGCTCGGCCGTGATCGCGACGGCACCGGCGCTCGCGCTGGCGCTCGCGTCGAGTCTGAGCTTGCCGGCGCCGCACGCGAACAAGGTGAGCGCGCTGCCGGCCGCGCCGGCGCTGCGCAGCTGACCTTGCGGACTCCACAGGCGCGCATCGATGCCGCGTAAGGGCGCGCCGCCCACCAAATCGATGCGCGTGCAGCCAGCGCCCAGCGTCAGGGGGGTAGCGCTGCGACGCCCGACGCCGAGCTGCAGGCGAGCGACTGGCGGTCTGCCCGGATAGCCGAGTTTTTTCAAGCGCTCGGTGTGGGCGGCCAGCTCCTGCTCGAGGTCTCGAGCCGGGTAGACGTCGCGGCGAATGACTTCACCTTCGATCGAGCTCTCGCTGCCGGGCTCCGAACGAGACAGCGCCGCGATGGCGAGCCCGCGGCCGGCGTGGGGCCGCACCTCGAAGGCGATGTCGGTTGGCTCGGTCGAGCACACGACGAGCGCGCGTTGCCGCCCGCTCCCGACGGCGCGGCCGAGCACGCGCCCCTGATCGTCGAGCGCGGCCACGTCGAGATGCGACACGTCGTCGGAAGGGACGAATAGCGCGTGCACGCAGCGCCCGGCATCGATCGTCGCTGGCAAGGTCGTGGGGGCCGCCGCATCGAGCGCCAGCGCTACGCGCCGCAAATCTTGGAACTTACCTCCGACGCGCGCTCGCTCGCGCAACAGCAGCTCGTCGAGCCCCGGCCAAGCCTTGATGCGCGCCGCTTCGCCAGCGCGACCGCTCTTCACGGCGTAACGCAGCGCCGCTTTTTCGGCCATCGCGGGCGGAACCCGCTCGCTCCCGAGCGCGACGATGCCGCTCCCCTGCGCGATACGCGCCGACAAAAAGACGCGCCCCGGGTGCGGCGGACAGATCAAGAGCGAAGGCTCGCGATCCGGCGCTTCGTCGCTGCCGAGCGGCGCCCCGTCCTCTCCGTATGCCAGCAAATCCAGATCTTCCACGGTGGAGCTGCCGCGGGCGATGACGACGGCGCAGTCGCCCTTCGGTACCTCGAGCAGCGCCGAGACGCGGTCGCCGGCAACGCCCGCTTCGACCGCGAGCAGGACGCTGTTGCCGAACGACACCCCCTTGATGCGGCGAGGGTCGAGCGGTTTTTCGGCAGCGCGCACGCCCGCGCTGGCCGGCTGCTGCGGAGGCTTTTCGAGCGGCGCCGAACCGCGACAGCCCATGAGTCCTGCTCCGAGTAGACCGAACACGAACCAGCGTTTCATGGCCGCACCTGGCTGCCTTCACTCACTTCGGCCGGAGCTGCACGAAAGAGCAGCAGCAGCCAGGCCACCCCGAGTCCGCGCGCTTCCACGTCGAGATCCGCTTGACCCGTGCGGTCCACACAGAAGGCCAGCTTGGTGCCGAGCCCGGTGACGGTGCTCGCTGCCTCACCGCTCCAAGCTCCAGCGGAGACGCCGAGCGCGAGCGAGCTGGGCTCACCATGAAGAGGCACCACCGCCGCGAGGTAGCAGCTGCCGGGAGGCAAGGCGCGAGGCAAGTGCGTGTGGCCCTGCGCGCCGATGCTGGTGGAAACGAGCAGACCGAGGCGACCGGGTGCCACCGAAGCGCCGAGCGTTTCGGTCAGGCGCTCAGCGATTTGAGGGCCGAATCGGCCTGGTAGGCCGGTCGGGAGCGGGAAGCGCGCGCTGGCTAGCGTGACCTCGCTTTTCGGGTCGGGGGCTTCGATCTCGACCAGCAACGAACGCTCTCGCGCGAAGCACAGCTCCTGGCTCACGTCGGCGCCTTCGGCTGCTTCGAGTCGCCTCGGCTCGCGTTCCGAAGCGTCACGCAGCACCAGGCGAAAGGCTCCCGGCTCGGCCGTCGATGCCAGCAGGCGATGGCAGCCCACCCCGAGTGCGAGCCGTTCGGGTCTGCCGGGTAGCAGGGGCAACGCTTCGAGGGCGCGGCCGCCGTCGAGCCTCGCCTTGGTCTCGAAGCGACGCAGGCGCTCGGCGAGCGGCTCGCGCGGGCGAGCAGGGGCAGGCGCTGCCTCCGCTGCGAGCGGCCCGGTGTCGCGCGCCGGCAGCGTGGTTTCGAGCGGGGGTGGGCGCTCAGCGCCGACCGCGACCAGGGCATGCACGACGGCGCGGGGCGAGCGCATCTCGACCGCGACCTGCATCAGCGCGATGCGCTCGGTTCCGCAGCGCGTCACCTGAAACGCGCCCGCGCTACTGGCGAGAGCGCTCGGCAAGCCTGGCCAGGGGTGAAAGCGCACGACGAACTGCGTCGGCACTGGCGCGAGCAGGGTCAGCGTGGTGCACTCGCCGTGCGTCGGATCCAGCGCCCACGGTGGCAGCGCGAGCAGCGTGGCTTGCTCGCGCTCCAGTAGGCGCGGCGCCAGCCTCGCAACTCGAGTCTCGGCGCCGCGCAGGGCGCGCTCGGCTTGCTCGAGATCGCTACCGAGATCGGCTCGAGCCGGCGTGGCGGCGGCAGCGAGCGCCAGCGCGAGCGCGAGGCCGAGTCGGCTCAGCCCGCGACGCGGCGGAACGGCGCCTCCACGAAGCTCTTGGACCCCGCGTTCCAGATGAAAAGCTTGTGGGCGGTGACCTTGCCCTCGTCGACCGCGGTCACCAGGTAGGCAAGCTGAAACGACGGATCGCCGGTGCCGCCCATGGTCATACTGG
Source organism: Myxococcota bacterium (assembly GCA_048498935.1). Classification (GTDB taxonomy): domain Bacteria; phylum Myxococcota_A; class Polyangia; order Polyangiales; family Polyangiaceae; genus PMG-095. The sequence goes on from JBEHXA010000028.1 coordinate 9,560, forward strand.
CGGCGTCTTCGGCGCTGAAATAAGCGCCGCAATCCAGGTGCGAGTGGAAGAAGACTTTGACGGGGCGGCCCGCCGCTTCACCCTCGCGGATGGCGCGTTCGAACTTCAGCGCGTTGATTTTGAAGTAGTCGTGACCGGTGCGCGGATGACCCTCCGGATCGGCCTTGTGGTACTTGTTGGCGAGATTTTCGAGCTCGACCGCCCGATCGATCCCGAGCGGATCGGCGGAGGGGCCCTCGAGGTAGCCGCAAGCCTCCTCGTTGCGCCCGTAGGCAGCGACGCCTGCTTGCTCGATGACGGCCAGCACGCTTTCGGGGATGGAGACGTTACCTTCGGTCCAGGGCGTCGACATGGGCTTTACCAGATGTAGCGCTTTTCCCATTTGATGGGGGAAAAGTAGCGGTCGCTGCGATCGCACGCGATCGTCACGACGCAGCCGCCGCCTTGCTCCTTGTGCAGGCGCTCGGCGATTTTTACGGCTGCGAAGATGTTGGCACCCGTCGAATGGCCGATGGGCAGGCCTTCTTCGGCGGCGACGCGATCGGACATGTCCCAGCCGTCCTCGGTGCTGATCGGCATGATCTCGTCGGGCAGGTTGGGATCGTAGATCTTGGGCACGATGCTGGAGGCCATGTGCTTCAAGCCTTCCAGGCCGTGGAGCGCTTCGGCCGGCTCGGCCGCGACGCAGTACACGGGGCGTGTGTGCTCGTGCAAGCGGCGCGTCGTGCCCATCATGGTGCCGCTCGTGCCGAGCGACGTGACGAAGTGGGTGATGCGATCACCGAGCGCGTTCAAAATCTCGACGCCGGTGCCGTGGTAGTGCGCGAGCGGGTTCGACGGGTTCGAGTACTGGTCGGGGTAGAAGTACTTGTCCGGGTTTTCGGCGACGATCTTGCGCACCAGCCGAATCGCGCCGTCCGAACCTTCCATCGGGTCGCTGAAGATGAGCTCGGTGCCGAAGGCTTGCGTGATGTCTTTGCGCGCTTTGGTGACGTTCTTCGGCATCACCAGCTGCACGCGATAACCCAGCGCCGCGCCCACCAGCGAGTAGGCAACGCCCGTGTTGCCGCTGGTCGAGTCGATCAGGATCTTGTCCGAGGTGAGCCGGCCGTCGGCGATCGCGTCCTGCATCATGCGCAGGGCCGGGCGATCTTTCACGGAGCCGCCCGGGTTCATGTACTCCAGCTTGACGTACACCTCGACGCTCGGCGCCGTGCTCGCCACCTTGCGCAGGCGGATGAGGGGCGTGTTGCCGACGGCGTCGATGATCGAAGAGAGGCGGCGCGAACGCGCCAGTCGCTGATTCACTTGGGTTGCTCCAGAGCGCCTTGAATTTGGACGAGCGCACGCCAGGCGCCTTCGGCGAAGTCACGCGCCGCGGCGTGGCGAAATGAAGCGGCGTGCGCGAAGGCCGAAGGCTGCTGTGCCCCGACGGCGAAGTGCACAGCGCCAGCACGCGCGAGGTAATCGCGCGCGACCTCGGCAGCGGCAGCGCTCGTGCTCGAAAGCGAGTACGTCGCCGCCGCGATGCGGGCCTGACCTTGCTCACCGACGCCGGCGAGCAGCAGCTGGCGTGCGTAGCGATTCATCAACCACCGGCGATGGCGGGCACGATGCTGATCTCGTCGCCGGCCTTGAGCTTGGTCTCGAGCCCGTCGAGGAAACGGATATCCTCGTCACCGACATAGATGTTGACGAAGCGGCGGACGCCCTTGTCGTCGAGCAGGCGGTCGCGGAGGCCCGGGTGCTTCTGCTCGAGGGTCTCGATGACGGCCTTGACGGTTTCGCCGGGGGCTTGGACTTGCTCTTCGCCGCCCGTGAGAACGCGGAGGGGAGTGGGGATGCGAACGGTGATCATGGTGTTTGTTCTTGGGGGGGTGGAGGAGGTTGTCGGAAACGTGAGCCTTGTCGAAGAAAAATGCGAGTCAGGCGGCGCATTCGGGCGCCAGGTAGCGGGCCTCGTCGATGTCGACGATCGAGGGTGAGGAGCCGCACAGCGGGCAGTCGCGGCGGGCAGCGGCGGTTACCTGACGCAGGCTGTCGCGCTGACCATCGTAGGTGTAGAGCGCGCCGTAGGCGCTGGCATCCCCCGCGAGCACCCGAAGCGCGAGCTCGGCCAAGAGCGCGCCGCACAGCCCGACCACGGGGCCCATGACGCCGGCTTCGGAGCAGCCCTGTTGCGCGCCGCCCGGGACGTCTTCAAAGAGACAGCGGTAGCAGGGGCCGCCCGTGGCCGAGACGGCCCACGCAGTCGCCACGAACCGCACCGCCGCGCCGTGCACTATCGGGCGATGCTCGAGGTGTGCCGCGTCGGCGGCCAGGAACTTGGTCGCGAAGTTATCGGCGCCTTCGATTACCAGGTCCACATCGCGCATCAGGCTCCGCGCGTTCTCCGGCAAGAGTCGGGAGCGGACCGGCACGAGGCGCTCGGCTGCGACGCCGGCGCGACGCAGCGACGCGATGGCCGCGGTGAGTTTGTCGTGGCCGACATCGGCATCCCCGTACAGGACTTGCCGGTGCAGGTTGGTTTCGTCCACCAAGTCGTCGTCGCACAGCCACAGCTCGACGTTCGACGCGCGCGCCAGCACGGCGGCCACCGGGCAACCCAGGCCTCCGAGCCCCACGATCAGGGCGCGCTGCGTCGTTCGCTCTTCAGCCATGGCCTTGCTGAGCAAAGTACTCGTCGAGGCTGAAATAGCGCTCGCCGGTGTCGCAGAGCACGGTCACCACGTTCTTGCCGGGGCCGAGCTCACGCGCGAGGTCGAGCGCGATGGCGACGTTGGCACCCGCGCTGATGCCCGTCAAAAGCCCTTCCTTGCGCGACAGATCGCGCTTGGTGCGGTAGGCGCGCTCGTCGCTGATGGTGCGCACCTCGTGCGGCACGCTGGCGTCGTAATTCTTGGGGACGAAGCCTGCAGCGATGCCTTGAATCTTGCTGGGCCCACGCTCGCCGCGCGAGATGGTCGCGCACGACTCGGGTTCGACTGCGATGATCCGGCAATGGGGTGCTCGCTCTCGCAGCACGCGACCCACACCGCTGATGGTGCCGCCCGTGCCCACGGCGGCGACGAAGCCGTCGAGCGATTCACCGCCGAGCGCGTGGAAAATCTCTTCGACCGTGGTGCGCGAATGCACCGCCGGGTTCTGCGCGTTCTCGAACTGCTGCGGCATGAAAGCGCCCGGCGTCGATTGGGCCAGCTCCTTGGCCTTGGCGATCGCGCCGTCCATCTGTTCGGCCTCGGGCGTGAGCACCAGCTCGGCGCCGTAAGACTGCAGCAGCTGGCGGCGCTCGAGGCTCATGCTCTCGGGCATCGTCAAGATGCAGCGGTAGCCACGCTGCGCTGCGACCAGCGCCAAGCCGATGCCGGTGTTGCCGCTGGTCGGCTCGATCACGACGCCGCCCGCCTTGAGTCGCCCGTCCTTCTCGGCTTGATCGATCATCGCCAGGCAGATGCGATCCTTGACGGAGCCGCCCGGATTCATGGCTTCGAGCTTGCCGAACACGCGACCGCGCGGTTCTTCGGTCGCCAGTCGCCGGATCTCCACGAGCGGCGTGTCGGCGATCAGATCGATGATGCCCGCGTACACGAGCGGGTGATCGGGGAGCGGCGGCAGCGTGGGTTCAGATGACGTAGACATAGCGTTGCGAGGAGGGGCGCTTCATGCCGAACTCTTCGGCGCGCGCGCAGATGTCGTGAATGGTGACGGCGTCGAAACAGGCCTCGACGCTGGACGAAAGGTCTTTGAAGACGAGCTCGGTGACGCGCTTGGCGTCACTACCGGCCTGGGCACGGCGCCCTTGCGACTCGCGATCTCCGAGTTGAATCGGACCTTCGAGCGCGCGCACCACGTCACCGAGCCGAATATCGGCCGCGCGGCGCGTGAGCGAGTATCCGCCCTGCGGTCCTCGCTTGGAGCCGACGATGCCGCCACGCTTCAGATCTTGGAAAATCTGCTCCAAAAAGCGGGGTGGAATATTCTGCCTCTCCGCGATGTCCTTGACCTGGGTGGGCCGACCATCGTTGTAAAAGGCGATATCGAACAGGGCGCGAACCGCATAACGACCCTTGTTCGACAGCTTCACGACGCTCGTTTTGACATTGGCACATCGGTTTTGTCAAGAACCGTAGGAGCAAGCCGAATTTGGCTCGAAAGTGTGGGTGGGGCTGGGACTAACGGCCCCACTGCGAGCGCAGTTTTCGCTTTCGGCGCGATTTGAGTTGGGTGTACAAAGGGTCGGGTCGCGTCGCGCGTTTTGCGTGCGCACTCCCATTTGCGTCGAAGGGGAAACGAATGAAGCACAGCATTGGATTGATCGGTCTCGCCCTGCTTGGTCTCGTTGCCTGTGGGCAACAGGAGCCCGCCGCCGCACCGCTAGCGGCTCCGCCGCCCGCGCCGCCCGCGGCCCCACCGCCCGCAGCGGCAGTGCAGGAGCAGCCCAAGCCGGTCGCTCCGCCGCCCGCCACCGCCGACGAGCGCAGCAAGTGGTACAAAGACTGTTGGGCTCAGTTCAACGCTCGCGACTGGGCAAAGTTTCAGAGCTGCTTCGCCGAGAACGTGACGAGCGAGCAGGTCGACATGGGCATACCGGCGCTCGTCGGACGCACCAACGTGATCGACAAGAGCGTCAAGACCTTCGCCGTCGCGTTTCCGGACCTGACGGGTGAAAACGAGCTCACCGTCGTGAGCGGCAACGACATCTTGTCGGTGGTGCTGCTCAAAGGCACCCACAAGGGCCCGCTGCCGGGGGCGCAGGGGGAGATCCCGGCGACCAACAAGAAGATTGGTTACCTCACGCTGCACCACATCACGACGACGCCGGATGGCCGGAGCGCGGCCAAAGAGCGCTTCATCTACGATGGCGGTACTTTCATGAGCCAGCTTGGGCTGAGCCCGGCGCCGGCGCGCAAGGCCATCGAGCAGGGCTGGGCCGAAAAGCCCGCGCTCGTCAGCAGCGGCAGCGAGGCGGAGAAGCTGAACCTGGCGGCGCTCGGAGCGTGGACGGGCGCTATCAATAAGCACGACGCGCCTGGGCTCGCCGCGCTGATGACCGACGACGTCGTTTTCTCCGACGTGGCGTCGCCCGCCGACAAGGTGGGGAAGAAAGAAGTGCAGAAGTCGCACGAAGAGATGTTCAAAGCCTTCCCCGACATGAAGGTCGACCAGACCGCTGCTTGGGCGGCCGGCGACTACGTCGTGTCGGCGGGTCGCTTCAGCGGCACCAACACGGGCGACATGCCGTCGATGAAGCTCAAGAAGACCGGCAAGGCCGTGAGCCTCGAGTACTACATGGTCACGAAGCTCGCGGGCGGTAAGGTGCAGAAGAACTGGCTGTTCTCGAACGGCATGGCGTTCGCTGGTCAGCTCGGGCTGCTCCCGGCGCCCAAGGCTGCAGGCAAGCCTGCTGCTGGCGGGGCTGCAGCACCGGCTTCCGCAAAGGAGTCGAAGGCGGCACCGGCAGGCGCCGCACCTGCACCGGCAGCTGGCGCGCCGGCAGGTGCTGCGGCCAAGCCCGCTCCCGCACCGGCCGCTCCCGCTATGAAGCCGGCGACTCCCGCGCCCGCACCCGCTCCTGCCGCGAAGCCGGCCGCGCCTGCACCGATGAAGTGAGCTCGCGGGCGTAGCTGACGGGAGCAAGTCCCAGAACGAGGCGAGGGTCGTCGATCGGCGGCCCTCGCACGTTTTGGAAACTCGACGCTCCGAAGCGAGCTAAGCTGGGTGCTTGTTGCGCGCGAGGTCGGCCTCGATGGGGCGGGTTGCAGGGCTTGTGCTCGGTGTGGCGCTCGCGAGCCCGCTCGTGCCGGCGTGCGGTAAGTCGGTGTCGACTGCGAAGCGCGCGCCTGCAGCAGCAGGCGAGGGCAACGGCGCCGCTGGAGCGCCAAGCGGCGGCGAGGACGCTGGCGGCGGCGGTGCAGGCTCGGCTGCGGCTGGTGCCTCCGCCGGCGGTGAAGGAGCCGTCGCCAGCGACGGCGGCGCCGCGGCTGCTCGCGGCGGTTTCGCCGGCATGGAGGGCGGCGCCCCAGGTGAAGGTGGCGCGTCAGCGGGCGCGGCTGGGATGCCGAGCCTGCCAGCTCCGACTCTGGAGCTGAGCGCGATCACGATCGCGCAGAGTCTCGAGGTAGAGCTCATGCGCGCGGGGCTGGCAGTGCCGCTTCGCGCGCGTAGCGTACCTTTGATCGCGGGCAAGCGTGCGTTGGTGCGAGCCTTCGTGGAGCTCGAGTCCGGTTTCGTCGGGCGCGAGCTGATCGGAGTGCTGGATCTCGAGAGCCCGGGTGGCAGCGACACCCTCGTCGATCGGCGCGTCATCTCCGACAGCTCGGAGCACGAACAGCTCGATAGCACCTTCTCGTTTGCGATCGAGGCGCGCGATCTCGAACCCGACACCAAGTACCGGCTGCGCGTGCTCGACGCCGACAAGCAGCTGCTCGCGCGCTTCCCGAGCGACGGCTTCAAGCCCTTGGTCGTCGAACCGAGCAGGAATTTCAATGTGGTGCTGGTGCCGATGATCGCCAATGGCATCACTCCGCCCACCGGGACGAGTGAGATCGATGGGGTGCGCCGGCGCCTGCTAGAGCTCTATCCAGTGAGCGAGGTCACGCTCGATGTGGCGGCACCGCTCACCCTCACGAAGCAGCTTCCTCCCAACGGCGACGACGCTTGGGAAAACGCCCTCGACACGTTGCTCACGGCTCGCGACGAAGCGGGAGCTCCCGACGACGTCTTCTACTACGGGATGCTGACGCCGGCCGCGAGCTACGACGCTTATTGTGAAGACGGCTGCTACCTCGGGCTCTCGTACATCGGCGGCCCCGATAGCCCCTACGAGCATGGGTCGGTCGGCTTGACCGCATTTGCCGACGGCTCCGGAACAACCGATGCCTGGGATACGCTGACTCACGAGCTCGGTCATGCGCTCGGCCGCGAGCACTCGCCCTGCGACGTGGAAGAGGACGTCGATGTCGGCTTTCCGTATCCCGCCGGCGACCTGGGCACGACCTACGGCTTCGATCAGGAGCTGCAAAAGCTTCTCAATCCGCGCGCCTACAAAGACGTGATGGGCTATTGCACTCCGGTGTGGGTCTCGGACTACACATACCGCGGGCTCTTCGAGTCCCTCGCGGCCATGGACGGGCAGCCCGCCCTTCGCACCTTTGGCATCGCTTACTCCGAGCAGTTACGGGTCGCTCGCATCGGGCGCGGTGGAGCGACCTCCTGGCGCTCTGATCGCGCGGGCAAGCTCGGGTCCAACCTCCGCAGCGTGGCGCTGCTCGATGCCGCCAAACGCCCGCTGAGTGTGACTCAGGTGCGCTTTCGGCGACTCGACCATGTCCCGGGCGGTACCGTCTGGCTGCGGGCGGCCGACTTGGCGCAAAGCGGCGCCGCATGGGTCGATTTGCGGCCTCTCGGCGGCGCCCTGCTGCCCCTTTGAGCGGCTTGAAACGGTGCGGGCGCGGTGTCAGGCTGCGCACGCTATGTCCCCGCTTTCGCGTGACGCCATTTTTGCGGTTCTGTCCGGCATGACGGCGCTGGCTTGCGACAAAGGTGCGCCTGCGGTCACGGCTGAGCCGCCCGCATCGGCCGCGCCCGCCGCGGCTCCGGCCGCCGGTAGTGCCGCGCCCGTGAAGGAGGTCACGCCCGCCACGGGAGCTTCGGCTGAAAAAGAGAAGACTTGTGCGCCTTCCGGCTGCGCGCCGGGGCAGTGCGGCGCGAACAAGAAATAGTCGATGGTCGAAGCGTCAGGCCTCGGCGTCTCGCACCGTGAGCGCGCGCTGACTCTGGTTCAGCAGCACGGCCATAACGTCACGGCCTTTCAGGCGCTCGAGCGCGGGTATCGCTATTACTTCACGCGGGCGGGCTGCGTGGCTTATGTCGACACGGGCTCGGCTTGGGTCGTCGCCGGGGCTCCCATCGCGCCTGCCGCCGAAATCCCCGCGCTGCTCAGCGCGTTCTTGAGCGAGGCACAGCGCAACCGGCGAAGAACGTGCTTGTTCGGCACCGAGCAGCGCTTGCTCGATCTGGCAGGCGACGCGCTGAGCTCCTTCCGCATCGGCGAGCTCCCGGTGTGGGATCCGCACGCCTGGCAGCAAACACTTTCGCGCCGAGCGAGCTTGCGCGAGCAGCTGCGCCGCGCCCGGGCCAAAGGCGTGCGCGTGCGAGAGCTGAGCGCCGCAGAGCTGCGCTCGGGGCCGACGCGGCTCGCCATCTCGCGGCTCGCCGAACGTTGGCTTTCGTCGCGCAACATGGCTCCGTTGGATTTCTTGGTGCAGGTCGAGCTGTTCGAGCTGGCCGAGCATCGCCGCTGTTTCGTGGCCGAGCGTGCGGGGGAGCTCGTCGGTGTGGCCGGCGTAGTGCCGGTGCCGGCGCGTCAGGGCTGGTTCGTCGAAGACCTGCTGCGCGAGCCGAGCGCGCCCAACGGCACCGTCGAGTTGCTCGTCGATCACGTGATGCGCTGGGCTGCCGAGCAGCGCTGCGCTTGGCTCACCCTCGGGCTCACCCCGCTGGCCGGGCAGGTCGCGACCGTGTTGCGGGTGGCGCGCCGCAGCAGCCGTCGTTTCTATGATTTCGACGGGCTGCGCTCGTACCGGGCCAAGCTCGAACCCGCCGAGTGGTTGCCGATCTACCTATCGTATCCGAACGGTCAGAACGGAGCGTTGGCGTTGCTCGACGCGATCGGCGCTTTCACGGGCGATGGATTTTGCCGCTTCAGCTTGCGCTGGCTCCGTCGTACGTTAACCCAATAGGGTGAGCACGATGCCGGCGACGATGCCGAGCACCGGGCCGAGCTTGCGGAGGCCATTCGGCTCGCGAAACAGCAGCACGCCGGCCGCGAACGCGATTAACGTGCTGGCGCGCCGCACGCTCGCCACCAGGCTGACCAGGCCCGCCGGCTGCGCCAGCGCCGAGAAATACGCAAAATCCGCGCACAAGAGACAGATCGCCAAAAGCGGCATGCTGTAACGGAACTGAAGCCGCGGCGCGCCCCCGCCGCCGAAGCGCCGCACGAGCCAGGAAAGAGGCGCGAACAGCAGCAGCAGGTAGATCGAAAACCAAGCTTGCACGCTGCTCGGCGCCAGGTGCAGGCGCCCGAGCAGCAGCTTGTCATACAGGCCACTGCTCGCGGCGAGCACTGTGCCGAGCAGCATGTAGCCGACCCAGCGGTTGCGATGAAAGTGCACGCCCTCGAGCCTGCCCACCAGCGAGAGGCCAAAGAACGAACCGAGCGTGGTCAGTACACCGAGCAGCTGGAGCGGCCGCGGGCGCTCACCGAGCAGCACGATCGCCGCGCCCAGTGTCCAGAGCGGGCTCGTCGAGCGGATGGGAGCCGCCAGCGAGATGGGCAGGTGCTTGACGGCCAAATACGTGCAGAGCCAAGAAGCTGCGACTAGCGCGGACTTGCCCAGCAGCTGCAAGTGAGTGAGCGCGCTGAGCGGCGGTACGTGAAGGGCCACTGGCAAGAGCGCCGGAGCCAACCCTTGCAGCAAGAGCAGCCCACCCCACACGCTCGCACCGGTGGCGGTGCTCACGAGCAACACCGAAAGCACCGGGTTGTCGCGGAGCGCGTGCTTCTGAAAAATGTCGTAGAAGCCGAGGCAGAGCGCGGAGATCAGGCTGAGCAGCGCCCAGTGCATGAGCAGCGGGCGTAGTACTAGACCTCGAGGCGCTTGTGGAGGGCCTTCAGCTCACACAGGGCAGGGACGTCGACTCCGGCCTTTCGAGCCAGGCCAGGCTCGAGCGCCCGAGCGAAACCCAGCCGCCACAGTTGGTCGCAGCCTTGCTGAGCCAGGATTTGCTCCGCCCGGACCACCCGCGCAGCGCCCCGCTCCGCGCAGACGAGTGACAGGCCCAAGCGCACGCCAGCGAGCGCCAGCTCGACCGCCTCGGCGGCGCGCAGCCGCTCGCCGTCGTGGCCTGCAGCGGCCAAAAGGACGTTTGCCAAGTAGGCTAGTTCTTCACTGCGCGCGGCGGCCGTGATCGGATCCCGCTCGGCCAGCTGTTGCAACGCTTGCGCCAAGAGCGGGGTAGCCGCCTTGCGTTGCTGGCGTGCCGGCAAGCGCGGCGCGACGGCCACAGACTCGGTGATACCGGCAGCGTCGAGCAACCCGGCGAGCTCGAAACGCGGGCGAGCCGTGAGCGGCGCAGCAGCTGGTGCGCTCTGCGGTGCGCGCTGAAGCTCACGAAAGTACGCCTTCGTCAGCGCATCGCGCTCGCCCGGCCCAGAGCCGGTAGTTGCTTGCCTGGCCAGGCGCAGGAACGCCGTCGCGGCGCTGGGGGCGACGTAGCCGTCGGCGGCGCGGCGCGTTTCGCGCTCGGCGGCCAGGTCGCTCTCCAGCATTTCTTCGCCGCTCAGCGCGGCGTGCAAACCACCCGCATCCTCGATCTGCTCGTTCGACAGATCTGCGCAGCGTTCGAGCACGTCCACCACGAGGCCGTGATGATCGCGATCGAGCGCCAAGAGCGCCGTGAGCACGGCGTCCCAGCCATCTCCGCCGCGCCAGATCAGCTGGTAGTCGTCGAGCTCCTCACTCAGGCTGCTTTCGAGCGCCTTTTCGGCTTCGAAGGAGTCGGCGTCATCGCCCGAAAGCTCTCGCTGCAAGTCGACGAGCCTGACCACGAGCAGGTGACGTTGGAGCGCGAGGGTGAGCAGATCTTCCGAGAGCTCGGCGAGCCGCTCGGCCACCACGCGCTCGCCGCTCTCCAGCAAGATCTCGAGCCAGAGCAGGAAGCGCTCCGAGTCGAAGCGTTCGTCTTCGCCCGGGCGAGCGCTGTGCCACAGCGCTTCGTCGAAGATTTGGGTCAGTTGCTGGGTGCTCGCCAGCGCGACCAGCTCAGCTGCGTCTTCGAGGCCGACGTGATCGATCAGCTTTCCCAGGAGCGCTCCCGGTAGCGCCCGCACTTGACCTGCCAGGTCGGGCGCCTCCAGCACGCGAGCCAGGAGCTGTCGTGACGATGGGCGATGGTTCAGAGCGGCGCGGCTGAGCATCCATTCCTCCTTCGGTTTCGAATAGGCGTTTGAGGCCGCCCTGGTGCTGGGTGGTGATCAGAGCAATCACGGCGCGGGCGCGTGCCTCGTCCTCGAACTCCAGCAGCGCTGCCGCGATCGAGGCCACGAAAGCCTGATAGGCGCGCCGCAGCACGAAACGCAGCTCGTCCGTGGCGCGAAGGGTGGGGTAGCTGCCGTGCGCGTATTCGAGCGACCAGTCGACGAGCTGTGTCACGAACTCCGCCACGAACCCGGCATGCGGGGTGCCCTCCGCGCGCGCGAGCAAGACCACCACGGCTGAGCGGTGCGCGAAGCAGTAGTCGAGGAGCTCGCCGGCGAGCATGTGGTAGGGCGCGGCAGGGGCGAGCTCGGCTACATCCTTCGCGCCGCCGAAAGCCTGCATGCGCTGGCGCGTGCGCCGTCGGAGCTCCCGCGCGAGCTCGGGCGGGACGGCTGCTGCCAGAAGCTGCTGCTTGCTCGAAAAGTACTTGTAGAGGTTGCCGACCGACGAGCCCGCCCGTTCGGCGACGCCCGCCATCGTGGTCGCTTCGTAACCGACTTCGGCAAAGCTCCGCGCCGCTGCTGCGACGAAGCCATCGCGCACGTGCTGCTTCGGAACCTGAGCCATTCAAAAGAGAACTATGTATTCTCTTTTGTGGTTGCCAAGGCGCCATGAGTAAATGGCTAAAATTACAGCGCTTTACGCGACGCTCGGCTCAGTACAAGCCGCGCAGCACGCTGTCGTAGCGCTCGATGACGCGGTTGCGGCGCACGCTCATCTTCGGGGTGAGCAGGCCATTGTCGGTCGTGAAATCGTCGCTCAAAAGGGCGAAGGCCTTGGGGCGCTCGTAGCTGCGAAAGTCTTTGGAGCAGCGCTGGAGTTCGTCGCCGATGAGCTGGCGCACCTTCGGGTTCTGGGTCGGGTCGCCCAGTGTGACCCCCTCGCGCTGCGCCCACTTGGCGAGATTTGCGGCGTCGACCACGACCAGCGCCACATTGTGGGGGCGATTGGCGCCGTACAGCATCACGTTGGCGATGTAGGGCGAGAGCTTCAGCTCTTCTTCGAGTGGCGACGGGACCACGTACTTGCCGGTCTCGAGCTTGTACTGCTCCTTGATGCGACCGGTGATGAAGAGGTAGCCGTCTTCATCGACGAAGCCCATGTCACCGGTGCGGAGCCCGCCGTCCTCCGTGAAGATCTGGGCATTTTCGTCAGGGCGACCGTGATAACCCTGCATCACGTTGTCGCCGTAGACGATGATCTCGCCGTTCTTCGCGTCGCCGGTGACGTGGATGTCGATGGCGATGCGCACGCCGGGGAGCGCCTTGCCGACCGAGCCAATCTTGCGGTTGCCGGGCGTATTGACCGACACGACGGGTGCCGTCTCGGTGAGGCCGTAGCCCTCGTAGACCTCGATGCCCAGCGCGTCGATGAACTCGGCGACTTCCTTGCTGAGCGCCGCGCTGCCGCTCACCACTAGGCGGAGGCGCCCGCCAAAGCGCTGTCGCACCTTCTTGAAGATCAGCTTGTCGGCGGCTTTCAGGGCCAGCGACTCGCTCAGGCCGAGCGTGGCGCCGCGCGAGCGGCGCGTGGCGGCGCGAATGCCGGCGTGAAACAGCGCCTGGATGGGCTTGGGCTTGTCGCGCATCTGCTGGTTCACGCCGTCGTAGATGCGGTTGAAGATGCGCGGTACCGCCACGAGCACGGTGGGTTGCACCTCGGGCAGGTTGCCGACCAGCTTCGGCACCTCGTCGTTGATCGCGAGTGAGAGCCCCAGCGCCGGTAGCAGGAAGAACTCTGCCGTCTGTCCGAAAGCGTGCGCCCACGGCAGAAACGCGAGCGAGCGATCCTCGGGCCCGAGCGGGAATAAATCACTCAGCGCGTTGACGTTTGAGCAGAAGTTCTGATGCGTGAGCACCACGCCCTTGGGCTCACCAGTCGTGCCCGAGGTGTAAACGTAGGCTGCTACGGCGGTGGGTGCCGGAGCGGCGCGCGGCACCTTGGGCGCGCTGCGCCCCGCTGCCAACATGGCCGCGAAAGTGTTCGGCTCGTGCCCGCCGCCATCGAAGCAGCGCACGTGCTCGAGCGCGCCAGTGCCCGGCTTCAGCTGCTCGAGCACCTCGCAGATCTCGCGCGTGGCGCCGAAAACGACCTTGGCTTGCGAGTCGCGCAGGATGAACGCCCAGTCGTCGTGCGTTTGCGACTCGTACATGGGCACGTACACGGCGCCCAGGCTGAGCGTGGCATGCACCAAGACGGCCCACTCGAGCCGGTTGTCCGAGACGAGCGCCACGCGGTCGCCGGTCGTGACCCCGAGCGCAGCCAGCGCGGCGCGGAAGGCGTCCACCCGCTGGGCCACTTCGGCGTAGGTGTGCCAGACCCAGGTCCCCGCTTGCTTTTCGGCAAACAGCGGCCTTTCGGCATAGCGCGTGGTGCAGCGCTCCCACATCGAGACCAGGTCCGAGAAGTCCTCTTGCATGCGGAGAGGCATCAAAACGCTAGTCCCGGGCCTCCGTCAACGCCGAGAAGTGCTAGGGTCCGCCTCCGCTTTTGGCGCGTCACTTCGGCGCACTTTCCTGACCGCTCGCTTTGGCTCGCTCGCGCCGCCCTCCGGCGCGCACCCTCGCATGGCTCGCTATACCGTCATTACCTTCGGCTGCCAGATGAACTCGCACGATTCCGAGCGGATCGGTGAGGTCCTGCGGGGCGCTGGTCATGCTGAAGCCGCCGGTCTCGAGGACGCCGATTTGGTGCTGCTCAACACCTGCAGCATCCGCGAGAAGGCGGAGCAAAAGCTGCGCAGCGAGGTGGGCCGCATCGCGTTACTGAAGCGCGAGCGCCCCGGGCTCACCATTGCCGTCGCGGGTTGCGTCGCCCAGCAAGAGGGCGAGGCGTTGCTCAAGCGCATGCCCGAGGTGGACTTGCTGCTCGGCCCCGACAACATCCCCGAGCTACCCCGCCTGCTGCTCGAGGCCGACGCGAGCGCGGAGCCCGTGGTGCGCACCGAGTTCGACCTCGGCGCGCCGCATTTCTTGGCAGCTGCCGCCGAGCCCGGGCGTACACCAGTGAGCGCCTTCGTCACCGTGATGAAGGGCTGCAACGAGCGCTGCACGTATTGCATCGTACCGCACACGCGCGGGCCCGAGCGGTATCGCCCCGCCCGCGAGATCATCGACGAGGTGAGCCGGCTCGTGGCCGCCGGCGCGCGGGAAATCACGCTGCTTGGACAGACCGTCAACAGCTACCGTGACCCCGCTGGCGAGCTACCGCTGGCGCCGGGCGCTGGTGAAGCACCGTGGCAGCACACGCGAGGTCTGCGCGCTCGCGAGGACGAGAGCGAGTTTGCGGCGCTGGTTCGGGCCCTGGCCACACAGGTGCCAGGCCTACTGCGGCTTCGCTACACGAGCCCGCACCCGCGACACCTGACGCGTTCGTTGATCCTCGCTCATCAGGAACTAAAGGTGCTGGCTCGGCACGTCCACTTGCCGGTTCAAGCCGGTAGCGATCGCGTGCTGCGGCGTATGCTGCGGCGCTACTCGGCCGCCGAGTACGAAGAGCGCGTGGCCGCGCTGCGCGAAGCAGTGCCCGGCGTCACGCTGGCGACCGACATGATCGTCGGCTTTCCGGGAGAGACCGAAGAAGACTTCGAGCAGACCCTGGCGCTCGTGCGCCGCGTGGGCTTCTCGTTGATTTACGGCTTCAAGTATTCGGAGCGGCCCTACACCGCTGCCGTCAATCTGGGCGACGACGTACCGGAGGCCGTAAAGGCCGAACGCCTCGCGCGCCTGATCGCGCTCGGCGACGGAATGCGCACCGAGCTACTCCGCCAGCAGGTCGGCAGCCGCCAGAGCGTGCTGTTCGAAGGCCTGGGCAAGACCGGCGCGCTGCGCGGTCGCACCGAACGCAGCGAGATTGTGCACGTTGCAGGCGGTCCGGAGCTGATCGGCTCGCTCCGCGAGGTGGAGATCACCGGCTCGTACAAGAATTCGCTGCT
>JBEHXA010000029.1:0-24468 GCA_048498935.1 Myxococcota bacterium
TGTCCAGATCCTTCAGGCACAGCTCGGTCTGAACCACCGCGCGCTGCCGCTCACCGAGCAGGCGCAAAAGGGGCGCGTCCACGTCGGCCACGTCGACTTCGCTTTCTCGCACGAACAAGAGCGCGAAGCGCCGCTGTTCGCCGGCCTCGGGGGGCATGGCGGCGACTTCTGCGCGCACGCCCCGAAACACCCGCGTGGAGCGAGCAGTGTGCGGCTTTTCCACGAAGCGCTTCACGGTGCTGCCGAGCACATCCTCGACCCGAGCCCACAGCGCCGGACTCCCTGGCTCGCCAAGCAGCTCTTGCCACAGGCGCCGACCGCGCTCCGACCATTCGATCTCGAGCGCTGGCCACGTCACGAGCACGTGACCTTCGAAGCGCGCCAGAGCCCCGTCGAGCGTTTCGTCGCTGGGAGCGCGTAGCGCGCCGAGCGCCGTCTGCGTGCCGAGCGCTGCGCTGAGCAGCGGATGGAGCATCGACATCAACGACGCTTCTTCGTCGGAAAAGGGCTGACCGCGGCGATAGCAGCCCATGCTTACCGCTTCTTCCAACGGCCCTGGCATGAACGAGATGGCTACGTCGGCCCAATCATGGCGTGCGAACTCGGACTCCAAATCAGGACCTACGCCCAGCAGGCGGCTAGCGCGACAGATCGACCCCGGAGGCGCGCTCGCGAGCCACGTCGGAGCCATGTCCTGATCGGCGACGGCGTTGTAGGCGGCGATCCAATCAGTGGGAACGTCCTCACAGCGCGCCAGCCGACTGAAACCATAGAGCGGCGCCATCACCATGGCGTTCACCCCGAAAACCTGGCGGTAGAGCGTGAAGAGCTCCTCGATATCGCCTCCGGAGACGATGCCGCGCTGGAGCAAGCCGACGAGCGAGCGAAGCGCGCGCGGCGAGGCTGTTCCCGGAATGCCCGACACGCCTTGGGAGGGTAGCACTCCCCCGATCGGGGGATAGTCGAAATGAGCCCTCATCGTGTATCGGTCGAAGGATGACGAACTTTGCCCGGCGCCTTGGCGCCTACGCTGCCTGCTCTTTGGCCTGTGTGACCCTCGCGATCGCTTGCTCCAAGAGCTCTAAAAAATCTGCCTATGAAGGCGGAGGCGAAGCGGGTGAAGCGGGGCTCGGCGGCGCCGGGGCGTCGACGGGTGGTAGCGGTAGCCTTGGCGGAGCTCCCGGCGCGGTAGGCGGAGCCGGGGAAGGCGGCGAGAGTGCCGGCAGTTCCTCCGGCGGAGCACCGGGCGCTGCAGGCGCAGGCGCAGGCGCCGAAAGCGGCGGAGCAGGCGCCGAGAATGGCGGCGGTGAAACCGGCGCTGGCGGGGACGGCAGCGTGCAGGTGAGCGAGGAGCTCGACCCAGCCGACGCCGACACCACGGTAGGCATCGGGATCACCAATCCCTACGCCGGTGGGCCCATGCTGCAGTACTTCGGCTGGGAGCAGCCGAGCGCCGGTGGGATTTACGAATGGGACTTCCACTTCGGCAAGTACGCCGTGAATTTGGCCGTGGGGCAGTGCGGAGTCTTCGACAACGTAACGGACATGGGTGATTCGGTCGACTACGTGAGCTTCGGCCAATTCCTCGTCAAAGACGGCAGCCAGACGATCGCCACCATCAATCCCGTTCCCGGGTTCTTCTCCTATTCCGGTCAGCTGCCTGGCGCGACGCCCGGCTTGTACGATCTCGAGATGAGCGGCTCGGCGGCATTTCCTGCCACGACTGTCGGGCTCGACGTGCTGGCCGCTCCCGCATACACGGTGGTGGAGCCCAATCCGGAGGTTCCTGCCGGCGGAAATCTGCAGCTTCAGGTTGCTGGCACGAGCGTTGGCTTCACCCGCGCGGCGGTCGTGATCCAAGGTCCGACCAAGCATGTGCTCTGCTATGCGGACCCCGAATGGGAAACGATGGCGGTTAGCTGGAACCTCATCAACCAGGTGCTCGTCGGCGCCGGCCAGCGCTACGCCATCGCGTACATGTGGTGGGTCAAGTACCGCTCCATGTACTACCCCCTCCTCGACAAGCGCATCGTGATGGCTTTCGAAGCCAACGCGCAGCAAGCCTTCTCGATCTTGCCGGCGAACTGAGGCACGGACGCGACGGGTCTCACGCGCGCGTCACGACCGGAAGCCGATGCGAGCGTGCGTGCCGTCGCAGAATGGCTTGTTGGCGCTCCCGCCGCAGCGGCATAGCCGCGCTTGGGTCAAACGAGCGACGACGCGGCCGGTGCCGCTCGTGATTTCGAGGTTGCCGCGCACCTGCAGTGGGCCGTCGACCTGCGGCTCGACTTCGAGCGGTCCGCCCCGCACCTCGAGCATGTCCGCTTTGCCGGTGGCCGGCTCACCGGAGGCCGCAAAACCGACCTCGTGGTGCGAGCCGTCGCAATAGGGCTTGTTCTTCGAGGCGCCGCAGCGGCACAGAGTGGCGCGAAAGCTGGTCTTGTCGCCAGCGACCGACAACTCACCGCGTACCGCGTAAGGTCCGGCTTCGCGCACCGAGAGCAGGTTGACGGGCGGCGCCGTTTCGTTGGGCTCGCCGTCGTGACGCTCGTAACGGATGGCGCCCGAGGGACAGACGTGCGCGATCTCGACGAGGTGCGGCGTGTCGATGCCGTCGGGTTTGATCCAAGGCCCTTTCACGTTCGCCAGGAATACGCCAGGCGCACCCGTCACGCAGTGACGCGAGTGGATGCAGCGCTTACCTTCATAGACGAGTGTGAGATCGCGACCCTCGATGTACTCGACGCCGTTTTCGACGCGCGGGATGGGAATACCAGCGTCGGTCAGCTCTGCGGCCCTGCGAGCCCCGGCGATCGGCAGAGATCGGGGCGGCGCTGGCGCTGCGGGGGCGACTGCGGCAGGCGCTGCAGGTGCGCTCGCCTGCTCATTGGCTGCAGCAAAGCCGCGCACGGCTCGCTGCTGCAGCGCCTCGAGCACGCGCAGCGCACGGACAGTGCGCTCGTCCCCGTTTTGAGCCAGGTCGCGTCCAGCCCGCACCATCTCGCCAAGACGTTCGAGGAACGCGACGCGGGCTCCGGCGCTCGGTGGGAAGGCCCCGGCGTCGCGCAGCGCCGTGAACGACACGCCCGCGTGGCAATCGGGATGCGACGGACCAGCGGGCAAGCGCGCTGCACGCTCGGCCAGCAGCGTAAATGCTCGCATCAATCCCAAGCCGAGCTCGACGACGAGCTCCTTCTCGGCATCCGGCCGGCGGAGCAAGTAGGAGTAGCCGAGCAGACGGATCATGAGCGCGTACGCGCTGTTGGCCAGGTCGACCGTTTTCGCCGCTGTTTCGTCTTCGATCCACACGCGGCCTTCGGGACGCAGCGGGCGCCGTAGCACCGGGTTGTGCGCGGCCGGAAACGCTGGAGAAAAGTCCGGATTTTCGGCTCTGAGCTCCAGGAGCTCGCGGTGAATCTGTTGAAAACGCGAGAAATGTGAGGTCTCGGAGTGTTCGGGCGCACCTTCACCCTGCTCCCGGATGGCCGTGAACGCCGCGACTGCCGTCTTGGCGCAAATCACCGGCTTGGCGCCCAGCAGCTGCACTTCCGCCTGTGACAGCTGCAGTGCCGGATCACCACAGAACGCTACGCCTTCACCTTCTTGCTCCGCGAAGGCGAGCAAGCAACCGCTGAGCTGCGTGTAGAACTCGCCGACGGTCCGGTAGTTGGTCGCCACCGGCACCAGGCGCCGTATGTCGTTGCCGCGGGTGAACTGGAACTCCGGCACGAAGCCTGCGCCGTCCAGCTCCTCAGAATTTTCGGGCCGCTCCAAGTACACGAAGTGCTGCAGCACGGGCTCGCCGAACGGAGCCAGCTTGACCACGATACCGGCGGGCAAATAGCCCGGATCGAGCGGGAAATTGTCGCGACTGAAGCACGGAGCGCCGCCGAGCGCCGAGCTGATGTTCCACACTGCCGTGAGGTGTCCCATCTCTTCGACGGCGACTTGGATGATGGTCCGGCGCCAGCGCGCGACCGCTTCCGCCTCTTTCGGCCTCAGGCCCTCGGCTTCGCCGTCACGCAGGCTGAAAGCCGCGTACAAGTACGTGCACATGAGGTTGTGCTCGAGCTCGGCTGCTTCGTACAGGTTGAACAGCAGCTGTTCTCGGCTCGGAAGTGGATGCTCGGTCACGTTCCCCGTTTACCAGCGACGTCGCGCTAGCGCCAACCGTCTGCCTAGGCAGGTCCGCACGTGACCGTGACGACGTCAGCGCGGTAATCAGCGCCCTCATCGCCTAGGCGATGAAGAGAACCGATGACGAAACAATAGCCGTCGAATGACAAGGTTACGGATCTGACGGCGAGGAGTCGTGAGTTGCGCGCTGTAACACCCTCGAGTGTGTTATCCGCGAGAACGTTCAGAAGGTTTGCAGCGGGCGGTCGGTATATTCGCCCGACCGTCACGCCCGTGCGCGGGCTTCAATCGTTTCTTCGTCAACGGGGCATTGCTTATGAAATGGGTTTCTCTCGCAATCGGGCTCTTGGGCGTGGTCGTGCTGTTTGTCGTCGGTCGGTTTTGGCACGAGCTGCTCGACTCGAACGACTTCAAGCTGATCTTCCTCTTTTCTCAGATCAGCGACGGGACGACCGCCGCTTCTGACCGCGCACGCGACGTTGGAGCCGGCTTGCTATCGTTGAGGGCGGTTTCCTGGGCCTGCTACTCGGGCGCAGTGCTGTCGATTGCAGGCATCGGGCTCGTCGTCACGCGGGGCCGCGTGGCTGCGATTCCGTTGTTCGTTGCCGCAGTCCTGCCCGCGCTGGCGCTCGGAAGAGTCGTGCTTTCCATCCCCGAGCTCAGCCCTTACCTCTACGCTGGCTTCGCAGGGGCTCCGAGCGGTCTAGCGGGGCTGATCGCGTTGGCAGTCCGCGGTAAGGGGCGCGCTGCGGCGCAAGGAGCGCAAGCACCGGCCGAGCCCAGTCCGGCTGGCGACGCGAGACGCAAGAAGCGCCTCTGGGCCGTGGGCATTGCCGCAGCGTCACTCTGCCTACTGCTCGTGATCTGGGTCGCGAGTTCGGGCAAGTCCGAAGCGAGCGACGATGAGGTGCTCTTCTATCCGGACCCGGTGGCGCTCTCCTCGGTCGATCTCATCGATCTCGGCGACGTGGCGCTTCAGCCGGGCCAGTTGCTTGCGGCCGAGTGGCGAGGTGCCTGGTATGCCGGTCGCGTGCTGTCGGCGGGTGCTGGCGGCGCGCGCGTACGCTTCGTCGGTTGGGGCTCCGAGTGGGACGAGCAGTTGCCGAGCGACCGGCTGCGCATCATGCCCGAGCACCTCGCTTTTCCGACGCCCGGTGCAGGGAAGGGTAACGCGCCCAGGCTCGGGACCAGCGTCCCGACGCCGTGCGCGCTGGTGCTTTCGCTCTATCAACCGAGCGCCGGGCTCGCGGGATCATCTCGCCTCAGGGATTTGCCCGCCAAGCAAACGCTTTACACGCCGCGACTGGACCTGGCGAACGCTTCGCTCGAAGGTCTCCTGGCTGGCTCGACGCTCGACGCGAGCAAGCCGTTCGCGCTCGCGGCCACCGGCACCGTGCGCGTGGACGAGGCAGGCCCTCACTTCTTCGAGGTCGAGAGCAACGGCAAGACCGAGCTCTGGATAGACGGGAAGGTCGTCGCTTCAGGCACGCCCCTTCAGCTGGAAGCCGGCGCGCACGAGCTTCGGCTCGAGCATCGCCACGACTCGGGCTCGAGCTTGACGTTGCGCTTGCGCACCGGAACCAAGCCCGGCGCGCTCCGTCCGCTCGATCTCGGCCGCGACGGAGTGGCGCAGTATGCGCGCGAGGCCGATGGCGGCTGGCGCCTGGTACTCGACGAGAGCCTGCTCTTCGACTTCGACCGGTCCGAGCTCAAGGCAGAGGCGGAGCGAGCCCTCTCGTCGATTTACGCGCTGAGCTTGGCGCCGGTACCGGGGGCGCCCGTCGAGATCGAAGGCCACACCGATGACAAGGGAGCCAGCGCCTACAACCGAGATCTTTCGCGCCGTCGAGCCGAGACGGTGCGGGGGTGGCTCACGGCTCACGGCCGCACCAGCAGCCTTCGCATCCAGGCCTATGGCGAGACGCGTCCGCGCGTCCCCAACGATACGGACGCACATCGCAAGCTGAACCGCCGGGTGGAGCTCGTCATTGGGCCCGATAACGGCGACCCTGCGCCGCGCGAGAATGCCCCGGCAGTGGTGGCAGCCGCGCCTGGGACGGCGACGAACGCAGCCGCGCCGAACGCGGCGCCCGACGCTGCAGCAAACTCTGCGGCGAGCGCGCAGCCGTCCGGCGACGCCGCTCCAGGCGTGCTCGGCACGCTTCAGGCCTACTACCGTGAGCTGAACGACGGCACTTTCGACGCGAATCGTTACTTTGAGCCGTCGGTGAATCGCTACATCACGATGATGAACACCTCGACCACCGACATCAACCACTACATTCGGAACATTTTTCCGAAGCAGTTCAAGCAGCATCACTTCGAGCTCGAAGAAGGCTCGCTCTCCGCGCAATCCCCCACCGAATACGTCTACGTCGAGCACTCACGCTACATTCAGGCGGGTAAGCAAAATAGCGTCGAAAAGCGCGTCAAAGTGCGCGTTTTGCTTTCGCCCGCCGGCAAGCTGGTTTCGCTCCATCAGTTTCAGAGGCTGTGAGCGCGAGGAGAGCGCGCTCTTCGGCTGCGTGAAATATCAAGCCATAGCGTTCTTTTCTGTGTGGCGCGTTTGCATGGAACGCGCGCAGCCGAGCCGAACGCGAGTGTGGCGCGACCGCGTGTGGTCGGTCGCCACGTTGACTCCAACATCGGGCCTCGGTATTGGCGCGTTAGCAGGATCGAGGAGGCAACCCATGTCGAAGTCGTCGCTCTGCAGGTGGTCACTGGCTCTATTCGTGGTCGGTGGTTTGCTCTTGCCGCTCTCTTGCGGGAGCGACGACGATGGCGGCGGAGGGAAAGCGGCGGCCGGGTCAACCTCGGGTGGTGGCGACGCAGGCGGGCAAGGCAACGGTGGGGAGCCGCTGAACCTCGGCGGCTCGCTGATCACCGGCGAGGACGGTGGTAGCGGCGGTGCGGGACCGGTATGCCCACCGTATCAAGCGCTGTGCGCCGGTAAATGCATTCCGACGAGCGTAGACCCACTCAATTGTGGCGCCTGTGGGCATGAATGCGCAGCCGAGCAGGTGTGCTCTTCTGGCGTCTGCTCGGACGATTGCCCGCCCGGCTTCGCCGCCTGCGGGGGTAGCTGCGTCGACCTCGACAACGATAGCGCTCACTGCGGCAACTGCGACAGCGCGTGCGATGCGGACCAAGGCTGCGCAAATGGGCTGTGTGCTGACGCGGTGCCAGTCGGGCCGACTCCGGCACGCTGCCAGAACGGTGGCCCCCCGATTAGCGTCGGTGAGGGGGACGAGGAGAAGTGCCTGGGCACTCTGGCGCAGACCACGTTCCGCTGGTCACTCTGTTCGTGCACCGACTTGAACGTGAGCGCCGCGCTCACGACCGATGCTTACGACAGCACGGTCGGCCCCTATGCACCCGGTGAGACCGGGGGCGGAGTCGGCGTCGATCGAGACGTGACCAACTGGTCCGAAGCGGTGACGGTGGGGGGCACGCTGTGGGTAGCGGGCACCGACGACTACTCGAGCTCAGGGCCTCCCAGCGAGGTCAAGGGCGACCTGCATTTGGGCGGCAGCTGGACGGCCAGCACCGAGTTCGCGGTCGAGGGTGACGCTTCGTACGTTGGCTTGCTGTCGGGCGTCACTGTCGCTGGCAAGAGTCAGAAGGTCGCCAGCGTGCCGCCTGCCTGCGACTGTAGCCCGGGTCAATTGGTGGCAATCGCGGCCATCGTCGAGGCTCACCGCACGAGCAACAACAACGCGGACATCGACCTCGATCCCGCTGTGCTCGAGAGCCCAACCTCTGCGCTGCGCCTCGATTTGCCGTGCGGCAACTACTACTTCACCCAGATCGACACCAGCCTGGCGCTGACCATCCACGTTCACGGTCACACTGCGCTGTACGTAGCGGGTGATGTTCAGGCGAGCTCTGCCCTAGCGTTCGTGCTGGACCCGGACGCCTCGCTCGACCTGTTCGTCACCGGCACGCTCAAGGCGTCCGACACCTTCGTGTTCGGGTCGCCGCTCTATCCAGCGCTCAGCCGCGCCTACATCGGCGGCACCGCCAAGCTGGCGCTGTCCGACGACGTACGCCTCGCCGGGCAGCTCTACGCAGCCAACTCGGAGCAAGTAGTCTGGTCGGCTTCGAACGACATCTACGGGTCGGTGTTCGCCGGCAGCTTTCGCTCGAGTGACGTGACCAACATTCACTACGACCGCGGCGTACTGCGCGCCGGCGACGAATGCCCTCCCGGAGGCGGCGAGTGCGGCTCGTGCGAAGACTGCCACAATCAAGCCTGCAAGAATGGCGTCTGCGGCGAATGCGAGACGAGCAGCGACTGCTGCAGCCCTCTGGTGTGCCGCAGCGGAGCATGCGTGCCGATGATCCTGAAATAGACCACGTGTAGCGGACGCCCGGATGCAGGCGCACCCGGGCGTCGTCGAGAACACGCTGAGCGCCGCTATTTGACGGTGAACGGGATCTGTAGGCTCCAGCCGGAGCCGGTGCTGTCGGTGAACTTCACTCGGTACTCGTAGTTGCCCTTGGTGGGGGTGTTCGGTGGGCCAAAGCTGCTGTTTTCGCCCATGAACCACTGAAAATGACTCGGCCCGTCCGCGAGGATCGGCGGATTCATCCCCGGGTAGCCAGCCCAGCTGCCGTCGAAGAACTCGTCGTAGAGCACGCCGTTGCGAAACAAGTCGCCGTCTTGAATGATCGGGAACAACGAGTTCGGGATGATCGGGCCCGACGCGAAGTCGAACGAGCTGCCGATCGGCGCGCCGGCGCTGGGCACGAAATTGAGTAGGACCACGACGCCGTTGGGCGAGGTGAAGTCGCTCGCGCGGAACGTTTGCTTGAGCGCAAAACCGTTGCGCTTGGCCAGCTCTGGCATCTCCTTGTCGTACGGGCCTGCGTGCGGGATGGCCGGGCCGATGATGAAGTCGTTCTCGTCGAAGGCGTGATTGGGGCCGACCACACCGTTCAAGAAGCTCAGAAACTCTTCGAGCGAGGTGCCGAACTCGCCGGAGATCACGGCCACATCGCCCATCTCCCAGCTCGGTGACCCAATCTTCGTGGCTTTGCAATCCTTGCAATGGGGGCCGAGTGGCTTTGAGGAACACGGCTTACCGTGCAAAGCGCTGCTGACCTCGCCCACGTCCTCGACGCCATCGGCATCGGCATAGCCATCTTCCCCCGTGTTTCCCGCGTTCCCAGCGCAGCCCGACATCGCCCCGAAAATAACCAAGAGCACACCGCTATTCGCGAATTTCATGATCTACCCTTCCTGGCCTAACGGCCCTGGCCCTAAGGCCCCTGTTACCCTGTTCGTCAGTCTTCAGCGCGGCGGCGTTCCTTTCAAGTTCTTTTTTGTTTGAAGGCTCGCGCGACACACGCACGCAGCAAAGGCAGGTTGCCCGAGATCGTCCGAGATCGTCCGAGATCGTCCACGGCAGCCATCGCGAGCGTTGACCCTTCTCGCGATCCAAACGAGGGTCGCGACGAAGTGTTGAAGATCCACGAGTTGGTTGGTGAGCGCGGCGAGCTCGTTGCTGTGTACTTGCGAGTCCGGGAAGGCGTTGCTCCAGCAATCGAGCTCGTGGATGCAGACGGAGTGTGGCCGCTATCGCCACAGGTGCTCGAAGCAGTGTTGACTCGCTACGGGGCGCCGTTCGATAGCGAGGCGGCCACTACGGAAGTTGCAGTCCTCGACTTGGGAGACGGAAGAAGACTGCGCCACGTTCGCCACCTGGCGGGCTACGACGTGGTCCCGCGCGACTACCTGGTTCTCGAAGGAGGCACCGGGGAGGCACCGTGCGCGATGGGCGCCGCGATTGTGGGGCCGCTCCAGCACCTTGCTCGCGTCGCGCGCGAGCGTTCAACATCGGCATGAGGCGTAGGCGCGGAGAGAGAGTTGAACGAAGACTACTTGCCGGTGCGTGCCCTACACGCGCACACCTATGCTTCGCTGAAGCGGTGCTAGCTGAGCCTTTTCCGGTCTACGCGTGTACTCTCTCGTCATGCGCGAGCCCGTCAGGTCGCTGGGGCTGATTCTGAGCTTGAGCCTGGCGTCGGGCCTGGGCTGCGAGCAAGAAAAGCTGGCTCAACCCGACCAGCCGAATATCTCCGCTACGGGAGGCGCTTCGACAGCTCAAGCCGGTGCGACGAACGGTGGAACGACCGCCACCCAGGGTGGCACTTCCGGGAATGCGTCGACGGTCGCTGGTACGAGCGGGGTGAGCGGCAACGTGACTGCTGGAGGAAATGGCGCAGGCGGAAATAGCGCAGGCGGAGCCGAAACCGGTGGTGTTGCGGGCGGCTCGGCTGCTGGGAGCGGTGGCGGAGGCGTTGCGGGCGGCCCAGTGGGCGGAAGTGGCGGGGTCTCGGCTACAGCGTGTGAACCTGGGAACGTTTGCGACGGCTTCGAGTATGCCGAAGGGGCTGGCTTCGGCAGCTGGCAGCAAAACGGCACGAACGGCACCTTGAAGGTCGACAAGACTCACGTCTTTGCCGGTGAGCAATCCGTGCAGATTGTGAGTGATCCGGGGGCCAGCAAGCGTGTGCAGCTCGAGCGCACGGGCGCGCCGCTCTTTCCCGCGATGGGCAACGTGCTCTGGGGTCGCGTCATGGCGTACGCGCACGGGCTACCCGGCATGAGCGACAAAGAAAACAAGAACGTCCATTACGACCTGATCCAAGCGTCGGGCGAGCAGCCAGGTGAGTACCGCGTCGCCGGCATGGGCGGCGTGCTGCTGAACTACGAGCCGCACGATTGCTATTTCGGCACCAGCAAGCCGATCCCCCAAGATGAGTGGGCATGCTGGGAGTGGCTGTTCGATGGCGAGAAGAACGTCATCGAGTTTTACATCGACGGCGTCCAGCAGGCCCGCATCGAAAACAAGGGCCAGGGCTGCGTCGACGGCACGAGCTCGGTTTGGGAAGCGCCCACCTTCAGCGAGCTTCGCATCGGCTGGGTCAACTACCAATCCAAAGCCGAAACAACCACGCTTTGGCTAGACGACTTCGTGGCAGGCCCCGAACGCATCGGCTGCCCCGAGCCCAGCGCCGCGACGCACTGACTGAACACTGCCTTAGCGAAGGGTGTTGGTAAGAGGACATCGCCGAGCAGCTAGTGCTAGGCTCGCGGCATGCGTGCGTCGCTGGTGGGTATCGTGGCCTTGGGCGCCTTGAGCGCGGTCGCGAGCTGCGGTTCTGGCGGGGGTGGGTCGCCAGCCGGCGCGGGCACTGGTGGCTCCGGTGTCGATGGCGGCGCAGCAAACCCGAGCGCAGGCACGGGCGGTGCGGACGTCGCGGGGCGTGGTGGTCGTCCGAACGGCGGCGCGCAGGCGGGTGGAGATATCAGCGGCGCTGGGGATGACGCCGGCGGCAGCGGGCCGACAGATCCTACGGGCCTGTTGGAGCCGCATTGCCGGGCCGATGGCTGGTGCTGGGAGAATCCGCTCCCCGCCGGCAATGCGCTGCGCGCTGTGTCGGGGTCGGCCGCGAACGACGTGTGGGCGGTCGGCGACAACGGCCTCATCTTGCATTTTGACGGCACCGCTTGGCGCGCCGTGCCCTCCGGTGTGAACGAGCGCCTCACCGGTGTTTGGGCGGCGTCGCCCACCCAGGCGTGGGTTAGTGGAACCAACAACGCGCTGCTGCGGTGGGACGGAGACAAATGGTCGAGCGCAGGTCAGCCTGCCGCGATCACCTGGGCTAGCTCCGTCACGGGTTGGGTCGACAAGAGTGCGAGCCCGGCGCAAACGACCGTCTGGTTCACGGACGCTTCGACCCCGATTCGAGTCTTCGATGGGGAGTGGATGCGCGAGAAGCTCCCTCAAGAGAGCTTCACGTTTACCTCCGCTTGGGCAGACTCCACCGGTCTACTCTGGGCCGTCGGGTCCGACGGTGCCTTCGCTCGGATCGCCGGCCTAGGGTGGGAAGTGTTGGGGACGGGCAGCACGGCGCGCTTTGTCAGCGTGCACGGCGATGCTGACGGTAACGTTTGGGCGGTCAGCGAGGGTGCCGATATCGTGCGCGTGGACGCGCGCGGCGTCTCCTCCCGCTTCGCCAACGACGCCACGCAAGGTCTCAGCGGCGTGCACGCTTTCGGACCGTCGAATGCTTGGGTCGTTGGCGCGGGCGGCACGCTGCTCGAGTTCGATGGATCCGACTGGCGTTCACGCCCGAGCGGCACCGAGCTCGATCTGTTCGCGGTCTGGGGCGCCTCGCCTGACGACGTATGGTTGGTCGGCGACCGTGGCACCATCGTGCATTGCGACGGCGATTCTTGTGGCGCGCCGAACGGTCCCATTACGGCCGATCTGTCCGCCGTGTGGGCCGCATCTGCCGACGAGGCGTGGGCCGTCGGTACCAAGGGTACGATCGTGCACCGGACTGCTGCCGGTTGGAGCGCCGTCGAATCGCCTACCGAAGTGAACTTGCAGGCCGTTTGGGGGCGAGCCGCTGATGACGTGTGGTTCGGTGGCTACCAGGTGCTCTTGCATTGGGATGGCCAAAGCCTCTCGGAAGTACCGGGACTTCCGAATGGCGCTTCCGCGATCCATGGCGTCGCGGCGGACGACGTGTGGGCCATCAGCGCGTCCTCGCCAGCTCACTGGGATGGCAAGACCTTCACCGTTTCGAGCGAGACAGTCAGCCAGTCTATCTTCGCAGCGGGGCCCAACGACGTATGGGTCAGCCGCTTTGACAGCTCCACCTCGATGGGGCACCTGGACGCAGCGGGCTGGTCGAAGAGCGAAGGCGAGGCTTGCCTCAGCCTGAGCGGTGCTTCCGCGACGGACATTTGGTGTGTGGGAGGCATCAACTTGCGGTGGGTTGCGAATCACTGGGACGGCGCGGCATGGACGACCGTCGCCACGTCGGCCGGCGCGGACCTGGCTGCGGTCGCGAGCAGTGGTGCGAACGCCATGTGGTACGTCGGAGGGTCCGGCGTGCTCGGGTCGTGCACACTACAAGCTTGTAGCGGCTACGATCTGAACGGGACGCCCGAGCAACGCGCGTTCTTGTCCGAGGACCTCACGGGCGTCGCGACGGCCGAGGGTGAGGTGTACGCGGTCGGGCGTCGCGGCGTCATTCTGCGTCGCCACGCGAAGTAGCGTCACCGCGTGAGAGCCAGAAAACGCCCGGCTCGTAGAAGGGCCGGGCGTTCACCTTTCCTGGCGATGTGGTCCGGTTACGGGTTCGCGACTGGATAGCTCGGAGCGCTTTGGGTCACGTCCGGACCGACGGACACGAAGCGCTTACGGGCGTTGAGAGGAGAGGTCGCGCAGAACGGGTTGTAGAGCATGAACGCGCGTGCATCGTGCTCGAGGTCGTCGGCGGGGGTCGCGGCCGCCATCATGTAAGGGGAACCCAAGCTCTGTGAGCTCTGCAGGTTGCCCGAGCAGTTTGGGATGATCGAGTTGGTCACGGTGCCCAACGCCCCGTTCGACTTGATTCTCGCGGCCGCGATCCGCTTGAGCGACGTCGGCCGAGCCCCCGAGAAGACGACGAAACCGGTCGAGTCCTCCGTAATGACAGGGTTCGTGAGCCCGTTGACCGACCCGCCCGCGCTGATGAAGTTGGTGGGTGCGGTCGCGCAGACTTGCAGTGCGCAGCCACCGGGGAAAGTCTGCCCAACGATGCGAGTCGACGTGCCGCTGCCTTGACGCCAGGCGATGGCGGCGAGCCCGTTGATGCTGTTGTAGCCTGACGTGATGCCGACCGCGCTTGCATTGGCGGTCAAGGTAACGCCTAGGCCAAAGTCCGGGTCGCCGAACGCGAAATTCTTGTCGTTCCACGTGAACAGCACGTTGCCGCCAAACTGACGAATGTACGCCATGGTGGGCGCTGCAGCGGACGCGTTGACGCCGCTCTGCACCAAGTCGATCCGCTGCGGGTCCGTGACGCCCTGATCGCTGACCCAATTGCCGCTGAGCGACGTGTTCGCGCCGTCCTTACGAGTGTACGCCACGAACCACCTGTTGCCGCTCGAGCGGACCTTCACGACGGCTGGCTTCTTCTCATCGGCCAGATCTTGGTTGATGGCGAAAGGCGGCGTTGGCGCGGAGCCGTCGTCGCGGATGATCCGACCCCAGATGTCGCTATCCGTGCCCGAGAAGTCTTGCTGCCACACCACGAGCGCGGTGTTGAACTCGACGTCCCAAGAGACTGCAGGTGCGCTCTTGGGCTTGTCGCCTTCCGAATAGGTGTGAAGCTTCACGGTGCTGGGATCGCCGTACGGGGCGCCAGTGAAGCCGAACGAACGCCCTGCGATCTGCTTTCCGGTAGCGTTGGTCACGGTCCATATCGTGTGAAGGTGATCGGTCGCTGCCGCCACCGCCACCTGCGCGTCGTAGTCGGTGGTTAGTCCGTCTTCGTTGAGCGCGCTCGTGATCGACCCGATGTCCTCCACCCCTTCGTCCGGATAACCTTCGCCCGAGCAAGCACTCGCAAGCGCGGACAAACCCACGGCAACCAACCTCGTTCGTTGACTTCGATGCATGGTACCTCTCCTCGTGTCGGCGACAGCGCGCCCATCGAGCAACGTGGTTGAATCACGTCGCCCCGTTTCGATGTCGCCCGACACTAACACTCATTGACGACGAGAGCCCAGCAGTCGCAATCATGAACTTCGCATGAGATCGTCCGAGATCGTTCGCGATCGTTCGCGATCGTCCGGGCAAGCTCCCGGTCAGCGCGCGGGAGCTTGCCACTGGACGTCGAAGCCTCAACCCCCGATCAGCTCCACCGAGAAATGGCTCTCGTTGTTCTTGAGCGTGGCAGTGCCGTCCTGATACGCCTCGACGCGGAACGAATCGCCGGAGTTGGCGTAACACATGATGCTCGATACGAGGACCGTATCGGTAGTCGGCGTGCCTACGCCGCAAGTCGTGCTGCGATCGACGACCGTGCCATTTTTCAGGAACCGAGACTGTCGCTGCCCGGTGCCGCCACCCGCAAAGTGAACCATTGCTGACAATCGATACCAGCCGGGAGCCTTGATGAAGATGTTGCTGTTGTTCGATGACGGGTTGTGTAGCCCGGTGGGATCATGGATGCCCGTGTTCCAGTCGACTTCGTGCCAGCCCGTTGCGGGTGTATGCGTGTCGTCGCCGGTGACTTGACAAATGTTGGGGCCAATCCCGCCGGTGGCAAACGTTGGAATGTTTGACGTGGCCGTGCAGCCGGACAGGGTGTTTGCGATGTTCGTGTTGTAACCGCTCGTCCCATACTCGACGAGCTGAGCGTCGCTTTGGTAAGCGATGAGCGTCGTGGGCGTGTCTTGCGTATCGAGCACCGCGCAGTCCTTGAAACGGATCGACCGGGGGTAGGTGACGCTGTTGTCGTGTTGCATGACGCGAAATCCGACCGCATTCGACCCGGACCAGCCGTTGCCGAGGACGTTGACCACCTTGCACCCCACCACGTCGATGTTTTGGGTGTTGTACTTTTCGTTGCCGGTGATCACGTTGGAACTGCCGGAAAACACGAAGCCAATGGTCGCAGTGTTGTTGGCAATGCAGCCCATGACGAGTCCGTCGCGAGTCACGTTCGCGAATTTGAACCCGTAAGTGCCGCAGCTGTTGGCCGTGCAGCCGCTCATGGTCCAACGACGATTGCCCGTGTAGTTGTTTGCGGCGTCGTACGCGCCTGAAACGTCGAATCCTTGATCGACCGCCGTGGCGTTGCAGCCAACGATCGAGCAGTCGCGGACTTCAACGATGAGAAATCCGCGAGTCCATTTGACGACGGGTGTTCCCGAAAGTCGGGTCTTTAGGTTGTAGACTTGACAGTTGGCGAGCGTGAAGTTGGCGCAGTTGACGACTTCGATGCCGTCTTGGCTATCATTGGTCGGATCGGGACTAGAACCGGAGGTGCGGTCATAGACCAGGCAATCCTCGATCACGAAGCGCTTGCCGTGTCGGACTTGAATGCCCGCTCCGCAACCGTTACCGGTCACCTTGACGCGAGTGACCATGAAGTTCACCACGTACGTGGTGGGGTTGACTCCGCCAATGTACAGGCCTGAATTGGCGTCGTCGCTGAATAGCGTAGTGATCGCCGAGCCCATGTTGATGGTCACGTTGTCCACGAAGAAGTTGGAGAGCCCGACGAGGTTCAATGTCTGAATGTTGCCCGCCAGGGGATTGCCGATCTGGACCAGAGTGGCATTCTGTAGCCCGACCATCGAGGTTGGTGTGCAAGAGCCATCGATGGCATAGGTGTAGCCGCAACCATCGACGGGGTGGCCGCTCTCGAGCGCGGCTTTTAGCGCTGCTCGATCGTTGGTCGAGCCGTTACCCACCGCGCCAAAGTCGAACGGTGTCACGAACTGACGCAGTTTGTTTTGCACGGTCGTGGCGACCGCACCAGTACCGGTCGGGGCATAGCCGACCAGGCTAGAACCGGTGGAAGCTGCTAGGGCCGCGGCGGTAACGAGAGTCGAGCCGTCGAGGTTGTCGACGGTCCACACCTCGACGTTGGCGCTATCGGTCAGCTTGAACTTGTACTTGGCATCACCCAGCCAAACAGAGGCTTCACCGCGTGAGTTGAGGACAACCGGATTCGCATTGGCCGTTCCACCAGATGAGCTGGTGTACGTCGCTAGAGGTGTGGTGGTCCCTGCTGCGTACGTGTACAGCTTGCCTCCGGACAACGGACTACCGCTAGCTTGAAAGAACTGCAGCTTCGGCTGCGGAGAAATAGTCGCCATATGACCCTACCCCTTTGCTTTTGATTGAACATCCCACGGCAGCGTCTTCCACCCCTCATGGGTGAGGATCGCCTGCCTCGCCGAACCAACGACGGGGCGGGCGATCTCATTCCCGTCGCCGTTTGGTGTCACATCGGCTTGCGCGGGCTCTGACGCTCCGAGTAGCGTCAGCACCTAAGTTGACGACACGGACGATCAAAGGAAGGAACACGATGAAGGCGGTTGGTCTGGCGGGGGTGGTTCTGGTGTTGTGCTCCCTCTTGCCTGCATTAGCGCGAGCGCAGGAGAAGCAGGGCTTCGAGCTTGGTGTGCGGACCGGCTTCATGACGCCTTTGGGCAGTGCCGCGGCCGGGTCTGCGAAGGCAATGAACGCCACCATTGCAGGTGAGATACCCATCTGGATCGATTTGGGGGGCCGTGTTTCGCCGGCGGTGTTCGTCGGCGGCTACGCTTCCTACGGCCTGATCGGCATCGCCGGCGGAAGCTGCTACGGCGACTGCAGCCACCACGTGCTGCGCGTGGGCGCCGAAATGCACTATCACTTTGCTCCGACTGCAAAGATGGATCCGTGGCTCGGTGCTGGAGTCGGCTACGAAGGGCTTCAGTTCAATCAGAGCTACGCGGGCGGCACGGTGGACGGCACGGCACACGGGGTAGAGTTCCTGAACGCGCAGTTCGGTCTCGACTTTGCGTTGAGCCCCAAGCTTGCGCTCGGTCCGTTTCTCGGCGCCACGATCTCGCAATACAACACCGACTTTGGGGGAGGCGACCTGGCGCAGAAGGCCATCCACAGCTGGTTTTCGCTGGGCGTTCGCCTCAGCGTGGTCCCGTGACCGGTGGTCCCCGCCTGATCCGGGGTCCGAAACGTAACCCTTCCCGGTGATTTCCCCGGCGTGAAACGCTCGAAACGGAGCGGCCAGGGCCAGTGTTGCGCGTCTCGGAGAGGGATCAGCTACGGCGTGGTCGCGGAAGCCAAGCCGTGGCTAAGCTCCGGGGCAGATGGCCAGCACGTTCGACATTCTCAAGCTTGGTGACCCCAAGGTCCCCTCGCCGCTTCGCCTCCGAACCGCAGCTTCGGACGGCGAGCCTTCGCTGCAACCGGTGAACTACGTGCGCGACGACGATCGCGTGCTCTACCGCATCGAGCTCGACGGGCCGGGCCAGACCGTTGCTACGAGTGAGCTGGGTGAGCTCGAGAAGGCTGGGCCGCGTGAGAAGCTCTTCTTCGCGCCGGGGCGCGTGCACGCGGCGATCGTGACGTGCGGCGGGCTCTGTCCGGGGCTCAACGATGTGATCCGATCCATCGTGATGACGCTTTGGAACCAGTACGGGGTGCGGCGCATCAGCGGCATCCGTTACGGGTACCGTGGGCTCTTGCCGGACGCACGCTGGGAGCCCATGCCGCTCGAGCCGTCGGTGGTGGCGCGCATCCATCGACAGGGTGGAACCATTCTGGGTGCGGCGCGCGGCGGTGGGCAGCACACGGGGCCGATCGTCGACACGCTGCAGCGCTTGGGCGTCGATATGCTGTTCGCCATCGGTGGTGACGGCACCCAGAAGGGTGCCGCCAAGATCGCCGCGGAAATCAGCGAGCGCGGGTTACCGATCGCGGTCGTGGGCGTGCCGAAGACGATCGACAACGACCTGAGCTTCGTCGAAAAGTCGTTCGGCTTCGAAACGGCGGTAACGGAGGGGCTACGCGCCGTCGAAGGCGCGCACACGGAGGCCGAGGACGCGGTCAACGGCGTGGGCCTGGTCAAGTTGATGGGTCGGGAGAGCGGCTTCATCGCGGCGCATGCCGCGCTTGCCTCGAACGACGCGGATTTCGTCTTGGTGCCCGAGGTGCCGTTCGACCTCGAGGGCGACAACGGGTTGCTGTCGCATTTGGCGCGCCGCCTGGAGAAGAGCGGTCATGCCCTGATCGTGGCCGCGGAGGGCGCTGGGCAAAAGTACGTCGAAGAGCAGGGTGAGGACGCGGGCGGCAACAAGAAGCTCGGCGACATCGGAGTGTTCTTGCGCAAAAAGATTCAGGCCCACTTCGACGCGCAAGGCATCGAGATTTCGATGAAGTACATCGACCCGAGCTACATGATTCGCAGCATGCCGGCCTGCGCTTCCGACTCCATCTATTGCGCGAGGCTCGGGGCGAATGCAGTGCACGCCGCCATGACCGGCCGCACTGCGTGCCTGGTCGGGCGCGTCAACAACCGCCTGGTGCACGTTCCGATCGGCACCGCTTCCGACGGGCGCAACCGCGTGGACCCAAAGGGCGCGCTATGGCGAGACGTCGTCAGCGACACCGGACAGCCGCTGGTGATGACGAACGCCTAGCCGCATTCACTGCGCATCATCGCTAAATACCGTCGTTGAAGAGCACGGCGAAGCCGTCGCTGCCCTGGACGCAAAGGTCTACCTTGCCGTCGGCGTTGATGTCGTCGGCGGCGAGCTGGAGGTCGTAGAACTCGTTTTCGCTGAAGGTTCGACGCAGGGCAGGGTTCAAGTAGACCAAGGGCGGGTCGAACGTGGCGTCGCCGTGGCCGATTGCGATTGCGATCAACCTACCCGCGGCGATCCAATCGAGCTTCCCGTCGCCATTCATGTCGTGCAGCAGCGTGATGAGGGGAGCTTCGGCGGCCGACGGCGCGGCCAACACCACCGGTGACGCGAAGTCGCCTTGCCCGTCGTTCAAGCGAAGCTGTACCGTGCCGGCCGCGATCGAGATCAAGTCCGGGCGCTTATCGCCGTTCACGTCGCCGACCGACGTGGACCCGGGAGAGCCGACAGCGTGCTCCGGGCCCGGCTGCAGCGTCCCAGTGCCGTCGTTCTTCAGCACGCTCACGACACCTCCGCCTGCCGCCACAACGAGGTCGATATCCCCGTCACCGTCGAGATCCGACGGTGCGAGGCCGCTTCGACCAAACCAATCCTGGTAGTGCGCCGCATAGGTCACAGGGGGCCCGAACGCACCATTGCCACGATTGAGCAGCACGCTCAGCGGATCTGGTTGCGAAAGGGAATCACCAAAGTCCGCGCGGTCGAGCACCACCAAGTCAGGCTCCCCGTCGCCGTTCAGATCGGTGACGGAGATGACTTCCGGCGTGCCGATGCCTTGCGAACGGGTCGGGTATTCGACTGGCGTCGCGAACAGCGCTCCCTGGCGCAGCAGCACGTTGACCCCACTGCCGGCTGACACGAGGTCGAGTCGGTCGTCGTGATTCAAATCGGCAAACGCCACCGATCTGGCGCCGGGGGCCAGGTAGTCCAGCCAGCTATCGAAGAGGTCGCCGTCACGAGCTTCGAAGACACGGACCTGATTGGCTGGATTGAGCGTGGACACGACCGCTTCGCGTCGCGCGTCTCCGTTCACGTCCGCGAGCACCAGGGACAGACGGCCAACGACTGGGTAAAAATCTGCGCCGGCCGGCAGTGTGCCGTCGGGGTAGCTGAGCAGCACGCCCAGCGCACCCTCCCAACCGCTCACCAGATCGAGGGTCCCATTGCCGTCGAGATCTGCTGCTGCAATTGCGGCTACTCCGCTCGCGGAGTGCGCAAGCGACGGCGTGAAGACGTTGCCTCCGCCATTTCGGTGCACTTCGAATTTGACGGATGGGCCATCCACCCGTTGGGAGAGGCCGAAATCCGGTTTGCCGTCTCGATCGAAGTCCCCGGCGATGAGCGGACCCGCTGCGCCTGCCACGGGCAGTCGTACCGCGGGCCCGAAAGCTCCCGACCCATCGTTGACGAGCAGGTTGAGCCCGGAGTCGCTACCATGCACCAAGGATTCCGTCGCCAAGATGTCGGGTGACCCGTCACCGCTGAAGTCGGCGATCGCCAAATAATCGGCGCCGTTGAGCAGGGGGTAGCTCTTGGCCTTTTGGAACCCTCCAGCGCCCATGTTGAGGAAGACGTCGACGTTGCCGGCAAACTCGGGCTCGGCGGAGGCAAGATGGTTGAAGGTCGTGACGACGAAGTCGGGCAGGTCGTCTCCGTTCAGGTCAGCTACCGCGGCACGTCTAGAGCCGGATTCGGCTCCGAATGTTCCCGAACCGGTGAAGGCGGCGCCCACGCCGTCGTTGAGCAAGACCTTCAGACTCTCGCCCTCATTGCCGTCCCCGACGATCAGATCGGCTCGCTCATCACCATCTAGATCTGCCACCGCCAAGACCGCGCCCGCTGCGACCTGACGCGCAGCGCCGAACGTCACGTCGCCGAGATTCAGCAGAACAACGGTCTCGCGCGCGCTTACCATCTGAGGATTTGTTACGTACGAGCCGACCAAATCGTCCAGACCATCGCCGTCTACGTCACCCGCTGCGAGCCAGGAGAGGGAGGTTCCGTCTGGAGCCATGACCGGACTCGCACCGGCGGCGAAAGTGCCATCACCCTGGTTGATGGATAGCGCTACACCTGCGCCTGCCACAGCGACGTCGACGTCGCCGTCACCGTCGAAATCAGCAAGCGCAGTCGTGCCCATCGCGCCGACGAAGCGCGGCGCGGCCAAGCTGAAATGCTCCTGTCGCGACCCCTCCGGTTCCATCGATTGATCGTTCGAGCCACCGTCGCCGCCCGTTCCGGCGCTGGTGCTGCCGGCTGTCGCCTTGCCTCCAATCCCACCTCCAGCGACGGAAGCAGCATGGCTGTCGCCACCGTCGGTGGTGGCCACGCTGCTTCCGCCACTGGTCATGGCACCCGCGCCTCCCGCTGCGCCCGTCGACGGAGTTCCGGTCGGCTTGTCGCTGCAAGCTGCGATCGCGCATACCAGCGTGCTTAGCGCCGCGATGTCGACGAGCCCTCGAGCCATCCTCATGACCTGTCCTACCCAAGCTGTTTCTGACGCATGCAGAATTGACCGTCAACGGCCAATGCTGGCTGGGCAGGCCCAGATGCCGCGAAAGATCCGCTGTCGCTGATGCTCGTGGTGCACCTCCTGAGTGCGCGCAGCAAAGCACAACCAATAGCGAGTGCGCTTTCGCGGACTTGCGGCGGCTTGCGCGTTCTTGCGCCGATCTTGCTCGAAACCAGCTGACGGTACGCCTGACGACGCGGCTAACTTGCCTGCGCCGCTACTGCAAGACGGTGAGCCCGATGACATTGAAGCCGCCGGGTTTCAGGTCGATTTTGCGGGTGAGCGTCGCGTTCCGAGCTTTGAGCTGAATCGTGCGTGGTCCCGGCGGTAGCGTGATGCGACCAAAGGCGATGCGCGCTGGTAGCGTCGCCCAGCTGCGCGTGTCCGGCGTGTCGGCGGCGACCATGGTGGCTTGAGTCACTAGGCTGAGGATCGCGCCCGTGGTGCCTTCACCGGAAGCTTGGCGAACGCCTTCGCCAGCCGCGATGCGCACGATCATGCGCGTGATGGCCGAGGCGACGACGGCGCCGCGCGCGTCGTCCCAAGCGCGCTTGGCCTCGAGATCGACGGCGACGATGCCTTCAAGCGCTTGCGGGCTACCATCGACGTAAAAGTAGGGGATGGAGTTTTGGCCGCGCGCTTCGCCGAGCTCTGGGTAGTTGATCCAGGTGACCAGGCCCTGCGCGGCCATGTAGTTGGCCTTGCTGACATCGGCCGGGCTCATGAAGGCGCTGGCGTAGGTGAGCGCGAGGCCGATCGGAATACGCTTGGCGATCTTGGGAGCGACGCGGCCGTAGCCGACGATCACCAGCAGCTCGGCGGGCTCGCTGCCCGGCGCCGGTGGCTCGGCTCCGGGCGGCGCAACGTGCTCGCCCTCGGCGAGTCCCGCGATTCTGCGCAAGCGAGGGGACGAATAAGCGCTCCGCGCCATGAGGCGCCGCACCGGCTCGCGCAACGTTTGGTACTGCCCGTAGGCGAGCGCGTCGTCGTAGTAGCGGAGCGCTTCGTCGTACGACCCGCTCTTCTCGAAGGTGAAGCCTGCCAGGTAGCTGCCGGGCGCGGCCAGCGCGTTGTCCGGGTCGTTGTCCTTCAGGTACTTCTGCATCACCGCGAGGCGACGCGCCTCGACGCGCGCGCCCTGCAAGTCACCTTGAACGAGGTAGTTGACCATGTTCATGGTGTTGATGAGCAGCTTCTCGAACGGCGGCGCCTTGTACGGGCCCACGTCGTCCGAGAACAGGTAGCGACCGATGTCGTGCGCGGTGTTGCGCGAGAAGTCCATCATCTGGACTTGCTTGTCGCAAACCTCGAGATCGCGGCTCGAGTACTTGTAGCTCTGCAGCTGCTGCAGCACCATCGCGCGGTCGAGCAGGAACAGCGAGGTGTCACCGCTGGTGTCCTCGGGCAGCTCCTTCTCGGTTTTGGTGTCGAGCTGCTCGTTGAGCAGCTTGAGCGCCTGCTTGGGGTTGCTGGCGTCGAGCGCGCTCCGGATCTCGATGGTCTTGTCCGAGTGGCTGGCGCAGCCGCCGAGCCAAAGCGCGCCGGCGAGCACGATAGCTAGCCTCGAAAAGGCGCGGGAGGCGCCGGCGCCGCACGTCGGGTTCATGCGTCCGTCTCTGAAAGTCAGATGATGGCTTTGGTCAGCCCGGACTTGTGCTGGAACAGGATTTGACCCGTCTCGACCTCGAGCACCTGGATGAACATGAAGTACTGCACGCGGCGCTGGTCGTCCTGCCGCTCGTCGCTGGTAAACACCTTGCCGGTCACCACGTAGCGCGCGCCAATCTGCTTACCCCAGGTCGAGATCTGGCTCGGATCGAAGGCGCCCGAGTACTGCTGGCGGATCTGCGCGATAAGGTTGCCCTGCTGCTCCATGCTGATCACGCGCACATGGCCGGCGTTGACCAGCGTCGTCTCGATGTCGCTGATCAGGGCGTCGAGTTGGCTTTCGACGTGCTCGGTCGTCTCGTTGCGCAGCGGCAGCACCGCGACTGCCGGCATTTGCTCGCTCTCCCAGCGCTTGAGCACCGGGGCGCTCTCGAGCGCGGTCATGTTCTCGTGCAGGAGCTTCTGCAGGTCGCGGCGGTCGAGCCCGGTCCCCATCGCCTGATCGTCGAGGCCTTCAACCTCTTCTCCACGCACGGCCTTCGGCCCGCAAGCCGTCGCCGCAAACGACACCGACACCCCCACTGCCAATACCAGCCTGCCAAGCCGTCCCATGCTGCTCATGCTGTTCTCCAGGAAATTCCGAAGGATCCTCGTCATACAGATGGACGAAAGATCCGCGCGGAGCATGTAAGCGCGCCCCGGCGGGCGTCAACCGCCTGGGCCGGGGCGCGGCTTTTCCCGGTCAGGCCGGGGTCGGTGCGTTGCCGGCGCGACGCACCGGGATGATCTGGACGCGCCGATCGTCGCCCTCGCCGTCGCTGCGGGTGATGACCCCTTCGAAGCCCGCGAGGGCCAGGTGCACCACGCGGCGATCGCGCGGGTTCATCGGCTCGAACGTGATGATCTTGCCCTGCTCGACGGCCTGCTTGCCGAGGCGGCGTGCCATGCTGGCCAGCGAGTCGTCGCGACGGCTCTTGTAGCCCTCGGCGTCGACCGAGACATGGCGTCGGTCGAGACCCGGGCGGTTGATCACGCGGTGCGTGACGAACTGCAGGGCGGAGAGGACCTGGCCTTTCTTGCCGATGATGCGGCCCGCGTCGCGGCCCGCGATCTCGAGGTTGATCTCGTCGACCGAGTTGCCCTCGCGCGCGCGTCGAAGGTGCACCCTGCACTCCATTTCCCTCTCGGCAAAACCGGTGGTCAG
>JBEHXA010000030.1:0-24204 GCA_048498935.1 Myxococcota bacterium
ACCGTAAAGAACCCGAGTCTTTTCGCTGAGCTCCGGGCTCAGGGCGGCCAGCCGCTTGCGGATCGCATCGTGCACCTCCTGCGCCTGGGCCGGGGTCGCGACCTTGCCCGTCCCGATGGCCCAGACCGGCTCGTAGGCGATGACGCCGAAGCCCGGGTTCTTCAGGAAGGTTTCAGCGAAGGCGTCGAGTTGCTTGAAGCAGACGTCGAGCGTCTTGCCCGCCTCGCGCTCGGGCAGCGTCTCACCGATGCAAGCGATCGGCTTCAGGCCGGCCGCGAGTGCCGCCACGACCTTGTCGCGCACGCCCTGGTCGGTCTCGCCGAACAATTGGCGACGCTCGCTGTGCCCGAGGATGACCCACTTGCAACCGGCTTCGAGCAGCATTGGAGCGCTCACTTCGCCGGTGAAGGCGCCGCTGTCCTTCGGGTACAGGTTCTGAGCCGACACTTCGACGTGCGTTTCGTGCACCTCGGCGGCGACTGCTGCCAGCGCGGTGAAAGGCGGAGCGATCACGATCTCGGCCGCAGTGCCCTTGGTGGCCTTGGCCACCGCCGCCGCGAGCTCGAGACCGGCGGCGCCGCCCGCATTCAGCTTCCAGTTTCCGGCGATCAGGTATTTGCGATTTGCCATGTTCATCCGCGCAGGGCTTCGATGCCCGGTAGCTTCTTGCCTTCGATGAGTACGAGCGACGCCATGCCGCCCGTGGAGATGAAACCCAGTTTGCCGTCGAGCTCGGGGCGCCGCAGCGCCGCGGTCGCCACCGAGTCACCGGTCACGATGCCGAACGCCTTGGCTTCACCCAAAGCCGTCAGCATGTCGGCCGTGCCCTGCGAGAAGGCGGGGTTTTCGAGCGCGCCGAGCGCGCCGTACCACAGCGCCGTTTGCGCGCTCGAGAGGCGCTGAGCGAAAATTTCGGCTGTTTTTGGCCCGATGTCGAAGGCGCCGGTCTTGTCCGGGATGGACCCCACGCTCACGGGACTGGCGCTCTCGGCGTCGCCGTTCTCTGCGACCCGAACGTCGACCGGCAGCACCAGCTCCACCTTGGCATCGCGGGCGCGGCTGAGCAGCGCGCGTCCGAGCGCCAATTGATCGCGCTCGAAGACCGACGCTTTCATGTCCGAGCCGCGCGCAGCGAGCAGCGTGTTGCCCGGAACACCGCCGACGCAGATTGCGCTGCAACGACGCAGCATGCTCTCCAGCACCGGTAGCTTCCCGGACAGGCTCATGCCTCCCAGGATGCCGATCAAAGGTTTCTGAGTCGTGACGGCAGCGCGTGACAGCGCTTCGAGCTCGGCTTTGGCGCGGTAGCCGACACCGCGCTCCGGGATCATGCGGGGCAGCGCGACCAGCGACGCCGAAGCCAGGTGCGAGTGCGCAAAGGCTTCGTTCACGTACACGTCGCACAGCGCGGCGAGCTTGCGCGCAAACGAGTCGTCGCCCTGGCGATCTTCAGGAGCAAACAGCAGGTTTTCGAGCAAGCAGAGCTGGCCTTCGCGCAGATCGTTCACCACCTTGCGCGCGGCTTCGCCCACGCACTCGTCCGGTAGGTACACCTCCTGACCGAGCAGCCCCGCGAGTGCCGCCGCGACCGGCTCCAGGCTCACGGGTGGCAGATCCGGATCACCCAGCTCGCTCGCGACGACGACGCGCGCGCCTTCCGAGAGCGCCTTGCGCAGCGTGGGTACTGCTGCGCGCAGCTTTGCGTCGTCAGCGACCTCGCCACTTGCCGTGAGCGGCACGTCGAAGTCGGCGCGCACCAGCACTCGCCGGTGGGCAAGTGTCAGCTCGTCGATGTTGCGAATGTCCGGCGCGGGGGCCATGGCGAGCGCCTTATGCCACAAACGCGCCGAGCTTGCGGAAACGGTCGTAGCGATCCGCGCGCAGCTCGTCGGGAGAGAGCCGGCTCAGGGCCTTGAGCTCGCCGTACAGCGAGACGTCCAGCCGCTTGGCCGCGTCGTCCGGGTCCTGGTGCGCACCGCCCGGGGGCTCCTCGACGATGGCGTCCACCACGCCGAGCTCCAGCAGGTTGGGTGCGGTGATCTTCAGGCGGGCGGCGGCTTCGGGCGCCAGGTCGCCGCTCTTCCAAAGGATCGCCGCGCAACCCTCGGGTGTGATGACCGAGTAATAGCTGAACTCCAGGACCAGCACGCGGTTGGCCACGCCCAGCGCCAGCGCGCCGCCCGAGCCGCCTTCGCCGATCACGGTGCTGATGATCGGCACGGTCATGCGCGACATCACCTCGATCGACGCGCCGATGGCCTCGCTCTGCCCGCGCTCCTCGGCGCCGATGCCGCAGTAGGCGCCGGGCGTGTCGACGAAGGTGAAGATCGGTAGCCCGAAGCGATCGGCCATTTCGTACAGGCGAATCGCCTTGCGGTAGCCTTCGGGGTTCGGCATCCCGAAGTTGCGCTGCATGTTTTCTTTGGTGGTTCGGCCCTTGCGGTGCCCGATCACGGCCACGCTGCGCCCGTGGTAGCGGCCGAGCCCGGCGATGATCGCAGGGTCGTCCGCGAACCGCCGATCGCCGTGCAACTCCACGAAGTCCTCGAACAAGCGCTCGATGTAATCCTGTGAGTAGGGCCGGCTAGGGTGCCGAGAAAGCTGCACCTTTTGCATCGGCGTCAGCCCGGCGAACACCTCACGAGCCAGCACGGCCGCCTTATCTTCGAGCCGGCGAAGCTCGGCGCCGAAACGCGGATCTTCACTGGCGAGCTCACGCAGCTCGCGCACACGCGCGACGAGCTCGACGACGGGGCGTTCGAATGCGAGGACGACTGCCATAGGTGGGTTTGCGCGGCGCCCAAAGGACGGGCGCGGAGGTCGGCGACTTTGGCGCCAATCCCGGGTTCTGTCGAGGGCAGAGGCGTCACCTCGGCCGACGCGTCGCGCCGCGCCGCGTCAGTGCTCCGAAACGCTCCCGACGCCGAAGGGCTCGCCGTTCAAGCCGAGCCGCGAAGACTGGCGGGCACCTGCGCGCTCGGGTGCTTGCGCTTGATGTCGAAGATGCGGAAAGGCTTCTCTTTGCCCTTCAGTTGGGCAGGAGCCAGCTCTTCGACCTCGAACTTGCCGCCCAACCGCGCGAGCGTCTGCTCGCTCACGAGGACCTGGCCGGCCGACGCTACGCCGCACAGGCGCGCACTGGTGTTCGCAGTGTCGCCAATCACGGTGTAGCTCAGCGCCTTGGAGCTCCCGATGTAGCCCGCGACCAGCGGGCCGGTGTGGATGCCGATGCCCATGGCGAGCGCCGGGTGGCCCTCTTCCATCCGCGTGCGATTGAACTTGCCGAGCACTTCCATCTGCTCGAGCGCGCATTCCACGCTGCGCACCGCGTCGTCGGGGTGAGCGACCGGCGCGCCCCACAAGGCCATGATGCCGTCGCCCATGAACTTGTCGAGTGTGCCTTCGTGCTTGAACAACACCTCGACCATCAGCTCGAAGTAGTCGTTCAGCATCTCGACGATACCGGCGGGGTGGGCGCCGTCGCTCATGCGAGTGAAGCCACGGATGTCCGAGTTGAACACCGTGCATTCTTCGACGAGCTGTCCGCCCTTCTTCACCTCGAGCTCACCGGACATCACGCGCTGAGCGACGTTGGGTGACAGCAACCGACTGAATCGCTCGCGGTTGACGATCTCTTGCTCGATCTTGCGACCGAGGATGTTGATCTCGATGAACATCGCCGCCTGCGTCGCGATGGCAGTGACGATCTCCATGTCCTTCGGCTGAAACTGCGCCAGGGTCTCGCTATCCAGCCAGAGCACCCCGAGGATCTCGTCGTTGTGCAGCAGCGGTGCGACGATGGCCGAGCTGATCCGGTTCAAGATCATGCTCTTGCCCTTGGACGCAGCGAAGTCCATGGCTGCATCGTGCGTGAGCACCGTGGCGCGCTCGCGGATCACGTGATTCATGATCGTCGATGACACCGGAATCGGCTGATTGGTGCCGTCGCGACGCTGGCTTGCCCCTGGAACGAGCTGGCCGTCGTTGGCCTTGAGGAAGATCACGCCGCGGTCGGCGCGCACGAACTTGAAAATCGTGAGTAGAATCTTGTTGAGCAGGCTGGGCAGATCGCGTTCGAGGGCGATCTCACGCGACAACTCGTGCGATAGGCGCAGCCGCTCGTAGTCTGCCGCCAGCTGCGCGGTGTTACCCGAGACGCTGTCGTAGGGCAGAAACCCCTTCTGGGTCGCTGCGATTTGGGTGCCGATTTGGCGCGCCTTGTCGTTGATGTCGACGTTGGCGGTCGGCATGGCCGGCGCCATACCGGGGGGCGGGCCCTGCAGCGGAACCGGCTGAAAACCCACCGCCGGCGTCGGGCTCAGCGGGTGGGATCCGAGCGGTGACATCGGCTGCGGCGCGGAAGCATACGGACCCGGTGTTCCGACCGTAGACGGCGCACCCATGCTCGGGGGGCCTGCCTGCTGCCAACCCGATTGCGGCGGGTGCTGAGCTTGGAACGGCGCGCCTTGCTGCGGATAGCCACCCGAGGGCGTCGGCATGGGCCGACCGCTGCCGTCGTCGAAGCGCGCACGAGTTTGACCTAGCGCGATGTCGTCGCCGTGACGTAAGTCGCGCTCGCCTGCGACGCGCTCACCGTTGACGTACGTTCCGTTGAGGCTGCCGAGGTCTCGTAGCGTGAAACCATTCGGTCGACGCTCGATGATGCAGTGCTCCTTCGAGACGATCTTGTCGAGGAGCTGGACCGTGTTCGACGGATG
The DNA here is from genome assembly GCA_048498935.1 of Myxococcota bacterium. Taxonomy (GTDB): domain Bacteria; phylum Myxococcota_A; class Polyangia; order Polyangiales; family Polyangiaceae; genus PMG-095. The sequence continues at coordinate 4,719 of JBEHXA010000030.1, forward strand.
ACGCCCGAGCGAGTTGTGATCGCGGAGCTCGACCACCTGTTGGCCTTCAGGGGAGACGAGCAGGATTCGGGCCATGCCAGCCAGACAGGCTAGCTGCGCCCGCTCGGTGGCACAAGGGGGCGCAAGTTGGGGCCTCAGCCCCAACTTTCACGCGCGGATGCTCTAGCGTCTTTCGGATCGCCCGCGTCAGCTCCGGGAGCAGTGGTCCGTGCGCTCGCCATGCCGGAGGTGTGAGCCCGAGAGTAGCCTTGTCGGGTTTAGACGCACCTCACTCGGCAAACGTTCGCGCGCTGCCCGCTTGGAAAGAATCGAGCGCCGAGAACGCGATCGCACTTGGCACCAGGCGGAAGCGACGCCATTGCTAGTTGGGTGCTGCATCTCGCGAGCGTGCGATCCGAGCTCTCGGTCCGAGTCCCATGGTCTGCCTCGTTCGCTGGGCCCGGGTCACCAAACTCACGAGACCAGACGGCCGGTGCTCTCGCGCTGGTTGATTCGTCGGGGGACGCCGGCCGAGCGAGCGCGACTGACGCTCAACCCGCCGCGGCACTCGGCCTGAAAGCCGGCCAAAAGGCCGATCCCGAGCCGATCGGCGGAAGCCGCAAAAAATCGTCGAGCTGGCGCGAGCTTTCCCTGCCAACATGGAGGGTGCGGAAACGACCAGCTCGCCTCGACGGTTGGCAAAGGAGCCAGCGGCGCGCCCGGCTCGGTGGGGTCGTGACGCTGGTGGGTGAAAGGAAAGATCAAGGATGTCGGACTCGGACATGAGCGGAGCGGGGGCAGGACAGCCACCGCGCGACGTCCCGATCGATTGGGAAGCGCTCGAAGACGCGTTCGAGAACAACGCGCCGGAGGTGCACAGCTACTTGCACCTCTCGACCGGCGAGGTGCTGCGCGTCGTGGACGGCATCGCCGATCCCGAAATGCACCAGCGCATCGCATCGGATACCAGCTACATGCGCATCGAGCCGGTGAGCTCGCGCGAGCAGTATCGCTGGATGGAACGGTTCATCCCGATGGTCGAGGACAAGCCGTTGTCGGATTTGCTGACGCAAGCAATCGACGGCAAAGGCGCGTTCCGGCGCTTCAAGGACGTGCTGATGAGCCACGGTGCCGAGCGCGAGCGCTGGTTCGCGTTTCGGAGTGAGCGGCTGCGCGTGTTCATGGAGGCGTGGCTCGCGGCTCATGCGCTCAAGCCCACGCCGCGCGTGGTGTGGCCGAGTGAGCCGACCGTCGCGAAAGAGAAGGACGTCGCAGTACCGCAAGAAGCGGCGGCTCGTCGTGGTCGCAGCATCGACACGCTGCGCAAGCAGCTGCACGAGTTGATCGAGTCCCTCAGCGCTCGCGATCTGGACAAGGTGACGGCCTTTGCCGAGTTCGTGAAAGCGCGCCGCGCAGCGCGCGGCTTCACGAGTCGAGGCGACGCGGCCGAAGGCGGAGCCGCTGAGAGCGACCCGGCCGCGTCCTCCGCACCCGTGCCAACCCCGGTCACGCCCGCTGCAGAGCCGCTGAGCGGAGCCACGCCAGCCGCCGGCGACGACGAAGCGACGCCCTCTTCTCGCAAGCGACCGGCAGCGCGTTGAGCTGAATTCGTGCCGCGCCTGCTGCTACTCACCTTCGCTTGCCTGCTCGGCGCCCTAGCGCCAGCGACCGCGCAAGCCGAGCCGATTCAGCTGGATCGAGCGGTCGTGCGCTTCTTCGCTCCCGAGACGGGCGGCGCAGAGCGACCGCGCTTCATTTACGGGCGGCGCCTGGCGTTCGAAGCTCGCATCGAGGCGCTCGCCGATCGCGATCGACCGGCCTTCGACGCGCAGCCGTACCGCGAGCGCCACATCAGCGCCGCGCTGGAACGGCACATTTCGGAAGTGCTGCTGTCCAGCTTGCGCATCGAGCCGGAGCCGTCCGAGGCGGTTCTGGCGCGCCAGGCGGAGCTGGCGCGCAAGCTGTTGAGCGATCGCGTGGGCGGTGAGGATCCGCTCGCCGAAGCGCAGCGCGCCGAAGGGGTCAGCAACGCCGAGCTCGCTGCGCTCGTACGCCGTCAAGCGCGCGCCAGCTTGTACCTCGATCGAATGGTGGCGCCGATGCTGCGCCCGAGCGACGCTGAGCTCGAGGCCATCCAGCGCTCCGCCCCCGCGGCGCTGCAAAACGAGTCGTTTGCGCGCGCGCGCCCGCTGCTCTTGCGCTGGTACGTGAGCCGCCGACTCGCCTCGGCCATGTCTTCCTTCTTTCAGGAAGCGCGCTCTCGACTCACCATCACGTTGCTGTAGCGGGCCGCCCGCTCACCACTTCACGTTGACGCTCGGGGGCTGCAGCTCTGCTTCAGCGTGGCTCAGGGGCAGGGTGACCTTGACCGACGCGGAGCCGTGCTTGATCTCCTTGAGATCGAGCCCTTCGACCTTGCTCAGGTCCGCCACCGGTACAATCTGGTCGGGGCGCAGCGCGCGCACGATCTCGGGCGGTCCCGCCACGACCACGTCGACGGTGCGGGGCGTCGCGATGCCTCCTGGCACGCCCGCGACCTCGACGGGGCGATTCTCGAAGCGAACCTCGCTCACGCGGCGTGCCACCGTGACCGCGACCGTCGCAGCCTGAGGTCCAAGGTACCTGACGCGCACCGGCGGCGAATCGATCCCCATGCGGCGCTTGTGCACGCCTTCGCTCAGGCCGGATACGTCGAAGGCCGAGAGCCGCGCGAACTGCAGCACCTCGATGGCGCTGAGCGGCCCGCTCACCGTAATGGTCCTGGGATCGACGTCAGGCTCACCTTTGACGACGTAGCCATCGGCGGGCTGCCCAGTAATGGCAGCCTGAATCGGGATCTGGCGCGTGGCCACGTCTTCCCAGTTCAGCTCGATGCTGCTGGGGTCGATGATGGTGATCTTGGTCTCCGGCGGGAGCGTGAACATGCTCTCGTCGAAAACCACCGATTCGCGGCGCCCGTCGCGCAGGTCGATTTCGACGGGCGGCACGCCGGCCTGAAGCAGGTTGTCGATGGCGCGCGCACTCCCCTGCAGCGTCACGTGGATGCTGGCCGGAATGGGCGTCATCAGCTCCCGCTCGGCGCTGGCCTGCGGCAGTCGCATCACGAGCGCCACCGGGACCGTGCGCTGCTGCTCCTCTTCTTGGCCGTGGACGAACGCGAACAGGCCCAGTGCGAAGCACATGGCCAGCGCCTTCAGGCCGATATTTTCGCTCAATGCGTCGCGCATGAAGGCGAGCACGCTGCTGAAGAACGAGCGCAGCATTTCAGCCGTCCCCCTGCGAGTCGCGGCGCGGGCCGCTCGGTGGCGAGCCGGGGTCGCGCTCGCTGGTGGTGACCGGAGTGCGCAGCGGCGTCGCGGATCCGACTACGGGGGCGGCGCGCAGCGGCGCAGAAGCCGGGGGCGCGGCGGGAGTCGCGCCTTGGATGCTCGTGCGCAGCGGCGCCGGCGGCGGGTCGCTCTTCGGCCGCACCGGCTCGGGCTCGACGGCGATCAGGCTGATGCGTGGCGGGATCGAATCGGGTTGGCTCTCGCGCCCACGGCTGCTGGGCACCGGATCCAGCTGCGGCGCTTGCGGCGTTTTGGGCAGCGCCTCCGTCACCGACTCGCGTGCCGGCTTATTGCGCCGCGACTTCTTGCGCACCTTCGGGCTGAAGATCGCGTCGAGCATGGTGCGGAGTTTTGGGCCGTCCAGGTTGCTCGCGATGTTGCCGTTGAAGCAAAAGCTGATGGTGCCGCGCTCTTCGCTCACGATCACGACCACCGCGTCCGTCTCTTCAGTGATGCCGAGCGCCGCGCGGTGCCGCGACCCGAAGCTGTCGTCGACGATGCGTCCTTCCGGCATCGGGAAGAAGACGCCGGCCTTTGCGATGCGCAGGTTGCGGATCACCACCGAGCCGTCGTGGAGCTTGTTCATGCCTTCAGGCAAAAACAGCGCTACCAGTAGCTCGCGCGTCACCTGGGCATCCAGCGTGTGGCCCTTGTGCACGCCGACGAACTCGTCGAGGTTTGCGTCCTGCTCGAAGGTGATGAGGGCGCCGATGCGGTGGCGGGCCAGCTCGGTAGCTGCCTCGACCACCTCGTCGATTACCTTCGTTTCTTGCGCGCGTGCGAGGCTGCCGAACCAGGCGCGGCTGCCCACGCGCTGCAAGCCACGGCGGATGTCGCTTTGAAACACCACGACGATGATCAGCAGCATGCTCGAGATGAGCGTGCCCATGATGCTGATCACGGTGGCGAGGCGCAGCGTTTGTGCGACCAGGTACAGCACGAACACCAGCGCTAGGCCGAGGCCGACCTGCATCGCGCGCGTACCGCGCAGCACCAGCAGCGCGCGGTAGGTGAGGTAGTAGACCAAGAACACGTCGAGCGCGTCCTTGCCCAGCTGTAGCGGAGTACGACTCTCCCAATAGGCGCGCACCGCTTCAAGCATGGGCGGCCTCGTCTCGGTCTCGGGGGAGGTGGTGCGTCGGCACCGCAGCGGCGCTGGCGAGCTGCTCGCTCACTGACAAGGCTTGGCGCACAGCGCGCACGTCATGCACGCGCAGCACGCGCGCGCCTTGGGCTGCGCACCAGAGACAAGCCGCGATCGTTCCGCCGAGGCGTTCGGCGGGCTCCACGTCGTCTACCAGCTTGATGAACGACTTGCGGCTCGGCCCGACGACGACCGGCACCCCGAGATCGCTGAACTCGCCCAAGCGCCGCAAGAGCTCGAAAGACTGCCGCGCGTTCTTACCGAAGCCGATACCGGGGTCGAACCACACCCGGTCGCGCTGCATGCCGACCTGGACCGCTTTGTCTCGAGCCTCGCACCACTCGCGCCTCACCTCGGCGACGACGTCGCGATAAGCGTCGTCCGGGTACTCGGAGAAGCCGGTCATCGAGCCGAGGCTGCCTCGGGTGTGCATCAGGATCAGGGCAGCGTCGAAGCGCGCGGCCGCCCTCGCGAGGTCCAGGTCGGTCAAACACGACACGTCGTTCACGATCGCCGCGCCTCGCTCGAGCGCGTGCTCGGCGACCTCGGGGCTCGTGGTGTCGATGGAGACGAGCAGCGAGCTCTCAACGGCGTGTGCAAGAGCGGCCTCGACGCGCGCGATCTGATCTGCGGGTCCGACAGGCGCGGCACCGGGGCGCGATGACTCGCCCCCGACGTCGATGAGCTCGGCGCCCTCAGCGCGCAGTTGATCGACGCGCGCCCGAGCGGAATCCGCGCTCTCGCTCCGGCCCTGGGCGTAGAACGAGTCGGGGGTCGCGTTGATCACGCCCATCAGCAAAGCGGTGCGCTTGCTTTGAACGGACCTGAGTCGAGCCGACAGGTCTCCCACTCCTTGCGGGTAGCAAGATGTGGGCCACTTCGCAAGGTTTCTGGTGCGTTTTTAGGCTTGCACGTCGCTGATGAGACCTTTTGAGGTCCACTCTTGCAGCCACGCGCCGAGGCTCGCGCCGAGCTCGGCTCCGGCCTCCGCCGTGGTTGCGGCCTGCTCGGCGGCGATCGCGAGCGGTGTGCCTCGCGCGAGCGCGGACAAAAATGCGAATGCTACCGGGCTGACGGGCATGTCCCAGAGCCGGAGCTCGCGGCGGTAGACGACCAAACACTGCGGCCCTGGTTCCGGGATCGGTACGGGCTCGGTGCTAGCGGCTTGGTTTGCATCCGAGGCGCGAAGCCGGCGACGCAGGTCGGCAACGGCGTAGCCGACCTCGAGCAGCTGGACCGACGGAGCGAGCACGAGTCGCGCCGCCCCCAAGGCTTCTTCGGGGATCGCTGCCAAGCGTTCGGGCGGCAAAGGCCCGCTGTCGGGCGCGTCGAACGCTGCGACGTAGGCGAGCTCGAGCCGAGCCATGTCGAGGCACAGGGCCTGGTGGGGGAGCCAATTGGCGCTCTGGATGAGCTCCGGGAGCTGTTGCCCGAGGTCCCGCAGCGTGTAGCTATCGAGCGTCACCTGGCTCAAATAGTGCTCGGCGAGCCGCTCCCAATCGGCCTGGCCCAGGATGCCGCCCAGCCCGGGAAAATCCTCGACGAGCGAGCTCGTGTGCCGCAGCCAGAACTGCTCGCGGTAAATTTCCAGCTGCTGCACCGGGCTCAGGCGCTCGTTGCCGGTCACGTGCAGCTCGGCGAAGCTCGTCCACTCGGGACTCCGCTCGAGGGCGCGGCCATGCCGCAGCGCGCCGACCATCCGGCGCTGCAAGTCGCTGAGCGCCTCGCTCATTCGGCGGCCTCACCCGCGGCCGACTCTTGGGGCCCGCCTTGGCGCCACGGGGTCACCAGCTCGCTCGTCGTGGGCTGAACGTGAACGACGGCTGTGGCGGCGTGCGCGTGGGATCGCGGCGCCCCGGCGCGAAGCGCCAGGCCGTCGTCGCGTGCTCGGCGCGCGCGCTCGGCCTCAGCGAGCAGGACCGAGAGCTCGGGGATCTCGTCGTCCCACTCGATCAAAGTGGAGACTGGTCCGGTGAGCGAAATAGTCGTGCGATATAGGTCCAACACGTCTTCGAGCACGCGGCCGCGGTGCGTGTCGATGATGTACTTGCCCAGGTTGGTGTGCCCGGCGAGGTGAATTTGCAGGATGCGCGCGTGCGGCACCGAGCGAACGAACGCCTCGGCGTCGAAGCCGTGGTTGTAAGCCGAGACGAAGACGTTGTTCACGTCGAACAAGAGCCCGATGTCGGCGCGCTCGGCTACCTCGCTGATGAACTCCCATTCACTCAGCGTGCTGGAGCGGAAGGTGAGGTAGCTGGAGGTGTTTTCGAGCGCGAACGGCACCTCCAAAAAGTCTTGAATCATGCGTGCACGCTGGGCCGTGCGCGTCACCGCCTCTCGCGTGTACGGGATCGGCAAGAGGTCGTGTAGGTGCGCGTTGCCGGCTCCGCACCAGCAGAAATGGTCGCTCACCCAGGGCGTCTTGGTGCGCCTGACCAACGCTTTCAGCCGCTCGAGGTACGCGCGGTCAGGCTCGTCGGGTCCGGCGATGCCGAGCGATACGCCGTGCTGCACGACCCGGTAGTGCTCGAGCACGCGATCGAGGTGGTAGAGCGGCTTGCCCCCCTCCACCATGAAATTTTCACTAATAACCTCGAAAAAATCGACCTTCGGCAGCTCCTGAAGGATCGCCCCATAGTGGGGAACCCTCAGCCCCACACCAACACCCAAATCAAGCGTCATCAGCTAGCTCGGCGAAACGGCGTCGGCTCACTCGGGTAATCGGCATCAGCTCACTCGGGTAATCGGCATCAACTCGCTCGGGTAAAGCAAACCACCCGCCAAGCTCGGTCACGGGATCAGCTCGCTCGGGTAAAGCAAACCACCCGCCAAGCTCGCGTTTCGGCAAGGCCTTGCCGAGGACCGAAGCGGAACGTACTTGAGTACGTGAGCGTCGGACCACAGGCAAAACGAAGCCCAAACGCGAGCTCGGCGGGTGTGCTCACAGCTGCCTCAACGCGTCACTTCGGGCAGTGGCCGTTACAGCCACCTTTGCCCTTACACTCGTTCTTCCCCGCGCACGCGTTCGCGTCGGTCTTGCAGGAGCCCTTGCCCTTGCACTCGTTCTTCCCCTTGCAGCACTCCTTGGCACCGGCCGCATCGGCGGCGGGAGCAGCACCGTCGGCCGGAGCAGCACCGTCCACTGCCGGAGCAGCGGGGGCCTCGGCCGCGGGAGCCTCGGGCGGCGGCGCGCTGCCACCACATGCGGCGAGGGCACCGACCATCAGGCCAGCGGAAGCTGCAGACACGATCGACTTGGAGAGACTAAAAGCCATTCTCGACTCCTCTATGGTTTCTGGTTTTTCGAGCCACTGATAAGCGGGCCCCGACGCCCGGACGAATCCGCGCGCACGCTGTATGCCCGGGGTCCTGTCCGGTTTCAGCGGGCGGAACTTTACCTGCTACGCTAGGGCCTCCGCTAGTTTCGGAGCGACCGCGCTCCAGGACCCAGTACGACTGACGCAAGCAGCCGGATCGATTGCGAATTCCGATGTGGACGAAACCCTCCCAAGCTAGCGCTTTTGCCCAGCGGCGCGCGCGATTGCTCGCCCGCTTCGATGGGCCCGCCTTGTTGGTCGCGGGCCATTCGCGACCGCGCAACTTTCAGCACAATCGCTTCCCGTTCCGTGCCGAGAGCCACTTCCTCTATTTGGTGGGGCGTTCGATTGAAGGGGCGGCGCTGCAGCTTGGGTCGGGACGGGCCACGTTGTTTGCGCCACCGTCCGATCCGGAGGCGGAGCTGTGGACCGGCCCGATGCCCACATTGCGCCAGTTGAGCGATGAGCTCGGGCTCGAGGTGCGACCCATCGACGAGCTCGAGCAGGCCGGCGCCAAGGACGCCGCGACGCTTCCGCCACAAGATCTCGAATCAGCAGCGTGGCTCGCCATGCTGCTCGATCGCGAGGAGGATCTGGAGCCTGGCGGCGGTACGGAGCTCGAAGGTGCCGACGCCGCGCTCGCCGAAGCGATGATCGCGGTTCGCCTCAGTCACGACGCTGCCGCGGTGGAACAACTGCGTGAAGCGGCACGTGTCACCGAACGCGCGCACCGCGCCGGCATGCGCGCGACCCGCGTCGGGGCACGCGAGGCCGTGGTGCGCGCTGCGATGGAGGCCGAAATTACGGCTGCCGGTTGCAGCACCGCCTACGGCTCTATCGTCACCGTGCATGGCGAGGTGCTTCACAACGATCGTCACGACGGTGTGCTGGGCGAGCGTGATTTGCTGCTCGCCGACGTGGGCGCCGAAACACCGGAAGGTTTCGCTGGAGACGTGACGCGCGCCTGGCCCGTGACGGGTCGTTTCTCAGCAACGCAGCAGGCCATCTACGAGGTCGTGCTCGCTTCGCAGCTCGCAGCCATCGAAGCCGTCGCGCCGGGCGTGAGCTACCTCGACGTGCATCGCCGCGCGGGGCTCGTCTTGGTTGAGGGCTTGATCGCCCTCGGCATCCTACGTGGCGACGCGCAGGATCTGTACGCTCGTGGAGCGGCGGCGCTGTTCTTTCCGCACGGCGTCGGCCACTTGCTGGGCGTGGACGTGCACGACATGGAAGACTTGGGTGACCGCGCCGGCTACGCCCCCGGGCGCAGTCGCGCGACGACTCGCGGCGACCGCTACCTGCGGCTCGATCGCGATCTGGCGACTGGCATGTGCGTCACCATCGAACCCGGATTTTACCAAATCCGCCGCATTTTGGACGAACCGGCGGAGGTGGGTGAGCTAGAGAGCGCGCTCGATCGCGCGGTGCTCGAACGCTTCGACGACGTCCGTGGCATTCGCATCGAGGACGACGTGCTCGTCACCGAAAGCGGTCACGAGGTGCTGAGCGTCAGCGTCCCGAAGTCGATCGCCGACGTCGAAGCAGCCGTGCGCGGCTGAGCTCAGGTTGCTGCGCGCTCGAGCCGGGCCTCGGCTTCGATCACGACTTCGCGGAGGCTCGGGTCGACCGGCGCCGTGGTCGCGACCACGTCTTCTGCCGAGGCTCCGCCGGAAATGGCGGTGCGCGCTTCCGACGAGCCGGTGAGCAGGTCGAAAGCCGGAATGGTGGCTTCGAACTCGTAAGGAGTCGTGCGAAACGCAAATTGCTCCGGCGCCTGAGCGCGGGCCAGCGTGATGAGCGTGAGGTACGTGGTGACCGGGCGAAACAGGGCCGGGTTGGTCACGTGCAGCATCACACCGCTGCAGCGCTGGCCCGCATGCTTCTCGAACGTGGGCTTGAAGGTGGCGGGGCGCACGAGCACGCCCGGGGTCCCGGCTTCGGCGAGCGACTGCGCCAGCGCCTGACCATCCAGAAACGGCGCCCCGACCAGCTGAAACGGCGCGGTGGTCCCGCGACCTTCGGACAGGTTCGTGCCTTCGAGCAGGCAGCCACCTGGGTAAACGAGCGCCGTTTCCAGCGTCGGCATGTTGGGAGAAGGCATGATGAACGGGCGACCCCAGGCCTCGGCCGTTCGGTGCCGCTCCCAGCCCAGCACCCGCACCACGGACAGCGCGCCCTCGGGACCCAGCGCGCTGCCGTCGCGCTCCATGAACAGCGCCAAGATTTCGCCGAGCGTCAGCGCGTGCCGAATCGGCAGCGGTTCGAGGCCCACGAAGGAGAGGAAGCCCTCGCGCTGCGGGATGCCTTCGAGGCTGAGGGGATCGCCCGAAATCGGGTTGGGGCGATCGAGCACCACCGTGTGAATGCCTTTGGCTGCGGCGGCACGCGCCGCGAGCAGCGCTGTCCACACGTACGTGTAATATCGGCTGCCGACATCAGCCAGATCGATGACGAGCAGCTCGACGCCTTCGAGCTCTTCGGCGGTGGGCGACAAGCGCTCTTTGCTGTCGCCGTACAGGCTGACGACGCGCGGCCCCGCTGCCGCGCTCTCGGCGCTCTCGCCCGCCACGGGATCGCGCACGGGCTCTTCGGCTTGAGCGTCGGCGAACAGGCCGTGCTCCGGCGTGAAGATCACCTGCGGCACGGCGCCGAGCTCTTCGAGCACCGTGAGCAGGTGGCGACCGCGGCGATCGATCGCAGCCGCATGGGTCAACACCGCGAGTCGCTGTCCGCGCAGACGGCGGCGCAGGTTTCCGATTTGGGCGCTGTAGAGCTGGTCGAGACCGGCGAGCATGGGGCAGCGTGTATATCCGATTCGCCGAAACGCTGGAGAGATAGCGCGCGGTCTCCAGTTCTTGCGGACCTCGGGCCGGTGGTGTAACTTTTTTGCATAGTGCGCCGGGTACTGGTCGTCGACGATGAGGAAAACCTGCGGGTCGTGCTGCGCACGTTGCTGCGCCGGCATGGCTACGAGGTCGAGACTGCCGTCAGCGGCGAAGAGGCGCTCGGCATGGTCGATTCGTTTGGGCCCGACGTGGTGCTGACCGACGTGCGCATGCCCAAGATGGGCGGTCTCGACTTGCTCTCGACGCTCAAAGCCAAGGGCAACGAGGCGACCGTGATCGTGATGAGCGCCTACGGCAACATGGACCTCGCGCTCGAGGCCATGAAGGCGGGCGCCTACGACTACGTCCAAAAGCCCTTCAAGCCCGACGAGGTCGTGCTCGCGCTGCGCAAGGCCGAAGATCGTGAGCTGCTCCGACGTGAGAACCGCGCGCTGCGAGACGAGATCCGCAAGGAGCACCGCTTCGAAGACATCCTGGCCAAGAGCGCACGCATGCAGGAGATCTTCCGAACCATCTCGAAGATCGCCGAGTTCAAGACCACCGTGCTCGTCACGGGTGAGAGCGGTGTCGGCAAAGAGCTCGTCGCGCGCGCGCTGCACCGGCGCAGCACGCGGCGGGGCGGCCCGTTCGTGGCCGTCAACTGCGGCGCCATTCCCGAAAACCTGCTGGAGAGCGAGCTATTCGGGCACAAGAAAGGCGCTTTCACCGACGCCGTGCACGATCGCCGCGGCCTCTTCGAAGAAGCCAACGGCGGCACGCTGTTCCTCGACGAAATCGGCGAGCTGCCGCTCGGGCTGCAGGTCAAGCTGCTGCGCGTACTCGAAGACGAGAAGATTCGTCGCTTGGGGGAGGGGCGCGACATGCAGGTGGACGTGCGCATCGTGGCTGCCACCCATCGTGACCTCCACGCCGAGACCAAAGCAGGGCGCTTCCGCGAGGACCTCTTCTACCGCCTCAACGTGCTGCCGATTCATTGTCCGCCGCTGCGCGAGCGACGTGACGACATCCCGCTGCTCATCGATCACTTCGTAGCCAAGAACAACACGCGCCTCGGTACCTCGATCCGCGGGCTCGATACCGAGACGCGCCGCTTGCTCTACGAGTACGCCTGGCCCGGGAACGTGCGCGAGCTGGAGAACACCATCGAACGCGCCATGGTGCTGTCCGAAGGCGAGCAAATCGTCGCGGCCGACTTGCCGGAGCGCATCCGCGAAGCGCGCGACCCGGTGCAGGTTCAGTTGGCGAGCGGCGAGCTCTCCGTGAAAAAGACCACGCGCATCATCGAAGAGATCCTGATCCGCCGCGCGCTCCAAAAGACCAAAGGCAACCGCACCCGCGCCGCCGAGGTCCTAGAAATCAGCCACCGCGCCCTGCTCTACAAAATCAAAGACTACCAAATCACCGACCTGTAGCGACCCGGGCCAACGACATTGGGCCCCGGCGGCACGAACCCTGTTCGGCGCTGGTTCTAACCGTCCGATCATAAAAAAATCTCGCGGATCTCCCCGCCTCCCCGCCTCCCTGTGAAAAAATCTGGGGCGGCCGGACTCCTTTACGACTTGGCGGGGAACTGATTAGGATGCGCTCCCATGCAGGCGCGTATTTTGGGCATGTCTTTGGTGATGGGTTTGGCTGCGGCGTGCGGTCCGAGCATGGAGGCCGACCACGTCAAGACGCCCGACGAGCTGATCGCCGATCAAGAGGCGGCAGGCGCCGAGCAGATGCAGAACCAGAAGAAGCCCTCGGACTACGACGAGCCGAGTGGTCAGACCGAAGAAGAAAAGCGCCGCGGTTGGGACGCCAAGCAGGCCGACCTCGAGATGCACCGCGCTGCGCATTCCGCCGAGAGCTGTCCCGAGTCGATCACCGAGAAGGCGCCCAAGGGCATGGCTACGGTCGCCGTCACCTTCGGTAACGACGGCCACGTCAAGTCAGCCACCATCAGCGACCCGTACGGAGAGGACACGACGATCGGCAAGTGTGTGCTGCGCGCCATCAAGGCCGTGATCGTCCCTGCCTACCAGGGTGCCGAAGAGACGCTCAACTGGGAGATCGACCTCAAGGGCGGCAAGACCAAGAAGAGCGGTCCCGTCGGGGGTGCCCCCGCCGAAGGCGAAGGCAAGAAGTAAGGCGCCAGCGGCTCTGCCTCGGCGTACTGGCTACAAAAACCAGACGCCGAGGACGCCGAGGACTGTCGCGATGCCCACGGAGAGCATCGCGAGTGCTTCCCACGCGCCGCTGCGCGCATCCGTGAAGCGCAGCTCGATCGATGCGATGCGGCTCACCTCGCGACGCTTGCGCCCAGACAGCGCCAGGTTCGCGGCGCGCAGCGCGGGGTCGACGATCTGCTCGGATTCCTGCACGGGGGATACGCTTTTGCCACGCAGCCCGCGTGGCTGTCGAGCGCAATCAGCGAAAGCGCGCTTTCCCCTTGCTCTCCCACCATTCGCGATAGCGGTTCTGCGCCTTCTGTCGCTCGGGGAGCGGCAGATCGTCGTAGTAACCGAAGTATTCCTTGGTGGTGGACTTGAGCTCGTCCCCGGCCGCGCGTCGGATGTCGGCCGTCTCGTGCATCAGCGCGTCGATCAGCCACTCGATGCGGTGGCGTCCAGAGTTCTGCCGCCACCACTCGTCCCAGGCGGCCGCCGACAGCCCGTGGTCTTGCCGCGACAACACGACCAGCGCCCAGTGCGCCGAGCGCACGATGTCGGTCGAACGATCCTCGAGGAGCCGGAGCACCGTCGGGATCGCACGGCCGTCGCGAAGATCCGCGATGGCCTCGATCAGCGAGTGACGCTGCTCCTCGGGCCGCGACGGATCGGCTAGCAGCTCGGCCAGGCCGATGTGAATCATCGAGCGCGCTTCCACGCTCGACTGCATGAGTCGACCCGCGGCCAGCGCGGCGCGCCGCACTTCCTGCTCGTCGTCGATGAAACGTCGCACGATGGCGCGAGCCGAGTCTTCGTTGGCCATCTCGCCCAAAAGCCGCGTAGCCCAGGCGCGCACGTTGGGGTCGGCGTCGGCGGTGCGGACGACGAGCACCGGCGCAGCTCTCACGCCGATGCGCGCGAGCGTGCGCAGTACCGGACCGCACTCCGATGCGCGCGACGGCGCGTTGCCGACGCCGCGTCGTAGCTCGGCCGTGATCGGACCCGGAAAGGAGCTGGCCAGCACAGCCACAGCCGGCTCGCCAATCTGCACGAGCTTGTCGCCGGCCGCGGTGCTCCCAGCCAGCAGCTCATCGAGCAGCGCCTGGCACTCATGCGCCAAGTCTACGATCACGGTGGGTAGCTTGAGCTCCGCAGAGCTCTTGGCGACGGGGAGCGGGCGGGCGCTGTGCGCCAGTGAGCGCGAGGCGGGCGCGAGCGGAACCCCGCTGTCGGGCGCGTCGGCGCCATACTCGTCGAGCTCTTCGTCGAGCGACTCGGCGCCCAACGAGATTTCCGGTGCTTCCGGGGAGGATTCGTCGATCGGTTCAGCTGCGGGCGGTGCCGCTGGCGGCAGGCTGCCTTCGCTCGGCTCGGCGACGAGCTCGAGCTTGCGGTTCTGCGTGCCCATCCCGGGCTCGGTCCCTCGCTCTTGCTTGCGGAAGGCGCGCTCCGAAGTGGGGCTCGGCTCGTCACCTTCGAACGTCAATTTCTCCGCGTCCGGCGCGGGGTTCGCGCTGATCACGGGTGAGCCTTGCGCGGGTGTCTTGCTGCGCTGCGAGCTCCCGATCGCGATGACAGGTCGGGCCAGCCCGCCCGGTCGCAGGCTGGCAGGTTTGGACGACACGGGTGCGTCATCGACCCCGAGGGCCGAAGCCAGCGCGGCGGCGCGCTCTTCTGGTCTGGGCAGGGCGGAGCTGCGCTGCTGCCGTACCGGCAAACGCGGGGCGATCGACGTCGAGGTTTGCTTGCGCTTCAAGATCAGGTGCTCGAGCGCGCTCGATACCAGCGGTGCGAAAGAGATGACCTGACCGACCGTGTCGAGCTGCACGTCGATCTGTCCGTGATCGCCGTAGATCAGCAGCACCGGGCGCTGCCGGACCCGGATCGGCAGCATCAGCACCTGCGGCCCCGGGCGCCGATCCAGGTCGCGCGCCAGCGCCCCATCGAGCCCGCCGGTTCCCAGGCGCAGCAGCGTGAAGCGATCGGAGGCCAGCGCTCGCGACATGGAGCTCGGCAAATCCAGCGGGATCCCCAGCGAGAGCACCCGGGCGCGCGGCGCCCCGGAGCCGGTCGCGTCGCGACCCTCGGCTAGGTCGCCGTGCACCGCGAACAGCGCGGTGTACTCGAAGTACTGGGATGCGAAGTCGAAGAACGCACGAAGCACGTCTTCGGTGTCGTTGGCGGCCAGGAGATCACGCTCGGCCATGGCGGCCGTGTACGGTCCCAGCCTGCGCGGCTTCGGTTCCCGGCGCGTGAGGCTGCTGAGGTCGATACCTTCGCGATCGACGGTTGGCGGCTTGGGTGCAGGCGGGGACGGCGGCAGCTTTTCTACCGCGATCGGCACCTCGGGCGCTGTCGGTACCACGCTCGGGTTCGGATCGGGCCGCCCTGCGAGCTTGGCCAAGATTCGCTCGGCGCGTTGCTCGATCGGCATCTGGTAGTCGCGCGCCAGCGCCTGTTGAATGCGCACGTTCATGGCGATGCGCTGCTCGATGCGCATCCCGAGGGAAAATCCGAGGTCACTCTCCACCTCGGCGGGCAGGGGCTCGCTCACCGCGATCACCAGCGTGTCGACGTGGCTCTCCAGCGGATAGAGGCCGAAGCGTCGCGCCAGGTCGCGCGGCACGAGCCGGAGCACGTCGGGAGGCGACGCGGGCAGCTCACCTGAAGGGGCGCCGCGGACCTCGTAGCTGTCGGCGAGCAGCTCAGCGAGCCGCTCCTCACTCACT
Source organism: Myxococcota bacterium (assembly GCA_048498935.1). Lineage (GTDB taxonomy): Bacteria > Myxococcota_A > Polyangia > Polyangiales > Polyangiaceae > PMG-095. The sequence continues at coordinate 20,213 of JBEHXA010000030.1, forward strand.
GCCGATAGCTCCAGCAGGTTCGTGGCCAGGTCGCCGCCGTACATGGCTTGGCGGGCGAGGGCCTCCTCCACGTCGCGCACCGACGCTACTTGGTGCTTGACGATGCTCGAGCTCAGGGTCGGCATGGCCCTCTTTTCAAGCGATCTTCCTTAACCGGCTAGGCCGAATTTTGGAAGCAACTGGCCATTTGCGGCGAAATTCGGGCCGCTCGGCCGGCGCGCAGCGACCGGGCCAGGTCGCCTCCTCCCTTGCGAAATCGCCGTGTGGGGGTACGGCGGGTTGCAACCCGTAGGCTGCGAAATTACCGTGTAAAACGATGTCCGAGACGTCCCCGGAAGCGGGCTCGGGCTCGGGCAAGTACCGCACTCTGTTCGAGCTTGGGCAAGGCGGCACGGCCAACGTGTCCCTTGCCGTCGCCAGGGGACCCGAAGGCTTCAAGAAGCTCTTCGTCGTCAAGCAGCTGCGCAGCGTGTACGCAAACGATCCCGACTTCCACGCCATGTTCATGTCGGAGGCGCGGCTCTCGGCGCGGCTCAACCACCCGCACGTCGTGCAGGTCTACGAGGTGTTCGAGCGTGACACCACGCCCATCATCTTGATGGAGTACATCGAGGGGCAGACGCTCGACGCCGTGCTGATGCTGCCGGAGCCGCGGCTGCCGCTGGACCTGCACCTGCGCATCTTGGCCGACGTGCTGTCGGGTCTCCACTACTCGCATGAGCTGCTCGATCTCAAGCACGAGCCGCTCAACGTCGTGCATCGCGATGTCTCTCCGCACAACGTGATGGTCAGCTACGAGGGCGTGGTCAAGGTGCTGGACTTCGGCATCGCCAAGCTCTCCGGGTCGACGGTCGAAACCGAGGCTGGTGTGATCAAGGGCAAGCTGCGCTACATGCCGCCGGAGCAGATCGCCGGCGAGGGTGTAGATCGGCGCGCCGACGTCTTCGCAGTGGGCGTGATGCTTTGGGAGGCCCTGAGCGGCAGCAAGCTCTGGAAAGGGCTCAGCGACGCGACGATCATGAATCGCGTCTTGAACGGGCAAATCCCCGAGCCGATGGCCCAAAACGGCGCTGAGATCCCGCCGGAATTGCGGAAGATCTGCATGCGCGCGCTGGCCGCCGAGCGCGAAGACCGCTACCAAAGCGCGCTCGAGCTGGAGGCGGCCATCGAAGGCTACCTCGCCGACCGCTCCCACTACGCCTCGGCGCGTGAGCTCGCTCGCTTCATGACCGAGCGCTTTGCTGCGGTGCGCAGTAACATCGACCAGCGCATCGAGAGCGAGCTGAGCCACGGTGACTCGCTCAAGCCGCCGCCCGTCACCATTGCGCCCCGCCCCGCGACGCCGTCGCGCACGGGGTACACCTCCTCGAGCTCGCTGGAAGCGGAGCCGCCGCGCTCCAAGTTGTGGGCTTACGCGTTGCTGCTGGTAGCACTAGGCGTGGGTATTCTGGTTTGGGGCGTCTCGGGCAAGCACGCAGACTCTGCCGGTGCCGCAACGCCTCCTCCCGTTGCCGTGTCGCCGGCAGCGGTGCTCAACGTCGCTCCGGCAGCAGCGCAGGGCACGAACGTGGCGTCGCCGCAGGCGGCCGCAGCGCCTGCGGCGCGGGGCGCGGCGTCTGCCTCGAGCGATGCGGCGCCTGCAAGCTCGAGCGGCTCGTCGACCGCGGCTCCACGCCACAAGTCACCGCAGCGGCTGGCCCCCTCGGCGGCCTCTCCGGCCTGCGACCCTCCGTACTACCTCGACGCTCGCGGCATCAAAAAGTTCAAACGCGAGTGCCTTTGATCCTTGCTTGCGCGCGCGGCGTGGCCCGGAGCGCGCCCTAACGGCGCGCTTCACCGGGCCGCGCTCGTCTTTACGCCGCTTTCTGCTTGTGAGTGCGGTGCGCTTGCGAGGGCAGCGCTTCCAGCGTGGCCCCGCGTACCGCAGCGTAAAGCTCCGGCTCGACCAGCAGGTGGTCGCGTGCCTTATCGCGCCCCTGGCCGATGCTCTTACCGGCGAAGGTGAAGTGAGTGCCGCTCTTGTCGAGCACGCCACACGCCAGCGCCGTTTCGATCAGATCGGCGCCTTGGTCGATGCCAGTGCCCCAGCGGATGTCGAACTCCGCCTCGGTGAAAGGCGGCGCCACCTTGTTCTTCACCACCTTCACGCGCGTCCGGTTGCCGACCAGGCTCTCCCCGAGCGTCACTTTGCCGATGCGGCGCACGTCGAGCCGCACGCTGCAATAGAACTTGAGTGCGTTGCCGCCGGTCGTCGTTTCGGGGTTGCCGAACACCACGCCGATCTTTTGCCGCAGTTGGTTGATGAAAATCAGGGTGGTGTTCGTCTTGTTGGCGATGGCCGTGAGCTTGCGCAGCGCCTGGCTCATCAGCCTCGCTTGCAGGCCCATGTGTGAGTCGCCCATGTCGCCTTCGATTTCGGCTTTGGGTACGAGCGCCGCCACCGAATCGATCACGATCAGATCGACCGCTCCCGAACGCGTCAGCGCCTCTGCGATTTCGAGCGCTTGCTCGCCGCAGTCGGGCTGAGACACCAGCAGCTTTTTCAAGTCGATGCCGATGCCGCGCGCGTAGCGCAGGTCGAAGGCGTGCTCGGCATCGATGAAAGCCGCGACGCCGCCGGTGGCCTGCGTCTCGGCGATGGCGTGCAAGGTGAGGGTTGTCTTGCCGCTCGACTCCGGCCCGAAGATCTCGACGATGCGGCCGCGCGGGAAGCCCCCGACCCCGAGCGCCTCGTCGATGGCCAGGCTGCCGGTTGGAATCACGCTCACCGGCTCGCTGGCGCGTTCGCCCAGGCGCATGATGGCGCCCTGGCCGTAAGCCTTCTCGATACTGGCCACCGCTTCGCGAATGGCCTCTTGCTTGGATGATTTTTTCGCTTCTGACATGGGGATGAGGTCCCTCCTGCCGACCACGGAGCAAGCCGGGTGCCACGCCACGTACGCAGTCTTTTCCGCGGCGACTCAGCGGCCCGGGCGTGGCCGCCAGCCGACGCCGCGGCCGCCGGCCAGCCACCGGTAACGCAGCCGAAATAGGCGCCCGAAATTCCGGCACCACGGCAGCGTCGCATCTCGCGTGGGCACGCCGCGAGAGCGGTGCTACGAGTCGGTCGGCTCGATCATGCCGGCCCCCCGGTTGGGCGCGCGGCGAAAGAAGTCTGACGGCTTCCCATCCCGCACCGTTTCTGTATAAGCCGCGGTCGAGCTACGGGCCTCACGCAAGCAAAAGGAACGAAGAAATGATCAAGGTCGGTATCAACGGCTTCGGGCGCATCGGTCGCATGGTGTTTCGCGCTGCCGTGCAGCGTGGTGATGTGGAAATCGTGGCCATCAACGATCTGCTCGAGGTCGACTATCTCGCGTACATGTTGAAGTTCGACTCGGTACACGGTCGCTTCAAGGGCAGCGTCGACGTCAAGGACGGGCAGCTCGTCGTCAACGGTAAGACGATTCGCTGCAGCGCCGAGACGGACCCCACCAAGCTGAACTGGGGTGCGGTCAACGCCGACACCGTCATCGAGTCGACGGGCATCTTCCTCGACAAGCCGGGCGCGGAGAAGCACCTGACCGCCGGTGCCAAGAAGGTCGTGATGTCCGCTCCGTCCAAGGACGACACGCGCATGTTCGTGATGGGCGTGAACGACGACACCTACAAGGGTGAGGCGATCGTCTCGAACGCTTCGTGCACCACCAACTGTCTGGCGCCGATCGCCAAGGTGCTGAACGACAGCTTCGGCATCAAGCGCGGCCTGATGACGACCGTGCACGCTGCCACGGCCACGCAGAAGACCGTCGACGGTCCGTCCAAGAAGGATTGGCGCGGTGGTCGCGGCATCCTCGAGAACATCATCCCGTCCTCGACGGGCGCGGCCAAGGCCGTCGGCAAGGTCATCCCGTCCGCTTGCGTCCACCAACCAGCAGAATCTGAAAGAATTCACCCCAAATCTGGATTGGCAATCCCTAAACCCACGAGGCGGGCAGCTCACCTTTAACAAG
>JBEHXA010000031.1:0-23791 GCA_048498935.1 Myxococcota bacterium
CTTGTCCTCGAGCAGCTCTACGTCGCCGATCGGGGCCGCCGCTATGCGGATGCGGTGGGCGGACTCGGTTTCGGCGCGCTCTTGGTGGGAGCCGGCGTCGGGGTGCTGCAGGTGGACCCGAGTGAGCCGAGCTCCGACAAGACCGAGGCGCGCATCCTGGGTGGCTCGCTGATCGGCTTGGGTAGTTTGTCGCTCGTGGGAAGCACGATCTCGTTCTTCGTGCCCTCGCGCGGTGAAAAGGTGGCGCTCGAGTTCCGGCAAACGATCGAGTCGGGGGGCGACCCGGCGCAAGCTTTCGCCGATGCTGACCGGCGCATTCGCGAGATCATCGAGAAGCGCCGCCAAGAACGGATCGGCGGAGCCGTCGTGGGCGGTGTGATCATGCTCGCTAGCGCGACTGGCCTGATCTGGAGCGAGGTGGCAGCCGACCCGGGCGATGACCGACTGGGGCCACGCCTGGGCTGGAGCGCCAGCTTCGTCGCCGGCACGATGATCGTGGGCGAGTCGTTACTGGTAGAGACTCCCGCCGACAGCCTGACCAAGATCTGGCGCGATGATCCCAGCATGACGCAGTACCGCACCGCACGACGCCTTCGACCGGCGATCGCGCTCGGGCGCGATGGAGCCTTCTTGTCATTGTCGGGCGAGCTCTGACTGTTCGCCTTCACATCCTAGGCGTCATCGGCCCACACCATCAAAAGAGCGGGATCCCCAGGCCGATGCCGGGCCCCTGCAGCATCAGCTCGAACTCACTCGATTCATTGGGTGCGAAGCGCGAATAGTAGAGCACCCAACCGAGCCACAGGTTCCACCAATCGGTGATGGCGTACTGCACTTTGGCGTTCACCCAACCGGAGATTTCGCTGCCGACGCCGAAGCCGCCGACGTCACCTTCGACGCCGAACAGCCAGCCACGGCGCATGTCGAGCAGCATCTTCATGCCGAACAGAGGCTCACCCCACGACGTCTTTCCGTCCAGAACCAAGCTCTGATCCGCCGTGGTGCCCTTGCCGCCGAGCAGCGCGTAGCGAAGGCCCATGTAAGGCCAAATAGCCAACCGTGAAGCGCGCGAACCCTGCCCGACGCGGTACGCTGGGGTGTAGAGGTTGAACGCCGCTTTGCCAAAGAACGCCGCCAGGTCGACCTCGCCGAGCGGTTCGCCCGCGTCCGAGCGGATGATTTGGGTGCCGAGGCCACCGCCGTTGACGGTCAGGTCGATCCCCACCGGACCGACGCGCCAGCGCAGCTGCGCGATGAACGCGAACTGCAGCTTGGGATCGTAATTCAGCCGCTGCGTGCTGCCATCGTCGGTTTCGCCATGGCCGTCGAGCCCCACGACCGGCAGCCACAGTGGCACAGCAAGCTCGATCCCACTCGCACCCTCGGAGCAAACCTGGCAGTCGGCGCCTTGCTCATCTCCGCGCTTGCCGGCCGCTTGAGCGTTCGCTGCGACGAGCGTGACTGCAAGCAGGCAGGCGGCCCTCAGCGACTTCATCGTCGGCCTGGTTTCACCAAACCGCGCGGGAGCTGTCAAGCACGGGCGACTGGGAGCGTCGGTGCTACCCGACTAAGTCACCACCACGTTTCCATCTGTACGCCAGCGCTGAACCCGTGGGTGCTGTTCACGTAGTCGGCGCCGCCCACCTGGCCCTTGTACTTCTTGCCCCAAAAAGCGGCCGTGCCGAAGGCGCGAATCACGGGGCGACTGGCGAAGCGATTGGAAATCGACACCTGCGGGGCCAGCGTGACCTTGCCGAGCATGCCGTCCTTGTCGTTGGAGTCGATGTCGTCATCGTTGTCACCGCTGGTGTCGTGCACCCAATCGAGCCCGCCTTCACCGGCCAGGCTGAAGTAACGATTGAAGTGCACGATGGGTCGGACACCGGCCGAGTACCAGTATTGATGACCGGTTCCGTCGGCTTGACTGGTGCCTTGAACCACCGCGACCGGGCCGATTGAGAAGTGCTCGCCGACGTTGGCGGTGAAGTGCTCGGTGACGCGGAAGCGCCAGGCCGACTCTTGGTTCGTGCGGATGAAGATGCCTTCCGGCGTGGTCATCGTCTCGAGACCGGCCGTGAAGGTCTTGGCAGCACCGGTGCCGTACTGAAGAGACAGCTTGTTGGTGCCGTCGTCGCTGATGAACCCGCCGATGGTGTGGACGAAGCTTACCGCTACGCCGGTCTCGGTCGGGATTTCCGTGCCGCCCGCGTCGACCCCACCGCGGATGGTTGCGAGCGTGACGCCAAGCTCCGCCTGGCCGCCGAGCAGCGGGATGTCGTAGGCGCGCAGGTCGTAGTTCGATTTGCTGAACGTCGCCGCGTTCTCGGCTGTCGGCTGCGGGAGCGCGCTGAGCCCGTTGGACGTGCCGAAGCCGATCCATGCCAGGGCCAGCTTGGCAGGGCCGATTTGGACGTCTTCGATGCCGCCGCCACCGCCGCTCATGTCCCAGAAATAGAAGTCGTTGATGTGAATGTCGTGGCGACGGTAAAAGCGCCTACCGGCCCAGAACTTCGCCAGCGGCTGCCCGGGGATCACGTTACCGATCGCCGCCCACGCCTCGGGAAGGTCGATACTCGTGCCCGAGCCCGAATAGGGGCTTACGAAGCTCATGCGGATTTGAACGCGCGCCACCGGTCCGGTGAGCGGCTGATCCGGCCTCAGCTCGTCGTTCAACTTGAAGGCACCCGGCAAGTAAACGTTCTTGCCGAAAATGAGCTCGCCGTAGGTCTCGGCTTCGTTACCCAAGCGATACTTGGCGCCGGCCCCGGGCGCTTGAAAGCCGATTTGAGGCCCACCCTTGGCGTCCCGACCATAACCCGCGCGGAAGTAGCCACCGATGTCGACGAAATTACCCAGTACTTGCTCGACCCGCTCAGCCAGAGCTCGACGGCTCTCCGCCAGGGCGCGCGTGCGCGACTCCGTGTCGTTGGGGTACGCCTTAGCGACATAGGCATCGAGGGCCGACGGACCGGACGAGGTTTTCTGGCCGGGAGCGCCGGTAGTGATTCCTCGATCCGCTGGCTCGCCGGCAGGGGGCTCGGCCGCAGGCGGAGCCGGCGGTGGTGTGACTGCAGGAGGCTCGGCAGCAGCAGCAGGTGCAGGTTCGGCAGAGGCGGGCGCCGGAGCTGCGGGCGCGAGCGGCTCGGCCGGCTTCGCCGCAGCCTCCTGAGCGACGCCTGCGCGCGCGGCAAGCGATGCAACCAGCAGCGACGCGATACACCATGGACGCACCACGGGCCCCAAACGGCGACTCATCGCCAACATACAAGCACCGTCCGACGCTCGAGCCAAGAATTCCGTCCCCCGAATAGAAGCGGCGCACACCACGAACCACGGAGTTCGCATCACCCAGTCGTGACGCCTGGCAATTGTACAAACTAGCAATTCTCAGGGGAAATCCGCCGTCCGCGAGCGCGCTCGACGAGCCGCGTCCGACGAGTGTAGCCTCCGCCCACAACCATGGACTCGAATGAAGCCACGACAGGGGGTAGCTCGCCTTCGCGCTCTGCAGGCACGACAGGTCGTGCGAGCCGCTCGAGCCGCGTCGGGCGGCGCAGCCTGCTCGTCCTCAAGTCGCGCTGGGGGCAACGCGCCATCGCTGCCGGCATCGTGGTGCTGCTCGCGGCAGTGGCGGCGCTCGCGGGCGAGCGCTGGGCCGGGCGTCAACTCCGTAGCTCAATCGGCTCCTCCATCACCTCCATCCACGACAGCCAAGTGGAGGGGTTGAAGCTTTGGGTCCAGGCGCGTAAGAGGCAGACGGGGGGCGCCGTCAAGGGTGACACGGTGCGCAACGCCATGCTCAAGGTCTTGAGCGCGACCACGATGGAGGAGCGGCAGCAAGCCATGCAACGCCTCCACGACGAGCTCGCCGTGCGTGCCTTACTGGACGGCACCACTGGCTTTTTGGTCGCAGATCCGGCCGCCAAGGGCTACGTGTTCACCGACCACATCGAGGAGCTTGGCGGCGCCAGCTTGCTCGAGCGTCCGAGCTTTCGCGACGCCCTCAAGGGCGAATCGACGCTGTCCCAACCCGTAAATATCAAGGGCGAGAAGGCCTCGGGCTTCGGTGACGACCGGCCGTCGATGTTCAGCTTCGCGGCGGTCTACGACGAGTCGAACAAGGTGGCAGGCGTGCTTGGCTTTCGACTGGACCCAGCCCAAGAGCTCTCGCACATGCTGCAGCTCGGACGACTCGGTGAGACCGGCGAAACGTATGGCTTCGACCTCTACGGCAACTTGATCTCGCGCAGCCGGTTCGCAGACCAGCTACGCAAAGCCGGTCTGATCAAAGGCTCTGGCGTGTTGGAGCTCAAGCTCAAGGTCGCCGAGCGTGACGTACAAGGCGCCGCGGATGTTGCGGCAGACGCGCCGCAGACTCTGCCTGTCAGAGCGGCGTTGGCCGGCAAGAACGGGAGCGAGTTCGACGAGGGCTGGGTCGACTATCGCGGGCACCGGGTGATCGGCACCTGGAGTTGGGTGCCGGAACTACGCCTCGGCGTCGTCACCAAAATGGATCGCGACGAAGCCTATGCCATCATCAATGCGATGCATTGGGCGTCGCTCGGCCTGATCGGGGTGTTGGGGGCAGCGGGCGTCGTCATCATCGTCTTCGCCCTGTTCGCGATGAAGCTGGAGGCCAAGGCGGCGGAAGTGGTAGAGCTGGGTCAATACAAGCTGGTCAAGAAGATCGGCGAAGGCGGGATGGGCGCCGTCTATCGTGCCGAGCATTCACTGTTGGCGCGCCCGACCGCGATCAAGCTGCTGAAGGCGAGCACCACCGAAACGCTGCAGCGCTTCGAACGCGAAGTGAAGATCACCGCCGGGCTCAGCCACCCCAACACGATCGCGATCTACGACTACGGCTTCAACGACGCCGGCACCTTCTATTACGCGATGGAGCTCCTCGAGGGCACGGACCTCGAGGGCCTGGTGCACAAGGACGGCCCGCTACCGGTGGGGCGCGCGCTGCACATCGTTAGGCAAGTCTTGGGCTCGCTCGCCGAAGCGCACGACGCTGGCTTGGTGCATCGCGACATCAAGCCCGCCAACATCATGCTCACGACACGCGGCGGGATCCGCGACTTCGTGAAGGTGCTCGACTTCGGGTTGGTACGACCGGTCGAAACCGGCGACGCTAAGCTCACGGGCGAGCAAACCGTCATCGGTACTCCGCTGTATTTGGCGCCCGAGCTACTCACCAGCTCGACCGCCGCCGGACCGCGCTCGGACCTGTACGCGGTCGGGGCGGTGCTGTTCTATCTGCTCTCGGGTCGCGACGCGTTCGAGGCTCCCAACATGACCGCGATGGTCAGCCGACACTTGTCGGGGACTCGCACTCCCTTGGAGAGCGTAATTCCCGGCGGCGTCGTGCCTGAAGGTATCGACGAGCTAATCAGCTCTTGGCTCGCGCGCGACGCAAACAAGCGCCCAGAAAACGCGCGTACCGCCCTGGCGGAGCTCACGGTGCTGCTGGTGCGCTACCCGTGGACCGACGAGGACGCGCGCGCCGCTGCCTCGCCCGAGCTCGCGGTCTCGACAGCCAAGACCGAGCTTGCCATTCAGGTCAAGACCGGGGCGTAGCGCACGGCTCGCGCCCGTCTACAGCCGCGAGCTCGCTAGCGCAACGGCGTCGGGTCCCGCCGGAAACCGCAGCTGCTGAGTCGCGTCGTTGGCAGCCTGCCACACTACCCCCGCGACATCGGCGGCAGTGGTGACCGAAGTCGCACCTCGCTCCAGCACACTAAACACCGAACGAGCCAGCGGCGCGTAGGGCTCGGGTACGAGGCCCTCCAGGCGCTTGCCGCTGTTGGCGGTGAAGCTGGTGCCGGGACCGTAACCGGGTTCCACGAGCTTCACCCTCACGTCGAAAGCGTTCAGCTCGAACGCTAGTGAGCCGGTAAAGCCCTCAATCGCAGTCTTGCTCGCAGTGTAAACGGCTACCAGCGGCATCGGTGCCAAGGTTGCGCTGGAAGTGACATTCACGATCACGCCCGACCTCCGCGCGCGCATCTGCGGCACGATCGCGCGAGCCATGGCGATCGTACCGAAAGTGTTCGTCTCGAAGACCTCGCGCACCGTCTCCATAGGCGTCGCTTCGAGCGCGCCGAACAGCCCAATGCCCGCGTTGTTGACCAGCACGTCGACGGGCCCGCAGGCCGCCAGCGCCGCAGCGATGCTTTCGGGGCGCGTCACGTCGAGGGCAAGCACGCGCAGCCGCTCCGAGCGCGGCAAGACATCCTCACGCGGGGTGCGCATGGTGGCGATGACGTTCCAACCCTGCGCCAAGAAGAGCCGCGCTGTTTCGAGTCCGTATCCGGAGGAGCAACCAGTGATGAGCACGTTTTTCATGACTCATTCATAGGTCGCGATCTCCGGACTCTCTACCCTGTATAGTCCGCTATTCATTTGCTAGAGTCCGGACCATGAGTGATCCGCTTTCCGAGATCATCGCGCTGCTCCAGCCGCGCACGGTGTTTGCCAAGCGCATCAGCGGCGCCGGGTGCTGGGGCGTGCGCTACAGCGCCTTCGGCCGTCCGAGCTTCTCGGTCGTGCTGGAGGGGCGCTGCCGGCTCGCGCTCGACGGCGTAGCGCCAGTGAGCCTCGAAGCTGGAGACTTCGTGTTGCTACCGGCGACGCCGGGCTTCACGATGTCCGGCTTCGAGCCAGTGAAGCCGGAGCTGATCGATGCCCAGGCAGCAGCGGCTTCACCACGAACCGAGGTGCGCCATGGCACGCGCGGGGGCCGGCCGGACGTGCGCTTGCTCGGCGGGTACTTCGTCTTTGGCTCGCCAGATCAGGCGCTGCTCGTGTCGCTGCTGCCGGCGCTGGTCCACGTACGCGGTGTGCCGCGGCTCTCGACGCTGGTGCGCCTGGTCGGTGAGGAATCGATGGACGCCAGACCGGGTCGCGAGCTCGTGCTTTCCCGATTGGTCGAGGTGATGCTGGTCGAGGCGCTGCGCTCTACGACGGGCGAGACCACGCCGCCCGGTCTGCTGCGTGGCTTGGCTGATCTGCGCCTGGTGCATGCCTTGCGACAGTTGCATCGGCACCCCGGCCGCACCTGGACGGTACCCGAGCTCGCCAAGGCCGCCGGGCTGTCACGCTCCAGCTTCTTCGAGCGTTTTACGCGCACCGTGGGCATGCCACCCATGGAGTACCTGCTCGCCTGGCGCATGGCTCTCGCGAAGGACTTGCTACGTCGACAGAACGTAAGCCTCGAAGAAGTCGCAGAACGCATCGGCTACGGGTCTGCCAGCAACTTCAGCACCGCGTTCAGCCGTCACGTGGGGCAAGCACCGAGCCGCTACGCGCGCACCGCCAGGGCACAGCTCGAAGGCCAAAGGGTCTGAGGCCCGTGCAGCCTTTGCACTGACCCACGTGCAAGGCTTGCGCGGCTCAGGCCGGTCCCGCTTCGAGCACGTCGCGCGAAACGTCGGCCGCGTGGGCGCAGAAGTTTTCGGTGAAGCGCAGCGCCAGTAGCCCCTCCTGGCGGTCGTACAGGGCCGGATCTGCCCAGCACGCGCGTGGATTGAGCAGCTCCGCGCGAACTCCCGGCACCGCCGCCGGCACTGCCAGCCCAAAACGCCCGCAGCGTTGCTTGGGAACGTCGTTCAGCTGACCTGCCAGGATGGCCGAAACGATGCGGCGCGTCTCGCTGAGCGGCATGCGCTTGCCCACACCGTAGGCGCCGCCCACCCAGCCCGTGTTCACCAGCCAAACGCGAGCTTGGGAGGTCTGCAGGCGCCTCCGCAGCAGCCGCGCGTAGGTCGCGGCCGGTCGAGGCATGAAGGGCGCGCCGAAGCAGGTGCTGAAGGTTGGCTCGGGCCGCGCGGCGCCAGCCTCGGTTCCGGCTAGTTTGGCGGTGTAGCCGCTGAGAAAGTAGTAGAGCGCCTGTGCAGGCGTAAGCTCCGCGACCGGTGGCAGCACCCCGAACGCGTCCGCCGTGAGGAAAATCACGTGCTTGGGGGCCCTCACGATCGGCTCGGACCAGACGCGCGGCAGCGCCTCGAGCGGATAGGCCGCGCGCGCATTCTCGGTGATGGAAGCGTCGTCCCAAGCGATGTCCGCAGTGAGAGGCGAGAGCACCGCGTTTTCCAGCAGCGCCGACCAACCATGCACGGCCTGCCAGATCTGCGGCTGCTGATCGGGGTGCAGGCCGAGGGTCTTGGCGTAGCAACCACCCTCGAGGTTGAACAAGCCCTGCGCCGACCAGCCATGCTCGTCGTCACCCAGCAAGAAGCGCGTGGGATCTGCCGAAAGCGTGGTTTTACCGGTGCCGGAGAGGCCGAAAAAGACGGCCGTGTCACCAGCCGGTCCCACGTTCACGGCGGCGTGCATGGGTAAGATATCGGCGTCGGGCAGCGCGAAGTTCAGCAGCGAAAATACCGCCTTTTTCAGCTCGCCAGCGTAAGCGGTGCCGCCGATCAACACCGTGCGGCTGAGCAGATCGAGCACGACGAATGTTTCGCTGCGGGTCCCGTGCAGCTCGGGATCGGCGAAGCATTCCGGAGCATGCAGCACGGTGATGGGCGCGCCGCTCCCTGCTGGAAAGTGCGTCGGATCCTGGAATAGCGCTCGGCAGAACAGCGCGTGCGCCGGCGAGGTCGTGATCACGCGTACGCGCGCGCCGGCCGGGCCGCCAGCGTGCAAGTTCAGCTCGTAGCTCGTGGTCGAGCCGAGATGCGCGCGGACGCGCTCGTGCAGGTCTTGGTAAGCGTCATTCGGTAGCGGTCGATTGACCTTGCCCCACGCCACCGCCGCGAGCGACGCCGCGTTCTCGACGATGAAGCGATCGCTAGCGGCGCGAACGGTGTGTTTGCCAGTTTGCAGCACGAGTGCGCCGTCGCAGGTTTGGCGACATTGTCCGCTGCTGATCGCGATGTCACGGAACGCGCTCGAAGGCAGATCGACGAAACGTGAATTTCTCGGAAGGGCCAGAGCCGGAGCAGCCATATCGGTCCGTAGAGCATTCGGCGTGCCAACTTCACTGCGCAATTCCAGCGGCGCTCACCGCGAAGCGTTCAACGCAGTCCGCAGGTGCAGGAAGCGCGCGGCAAAGCGCGACGTGCTAGCCTCGAGCCCATGACGTGGTGGCGAGCACTGCTGGTATTGGGGATGTCTTGCGCTGCTTGCGGCAACGACGCCTGCGCTGAGCTGGCCGCGCGCTTGCGAGAATGCTGCGCGGCAGGCCCCGCCGAGCTGCGCCCCGACTGCGAAACCGAAGCGCAGCGACTCGAGGACGACGGCAACACGGAAGCCTGCGAAAATTTCGACGTCCATTCGCTCGCGGGGTGCCAGCCATGAAGGCGCGTCACCTCGAGCGAGTGCTGCGGCAGGCGCTGCTGGTCGGTGCTCCGGTGGCTCTGGCGGGCTGCATATTTGGCGAAGAAATGTCGTCGTGTCCCGACAACGGGTACGAGCCACCTCGCATCACGACCCAGTCGGTCGAGCCGAGCCTCGCCAACGGTGGGGCGCTCGACGCCGATCAATGCAAAGCTGTCTGCGACGACTACAGCAAGCTCCTCACCTGCGTTCGCGAGGATGCGAGCAGCGTGCTCTGCATCCAGGAGCAGCTTCCGTGCGAAGGTCGGCGTCCGGCGGGGCTCAGGTGCGCCGAGCGCGTGACGAGCAGCGGCTTTGCGCGCTACTTGGCCGATGCTGCCTGGCTCGAAGCTGCGAGCATCGACGCCTTTCGAACGCTGCGGCACGAGCTCCGGGCGCACGGCGCGCCACGTCGCTTGCTGCGTTCGGCGTCGCGCGGCGCTCGTGACGAAGCGCGGCATGCCCGCCGCATGCGCTCGGTCGCGCGCCGGCATGGCGTCGCGGTGGCGCGGGTAGAACGCGACATTCCGCCGCCCCGCCCGCTGGTGGAGCTCGCAATCGAAAACGCCGTCGAAGGCTGCATTCGCGAAACTTGGGGCGCGCTCGTGGCCCGCCACCAAGGCGCGCGCGCCCAGGATCGAACCGTTCGCGAAGCGATGAGCCGCATCGCCCCCGACGAAGCACGCCACGCCCAGCTCGCCTGGGAAATCGACGCTTGGCTCGCGCCTCGTCTCGCGCCGGAAGAACGACGGCGCGTCAGCGACGCACGAGCTCACGCGCTGGCAAAGCTCGACCGGGAGGTACAGCACGAGTTAGCTCCCCGCGAACGAGCGAGCCTCGGCTTGCCCGACGCTGCGGAGTCGCGGCGACTCTTGGCGGCGCTGTTCCGCGCTCTTCCCGTAGGGTGATAAGCGGCGTCGGGCGGCGTTCGTGCCGCCGTGGGACCGGATTCGTTGGCCCCCCTCCGAACGATCAGTAAGTCAGGCCGTGACCGAGCATGAAGAGCGGGTCGTAGCCGGGGTCGCCGAAGTTGACGTTGGCTTGCGCTTGGGTTTTCGGCCAGCTGTGGCTGAGCTTGCCGGTGGGTTTGTAGTCGCCGAACAGCACGTCCGCGACGCCGTCGCCTTCGGTGCCCGGGAGCCAGGCGGCGATCCAGGCGTCGGCGTTGGCAAGCGCGCTTTGGATGAGCACGGGGCGACCGCTGAGCACGATGGCGATGACCTTTTTGCCGGCTGCTTTGGCCTGACTGAGCAGCTGGAAATCCGCCGGCGGGAGCGTGTCGATGCTCTCGGAGTCGCCCTGGAATTCGGCGTACGGTTTTTCGCTCAGCACGACGACGGCGACGCTCGCGGCGTCCATGGTGGCGGCGGGTGTGACGACCTTGCCGATGGCTTGCTGGATGGTGGTGCCGGTCGTCATGTTGCCGCTGCCCTGCCAGCTGATGGTCCAACCGCCGCACTGGTTGGCGAGGCTATTGGCGCCGCTGCCACCGACCCAAACGCTGTCGGTCTTGGCGAGCGGCAGGGCGTCGTTGGTGTTTTGCAGCAGGACCATCGATTCGCGTACGGCCTGGCGCGCTACCGTGCGGTGCTCGGCGGAACCCACCTGCGCGAGCAGCGCGGGGTCGCGTGCGTGATCGAAGAGACCAGCCTCACATTTGACGGTGAGCAGGCGCTTGACCGCGTCGTCGATGCGCGCGTCGGGCACGCCTGCTTCGATTTGGTCGATGGCGCCCTGCCAGTTGGCGGGGTTCATGAACATGTCGACACCGGCGATGGCGGCGTTGGCGATACCGGGTGCGGGGCCCTCGACGGCGGCGTTCCAATCCGTGCTGACGAAGCCCTTGAACGCGAGCTCACCCTTCAGGATGTCGGTGATGAGCTTGCTGCTGCCGGTCATGCTCGCGCCCATCCAGGTGGCATCGCTGACCATGATCGAGCCCAAACCCGCTTGAATCGCGGGCAGGTAGGGGCCAATGCCGTACTTGCGCATAGCCGTTTCGTCGATTTTCACGTCACCGCGATCGACGACGCCGCCCTTGAATGAAGTGCCGGCGCTGGCCTGGCCGTCGCCCGCCCAATGCTTGGCGCACGCGATGATGCCCGGCTGGCCTTTGCCCAAACCGGCGCGCCCCTGAAGCCCTAGCACTGCGGCGGCGGCGAGCTTGCCGGTGAGGTCCGGATCCTCGCTGAAGCTCTCGAACACGCGGCCCCAGCGATCGTCGAAGGCGACGCTAACCATGGGCCCGAAGGTCCAATTGATGCCCACGGCCGCGACTTCTGCGGCGGTGATCTGTCCGACCTTTTCGACGAGCTCGGGGTCGCGCGTCGAGCCGAGGCCGGCGTTATGGGGAAAGATCACGGTGCCGGTGGCGGCGTTGTTGCCGTGGACGGCATCGACGCCGTAGAGGATCGGCACTTTGAGCGCCGTCGCGCCTGCGGCCGTAAAGTAGCCGTCGACCATCGTCACCCAGTTTTGGGGCGCGCTGCCGCCTGGCGGAACGGCGCCGCCCGGCGCGAACACGGCGCCAACTTGCGAGGTCGTGACGTCGCCGCTATTCGGGTTGGGCGCCATGACCATCTGCGCCGCCTTTTGGCGCTTGCTCATCATACCGAGCAGCATCGTGGCCTTGGTGGTGCACTCCGCGCTCGGCCAAGCCACCGTCGGAATCACAAAGCCGCCCGGATCGCTGCCACCAGTGCCCGAGCTGCCTGCGAGCGGAGCGTCACCGCCCATTCCGCCCTGCACGACGCCGGTGCCGGCGGTTCCGGCGCCGCTCGTGCCGCCGCCACCCGCGCTCCCGCCCGCCGACGTTCCGCCCGGGGTTCCCCCCAACCCGCTACCACCCGAACCGCCACCCGAGGCACCGGGCAGAGTGCCGCTCCCCCCTGCCTGCCCGGCCGGATTCGCGGAAGAGCTGGAACAACCGGCTAAAATGACGACCCCGGCCGCCGAGAGTAAAGCGCGCATGGCCCCCTAATGTCCGCGTCCAGCCTCCCATATCGACCTGTTTAGGATCTTCTGAGGGTCCTCTGAGGAACCATTTAATATCGGCGCTTTTTTGGATTGTTCAAAGTGAGGATCATGAAAAGCAGGCGTTCGAAGTGGTCGGTCGTGGGCTGGGTGCTGGGCGGATTCGTGGGAGTCGTAGCGCTCGTGGTCGGCTTCGCGGTGGTGTCGAGCAAGATGCGCTTGGCCAAGCACTACGAGGCTCGAGTCCGCGACGTGCCCGCGCTGAGTGGGGCAGAGGCACTGCAAGAGGGCAAGCGCCTGTTCGTGTCGCGAGGCTGCGGCGACTGCCACGGCGAGCATGGTCAAGGCAAGGTCGTGATGGACGCTCCGCCAGGGCGCATCGTGGGCACCAATCTGACGCGCTACGCCGCCGAAGCTAGGTCGATCGACTTCGTTCGCGCCGTTCGCAACGGACTCGCTCGCGACGGACGCCCGCTCGTGCTGATGCCGTCGCACGAGCTGCGCGGGCTGAACGACGACGAGATCGCGCGCATCGTCGCCTACGTGCGCAGCTTGCCGCGAGTCGACACCGACCTGCCGGACACCCAAGTGCGGCCGCTCGGAAACGCCTTGCACGTGTTCGGCTTGTTCCCTCTGCTCGCCGCGGAGCACATCGACCACAATGAGGACGTGAAGAGCTTCGCGGCGCGCGAAGCCAACGCGGCCTACGGTCAGACGCTTGCGGCCGGTTGCACGGGCTGCCACGGCGCCGGTCTCTCGGGTGGGCGTATCCCAGGCGCTCCGGCCGAGATGGGTGTCCCCGCCAACCTGACTCCCCACGCGACCGGGCTCGCCCAATGGTCCGAGGCCGACTTCATGCGTGTGATGCGCGAAGGCGTCACCCCCGCGGGCCGGAAGATCGATCCGAAGCAGATGCCCTGGCCGGCGTTCAGCCAAATGAACGACACGGAGCTGGCCGCTATTTTTGCCTACCTGAAGACGCTGCCGCCCAAAGAGGCGGGCAACCGCTGAGCGAAGCTCTATGCCGCTGGGTGCAGGCTGAGTCGACGCGACAGATTGGACGTGAACGTATTGTTGGGGTCCAGCCTCGCCTTGAGGGCTAGGAAGGAATCGATCGCGGGGTACATGGCGCGAAACATCTCGGCTTCGAGGTACGAGTCCTTACCTAGATACACGCGCCCCCCGGCGTCGAGCACCATAGCGTCGAGGCGGCGCAGCAGAGCGACCGTGTTCTGGCGAATCGGGAAGTCGATCGCCAGCGTGTAGCCCTCGCGCGGAAACGACAGCACGCCGCCGCTCTCCTTGCCCATGCGCTTGAGCACGTTGAGAAACGGCAGCTCCCCAGCCGAAAGGATCGCGGTCAAGATCTCGCGGAGCTTTCGCTCTCCATCCTCGAAAGGGATCACGAATTGATACTGAGTGAAGCCGCGTCGGCCATAGCCGCGGTTCCAGTTGAGCAGCCGATCGAGCGGGTAGAAGAAGCCCTCGTAATGACCAAAGCCCTTGGCACTCCGTTGGATGGACTGAATGAGCGCGTTTACGACCCGCATGCTCAGTCGATTCAAGAAGAACTCCGGCAGCTCGAACGGCACAATCAGGCGGGAACGCCCCGCCACCCGGAGCGGCTGGCGCTGGAGCTGCGAGGGCAAATCGGCCAACGCAGCGTGGTCTCCGACCGTCAGCACTCCACGACCCAGACGCGCGCCCGTCGCGTAGACGTCGAGCGTGGCCACCGAGTACGGGAACAAGCGATCTTGCTCCTCGAGCGCCGCCAACATCTCGGCCAGATCCGCGACCGGCACTGACCTCTGACGGAAATAGGTCGTTTCGATGCGGCGCAGCCGGAGCGTCGCGGTGAGCACCACGCCCAGCAGGCCCATGCCTCCAAAGCTACCGAAGAACAGCTCTGCGTTTTCGTTGCGATTGGCCGTGACGATGTCGCCGTTGGCCAACAGCACGGTCATGGAGTCCACGCACGCCATGAAGCTACCCTGAACGTGGTGAGCCTTGCCGTGCACGTCGTTGGCGATGCACCCGCCCACCGTCACGAGCTTGGTTCCTGGCGTGATCATCGGAAACCAGCCGCGCGGCGCGAAGTCGGCGATGATGCGCTCCAGGCTCACCCCCGCTTCGCAGCTCAAGGTGCCTGTCGCCTCGTCGAACGAGAGGTATCGATCCAGACGCGTCATGCCCAGGACCTGAGCAGCAGCGTTGATGGCGGCGTCGCCGTAGCTTCGTCCCAGCCCCCGCGCGATCGTTCCGTTCCGATCCACCCAATCGACGGCCTGGCGCTGCGTCGCAGGCTCCACGAGGTAGCAATCGGCGCGCAGATTCGCACCCCAACCCGTGAGGCTCGTCAGTCCGGTGTTGGGGCGTTGGAGGGCGTCGGGCTTCAGCATCACTCCCGAGCGCAGTCGTAGCGCCATTTCTGCCCGCGCGTGACGCCTACAACCGCTGGCCGCCTGGCCGAAGAGCCAACCCGGTATAGAGGAAGCTCTCCCGGGCTGGCTCGGCCGTGCGCCTTTTGATGACGCTCAGGGCGTCCGAATGCGATTGCCGACGGGGACGCCGATGGTGCCCTTGTCGGTGACGTACTCGATGAGGGCGTCGAGGTCGACGGGGCCACCGACTTGGTTGGTGCCGGCGGTGAAGCCGGTGAAGCCGTCGCCGCCGGTGGCGAGGAAGTTGTTGCACGTCACCGTGTACGTTGCCGCCAAGTCGATGGGCACGCCGCCGAGACGGATCTCGACGATGCGGCTACCGGGCGCCGCCGCCGGGTTCCATGTGTAATCGAAGCCGGCGATCTGCAAGACCTTCGGGCTGGCTTGCGCCCACTGCTGCTCGAGGACGAATTTGATCTGCGCGCCAGTCATGTTCATGCTCACCAGCGTGTTGCCGAAGGGCTGGATGGTGAACAGCTCGCCGAACGTGATTTGGCCGAGGTCGAGATCCGCGCGGATGCCTCCAGGGTTCATGAACACGAACTGGCTGCCCAAAGCCGCCTGCTGCGCATCGGCGATCAGGTCGCCCATCGTCGACTCGCCCGCCGCATTCTGGTTGCGGTTGAGCGCGCTCGTCGACGTTCCGTAGACCTGCGACACGAGCGGAGCGACGCGATCCGAAGCCTGCTTGACCATCGCGGCCACCGCCGCATCTGGCGTATTGCCGGGCGCCACGTCGGCGAACGTCGTCACCACCTGCGCCGACTTCGACACCACGTCGCCCGTGGTCGGATCGATCTGCAAGTCGACGTCGTCGTAGGCCGTGCTGGCCGAAAACGCCTGCACGACCAAGATGGGCTTGCCGTGAGCGTTGGGAATGAAGGCGTTGGTGAAGGCATGCGTGTGACCGGAGATCACGACATCGATCTCGTCGTCGAGGCGCTTGACGATGTCGAGGATCTCCGGGCCGCTCGTCAGCATGCTGGCTGCGCGCGTGGCGCCGGTATACGAGGTCTGGAAGCCGCCCTGGTGAATGGTAACAATCTGGGTGCGAACGCCCAGGGCCTTGAGCGCGGCGACCTGCGCGTTGATGGCGTCGGCCTCGTCGAGGAAGTCGAGCCCGGCCACGCCCGTGGGCGTGACAATGGTGGGCGTCTGCTTGAGAACCGCGCCGATCACGCCGAGCTTCACGCCGTGGATTTCCTTGACCACGAAGGGCCGCAGCAGCGGGTTGCCCGTCGCATGGTCGATCACGTTCGACGATACGTAGGGGAAGCGCGCGCCCGGATAGGGATCCTCGAGGAACGGACCGCCCGCAAAGTTGCCGCCCGAGAGCAGACGCAGGAGCTCGACCATGCCCTCGTCGAACTCGTGATTGCCGACCGTGCCCACGATATTGCAGCGCGGATTCAGCCGATCCGCGGAGGTGCAGGCCGAGTTCGCCAGGAGGTTCAGGAAGGCGATCGATGGCTCATCTTGCAGGAGCGCCGAGGAGGGAGGCGAAGCACCGACGTGATCGCCGGCGTGCACGATCAAGGTTTGGTCCTCGATGCCCGCCTGCGCGGCCTTGAGGTACGCGGCGAGCACCGCGGCACCGCCCACCGGGCGATTGGACACCAAACGACCGGCCTCGAGCTGGCCGTGGAAGTCGTTGAAGCCCAAGATCTTCACCTTGAGGTTGCCGCCCTGGCAGAGCTTGCCGTCGGCCACCGGTGTGCTCGAGCAGAAGCCCGCGTCGCTGGTATGGTCGTCGGTGCAGGGGTTGCCGTCGTCGCAGCTCTCCGAGCAAGTGCCGGTGCCCACGTGCAACGGAACCTCGAAGCTGCCGCACTGTGACTCGTCGCAAGCGCGCAGCAGTAGCTCGTGATCGCCGGCGGCCGGCGCGAGGTCGACCGAACAATGCACCGTGCCAGGCTCGCTACCCGGCGTCGCCACAATCGCGACCGCGGCGCCGCCATCGAGACTTGCCTCGCAGGTCAGTGCATCACCCTCCAGATCGCTGGCCACGAAATCGACATGCACCGTCTGGCAAGCGTCGACTTGGGGGCCGGGCGTAACCTCCACGGACGTCAGCGAAGGCTCGAAGTCAGCGCTGGCACCGACGGCCACCCCGCCCAAGCCAGGCCCCTCGCACTTGGAGAGCAGGCTAACCTGAGCGGTCTTGCCCTTCTTGATGGTCACGTTCGAGGTTGCGACCTTGCAGGCAGCGTTCGGCTCGCCCGCGGCCTTCATCGGCGTCGAGCTGACGCTGTAGCTGCCGGGGCTCAAGGTCACGAGGGTGCTCGCCGTGCTGCCGCTCACGAAGCGGGTCGTCACGACAGTGCCGGCGGCACTTTTGATTTCGATCTGAAAGCCGGCGATCTCGTCCGATGCTTCGAGCGAGAGAGTCAGCGTGCCGCTTTCGCCTTCGTTCGCCGCGCGGGCGGCGTCGCCCGAGGCTCCGTCGCCTCCACCTCCGCCTCCGCAAGCAGCGAGGAACATCGAGCCGAGGGCGAGCGCGAAGGCGCCACGACCCAAGTGGAACGAGCGAATATGCTTGAGCATCACGACCTCGTGGGCAGTGCTCGACCCCAGCGATCGAGCGCGCGCGCACCATAGCGATCGCGACCTCTGACAACTGAAACAAGAACGGCGCTCGCTGCAACAAGGTTGCGAACGTCAGACTGCGCAGCGGTGACGCGTCAGCGCGTGTGACTGATGTCACGCATTCGCAGCCGACGCGCACTCGAGGCGTTGCCCAATCGCTTCGTTCGAGGTCGGCTCGACGCGGTAGGGGCTCGCTGCGCGGCGCCGTCGGGGGCAGAAGCAATGCTCGCGACGTTGCTCGTGAACGCCGCGCAGCGAGACTGATGTGATGTGGGGAGGCGAACCAAATTTGGTTGGATAATCGTAAGTTTCGGCTGGGGGGCGGCGTTGCACCAGAGCTGGAATTCAGGACTTCAGGCTCCTCTGCTATTTGTAGAGGCGATGTTCGCTGCTGCGATCGCCGAATTTTTCGCGTTCGCGGTGTTTTCGAAATCAAAGGAGGCCGGGCCCCTCACTGCAGGGTCAGTAGTATTGCCAGCCTCCAGCTCCGAAACGGGCTCGGGGGGACCGACCGACCTACCCGACTTCGCGACCCTCTACGACCGGCATTTCGCGTTCGTCTGGCGGTTGGCGGCCAACTCGCGTGTGCCGAGCTCGCACCTGGACGACGTCGTGCAAGAGATCTTCCTCGTCATTCATCGCCGGCTGCCCAGCTTCGAGGGGCGCTCGTCCCTCAAAACCTGGATCGCGGCGGTCACGCGCAACACCGCCAAGGAGTTCGTCCGGCGCAAGCGCCACCAGCTCCTCGGCGGCGAGGTCGATCCGGACGCAGCGCCCTCGCGCTCGATGTCGCCCGCCGAGCACCTCGAAGCGAGCGCAGCCGCCAAACTCCTCGATGGCTTCTTGGACGAATTGCCCGAAGAGCAGCGCGACGTCTTCCTCCTCGCAGAGGTTGAGCAGATGACCGCAGAGGAGATCGCCGAGGTGCTCGATGTGAACCCGAATACGGTGCGCACGCGGTTGCGGACGGCGCGCATGAGCGTGCAGGCGAGCTTGGCCCGGCACCGCGCGAAAGAGCGCTGGAGGGATGCGTGAGCGACGAGCTGAACTCCGACGCGCGACGCTTGGTCGACCTAGCACGCGAGGCGCGCACCCCGGGCGAGCAAGACAAGCTGCGCATTGCCGAGCGACTAGCGATACCGCTCGCGGCAGGCGCAGCGGTCGGCGGCGCGGTCTCGGCGGCCAAGGCGGCAGCGGCCAGCAGTGAGCTTCTGGCGGCCGGCGCGAAGGCGGGCGGCAGTGCGCTTTTCACCGGATGGACGGCCAAGCTGCTCGCAATCGCAGCGCTAGGCGCCGCAGCGGGCGCGGTCACCCTCAGCCAGCAAGCTCCCGAGCGTCCCGAGCAAACGCCGAGCGCGCGCGCTCCCCAAGCTGCACCGCCGTCTCGACCAGTAGAAGCTACCGCACCGGCGCCCGCCGAGCCCGCAGCGCCCATCGAAAGCGAAGCGACCGCGAGCGAGCCTGCCGCGCAGCCCAAGCCTGGCGGGCTCGCGCCCACACGCAGCGCCGCGCCTGCGCACGAGCTGGCCGAAGAAGCCGCGCTCCTGCATCGAGCCCAATCCGCCTGGCGCGCCGGACAAAGCGCCCAGGCACTCGAGCTCGCCAACCAGCATGCGCAGCGCTTTCCGCGCTCTCAGCTCGGCAGCGAGCGCGATGTCTTGCGCGTGCTCTCGCTTTGCAAGCTGGGGCAAACGCGAGCCGCCAAGCAGATCGGCGCTCGCTTGCTGCAAAAGTCGAAAGGCTCGCCGTGGTACCAATCGGTGGCCGAGAGCTGCGCAGGCCAGTAGCAGCGGCGGGGTCGTGCTAGCTTGTGCGGTAAGCTCGTGTTGCCGCTGGACTTCACGTGGACGGCTCCGGACACTTGTCCCACGCAGGCCGAGGTCGTCGAGCAGCTCACGCGCGCCGTAGACGCCGGCGGCAAGGAGCTACCACCCCTCACCGCTCGGGCGATCGTCCAGCAAGAGGGCAACGCTTGGCGGCTCGAGCTCACCACCGAGATGGATGGGCGCCGCGGCGCCCGTCAACTCGAGGCCGACAGCTGTGAGGGGCTGGCGCGCGCCGTCACGCTCGTCTTGGCGCTCACGCTGGGCGAGGGCATGGCGCGCCGGCAAGCCGAAGAAGAGGAGCGAAAGGCGGCACCGCCACCGCCACCGCCTCCGCCTCCGCCTCCACGCAACGAGCCCACGCCGCAGCCACCCACGCCGTCCCACACGCACGTGCTCGTCGGCGTGGGAGCCGGAATCGGAGTCGATCCCCTGGGGCAAGTCGTGCCCTCGTTCGCGCTCGGGGCCGCGGTGCAGCCGGGTTGGTTACGCCTGGGCTTGCGACTCTCGCTCACGTTGCCGAGCTCCGCGGCGCTCGGCAGTTCCGATGGCGAAGTGCGAGCGCAGACATTCGGCGGCGAGCTCACTGCCTGCTTCGCTCCGGCGCTCCGTCCCGTTCAGATCGCGGCGTGCGGTGTCGGCGGCATCACGTTGCTCTCCGCGAGAGGCTCGGGGCTCGCCCGCGACGACGAAGCGACGATACCGCTCTACGGATTGGGACCGGGCCTCCAGCTGGCGTGGTTCGTGAATGAGCGCGCATTTCTGGGGCTGGGACTGACATCCCGCTTCTTCGTGAAGCGGCCCGAGCTGGTCGTGGAAGGGGCGACGACCACGCGCCAGATAGAAGGGGTAAGCGGAGCGGCCGAGCTCGGCGGAGGCATCCAATGGTGAGCGCTCGGCGCTGGGCCGTACTGGCGTTCGCGCTGCAGGCGGCTGCTTGCACCGATGATCAGTACGTGATCGGCGCGGTGTGCTCCGCTCTCGGCTCGTGCCCCCCGGACGGTGGTGGAAGCGGCAGCAGTGGCAGCAGTGGCAACGCCGGTACCGGGGGCGACGGCGGTGCGGCGGCTGGAACGAGCGGTGGCGGTTCGACGGAGGTTGGACCGCTCCAGGTCGATTTGCTCGGCTCGGGCGTCGAGCGGCTGCCCGAGCAATTGTTCGGAGTCGAGCCGACGCATTGGCTCATCGCCGATGACGCGCGCGCCGAGCTCTGGCAGGCGCGCGTCGGCGACGACTTCGAAGTGGTCGCACCGAACGCGCTAAAGCTGGGTGAGCTCTCGCCTTTTGCCGATCCCGGCAACGTTCTCAGCCATGCGGGCGCCGTCACGTTCTCGGCGGACAGCGACTGGGCCAATACGGGCGCAGGAGCCGTCGCGCTCGAGGCGGTGTTCCGCGGCGAGCAGGGGGCGACGCTGCTCTCTCAACGCGAAGGCGCGACTGGCCTCGAGCTGGTGCTCGACGCCGAGGGTCGTCTCACGCTCCAGCTCGCCGCAGCGGGCGAGACCCTCTCGGTGTCGTCACAAGCTCTGGTGACGGACGCCTGGCACCACTGCTTGGCGCTCTTCGACTCGGTGCAGGCCGCCGCGCAGATCTTTTGCAATGGGCAGGCCGGTGCTTCCGTGACAGTGCCCGGAGGCTTCGCGATCCCAGCGCTCACCAGCGCGGCGGTGCTCGGCAGCGCCGACGCCGCGCGCGTGCACTGGGCCGAGCTCGGTCGTTGGGAAGCGCCGACCTGGGGGCCTCGCGGTACTTGGAGCGACCAGGCGAGCGCGCGTTTTGCCCTACTAGCTGGCACATTTGCCGCCGGTTCGAGCGTGCCTGTGCCGCTTTCCGAGGTACGGGCGAGCGGCGCCTACATCGACATGTCGCCGAGCGATCGGCCGGAAGTGAGGCGCCTACATCCGGTCGGCGAGCACTGGCCGCGCGTGGTGTGCCGTCCCATGCTCGAAAGCGCGCGCGAATGTGGGCTGTTGGTAGAACCCGACAGCTCACGTTCGGTCTCGGTCGAAGATTTTCGGCTAGATAACTGGACCGCCACCGAGGTGACGACCTCGCTCGGAAGTAGCGCCGGGCCCACCGGCGTGGACACGTTGCTGGGCCTTCAGCCGAGCGCGCTCGACACCGAACACACGCTCGAACGCCTCGGTACAGTCGGCGACGGACCCGCCGGTTTCTCGGTGTATGCGCGAGCCGGCACCCGTAAACGCGTCGCCTTGGAGATCGTCGGTGGAGCGAGCGCGACCTTCGATATCGCGAGCTCACAGGTGCTCGAATCGACCGACGCGCTCGCCAGCCGCGCCGAAGCATGGGGCGATGGGCTCGTGCGCCTGAGCCTGGCGTATGACAGCGCCGGCGGCCCACAGATGCTGCGCATCGCCCTGCTAGACGATGCTTCGTCGCCGACTTTCGCCGGTGACGACAGCGTCTCGGTCGAGCTGGGCGATGCGGAGCTACGCTTCGGCTCGGCGGCTACGCTGCTGCCGACCTTCGGCGATATTCAACGCGCCGATCACCTCGTTTACCACGCCGAAAACGGCAACTTCCCGCCGGGGCCGGGGTTCGAGCTCGCTGCTGAAGTGTGTCTTCCCGCAGCGCCGCTCGCCGCCGACGCCGCCGTCATCAACGTCAACTTCGCGAACCGCTACGACCAGCAGATCAACCTGTTCATCAACGCGATCGGCGCTACGGCGCAGTTCGGTGGCCTGCAAGGCGACGCAGCACCTTGGACCGTGGCCAGCGACGTACCGCTCACCGACGGCGCGTGGCACCAGCTGAGCGCCGGCGTGGGCCCGAACGGAGCAACGCTGCGTGTCGACGACAGCACCACGAGCGGGCCGGCGCGAGCGTTCGACGTTGGGGTGCTCGACCGCATCGATATCGGCAAAACGACGAGCAGCAGCGGCGCCCTCACCGGGCTCGTGCGTCGAGTCGCGATCTCGGCGGTGCCCTGAGCGGCCCGAGAGCGCGCGGATTCAGCGCCGTGCAGGGCTGGCAACGAGCTTGGAGTCGCGCCACCAATTCGCCGCCAGTTCCTTCGTCCACGGCTCGGTCAGCTCGATCTCCGATAGGCGTCGGCCTAGCTCGGCGGCGCTCTGCGGGCGCGCGCTCGGTTCCTTTTCCAGGCAATCGGCGATCAGCTGGTCGAGCCCGGGCGGCACGGCAAAGCTCGAGACCGCGGCCGCGCGCGGTGGAATGTCGTTCAGGTGCGCCTTGACCATCGGCAAAGGTTTGTCGTGCTCGAACACCAGCCGCCCAGTAATCAGCCAAAAAGCCACCGCGCCGAGCGCGTAGATGTCCGCGCGACCGTCGACGTTCGCGCTGCCTTTCAGGCTCTCGGGTGCCAGGTAAGCAGCCGTACCGAGCACGATGCCCTCACGCGTGAGCGCGGACTCTTGCGGCTCGCGCTTGCCGGCTTTCGCCAGCCCGAAGTCGAGCAGCTTGACGAAGTCGAGATCGAGCCCGTAGCGGCAAAGCATGAAATTGGCGGGCTTGATGTCGCGATGGACGATGCCGCTGGCGTGCGCCTCGGCCAGGGAATGACAGGCCTGCACCAAGATCGCGATCGCACGCGCCGGCGGCATCGCCCCCTCTCGGCCGACGAGCTTTTGCAAGTCGACGCCATCGAGGCACTCCATAGCGTAAAACAGCGACCCCTGGTCGTCGCCGAAGTCGAAGACCTTGACGGTGTGTGGCGAAGTCAGCTCCGAGGTGGCGCGAGCCTCGCGATTGAAGCGCGCGACGTCTTCGGCTTCGACCACCTCGGCTTTGATGCGCTTGAGCGCGGCGACGCGACCGAGCAGCTTGTGCTTCGCGCGCCACAGCTCGCCCATCGAGCCACTGCCGAGCAGCTCGAGCAGCTCGTAGGCGGCAACGCCTTGTGGCTGCGCGGGACGCTCGGGCGCAGTCGCAGCTGCGAGCGCTGGAGCGTCGTCTGCAAAGAGCACCAGCGCGAGGCCACAGAGGCCGCTCACTGCAAGCGCGACGGCGGGTAGCCAGGGCGTCTGCGTGAGCACCGCCGCCAACCCCACCCCTGCCGCGAGCGCGCTCAAGGTGGCGAGCCTTCTTACCTGTGCCCCAACGATTTTCACGGCGCCAGGTTACACCAGACCAAGCCCCGCACGTTCTTACGGCAAAATACGCAACTCGGGCCCGGCTGGCCGCCAATAGCCCCTCACTCTTCGCGCTCCACCCAAACTCGCACTTCACCCGGCTCGTCACCCGGCTCGACGTGCACGATGCGAGGCCGACAGCAAACCGCACAATCCTCGGTGTACGTTTGGTGCTCGCCGCCGCCCAGATCGACCGCCAGCTCATCGATCTGCCCACAGAACGGGCATTCGACGCTGGCCGAGGAGCGATGCTTCTTCCGCGTCATCGCCGAACCGACTAACCGCAGCGCCCGTTGCTCTGGCAAAAGCCGCTGGCACAATCTTGATGCGACGTGCAATGTCGACCATCTGCTTCGCGCGCGGAATCCGCCACCGGCACCTTGCCGCCACAAGACCCGGTGAGAACGAGGAGCCCCAAGAGGGACAGCATCACAGCTGCAACCTTCATTGGTAGATCCTTCTAACCTTTCCTCGCGGTTGCGAGGGCAAAGAGAGCAAGACCCCCTTTCAAACCGTGCATGCGGATTTCCCGCACACG
>JBEHXA010000032.1:0-23702 GCA_048498935.1 Myxococcota bacterium
GACCGGGAAATTGGCCTTCAAGGCGTACGCTGCACGCGAAACCTGGCTCAACATACCGCGACCGGCGAACCAGAACGATACGCGGTACCCGATCAACCTCAGCCGGCTGACATTGACCGAGGCTGCCGACCAGACGATCGATGTCTTAGCAGCCAGCGTCTTCCAACGGGCTGGCAGCATTGTCGATATCGTCAGAGCGGCCAAACCAGACGGAACCGGTAACCCAGTTCTGAACGGCGCCCCCATCATCCGCGCAGTCCCGCACCTTCGGCTTTGTGAGTACGCCGGCCAGCTCATCGACTACCAGCAAGCAAAGCAAACTGGTGACGGCATGCTGACTCTTGTCAGCGTTGAGCCTCCCGACCGACTGATCAAGACAGTAACTGATCGTGGTGAATGGACAGCTATCCCGCCACTGACAGCAGCGGTCAGCTACAAGACGTTCAAGCCAGACGGTTCCATCCTGAAGCCAGGCTACGACGCGACGACCGGGCTCTACTGCATTGATGATGGTCTAGAGCTAGCTATTCCCGATGCTCCATCGCGTGATGATGCCGTGGCGGCCGTGAATACGCTCCTGGATCCCGTCTGCGATTTCCCCTTTCAGAACGATGCAGCTCAAGCCGGATACTTGGCGTCTCTCCTTACGCTCGTCGCGCGTCACGCTATCGATGGGCCAGTGCCGGGCTTCGCTTTCGATGCGCCTTCGTTCGGCTCCGGCAAAACGCTGGCTGCTAAGATCAATGCCACCATCGCCTTCGGAACCGACTTCAGCCCGACAACGCTACCAAGCAGCAATGAGGAACTGGCCAAGACGTTGTTTTCGTTTGCCATGGCCGGAAACGCACTCGTGGCGTTCGACAATATCAAGGGCGTGATCGGTGGCGACTCGCTCGAAGCTCTACTCACTGCCACCACCTACGAGGCGCGTGTGCTCGGCGGCAACAAGATCGTCAGCGTGCCCTGGTTCGCGGTGCTGTACTTCACTAGCAACAACGCCTCGTACACCAGCGACATGGCACGTCGGATCATCATGATCCGCATCGAGCCGAACTGCGAAAGCCCGCAGCACCGCTCCGAGTTCAAGCATCCTGACGTCCTTGCCCACGTCAGCAAACATCGCGCCGAACTGCTGGGCGCCGCGTTGACCATCCTTCGGGCATACCATCTAGCAGGTCGCCCGAAGGTCGAGTTACGCCCGATGGGCAGCTATGAGGCATGGAGCGGACTGGTCCGCGCTGCTCTCGTCTGGGCAGGGCAGGCTGATTGCGCACTCACCCAAGACACGCTGCGGGAGTCAGGCGACCCTGAGCGCGATGCATTGGCGGGGCTTCTAACGGCTTGGCACGAGACATTCCAACGGGCCTGGCGTTCGGCTGCGGATGTGGTGGCAGCCGGAGCCATGCGCGATGCGCTCGATGCGTTCAAGCCTCGAGTAAGACCCGACGAGAATCGCGCAGCCACGCTCGGCTATGAACTGCGAAGAGTAAAGGGCCGGATAGTCGCTGGATACAGGCTCGACAGCAAGGATGGCGGCAAGATCGGCAAATTGTGGTCAGTGGTCCCGGTCGGAGAGCCCGTAAGCCAGTAGTTCGTTCCCCTAAGTGTCCTACCTGTCCTACCTGTCCTACCTGATCTCCACTGAGATCTATTTCTGATCAGATTTGTGCTGGGGGGGACCGGGCTAGAACATCACCACCATCACCACCATCACCACCCACTGGCTTACGGGGCCGCTGGCGCGGGGGCGCTTAATCGTGAAGCCTACCCGCGACGATTTGGTCAGCGAGCCTGGCCAGGCCGTGAAGCTCCGTCCTTAACTCGTCGAACGTCAGGTGTCTTCGGTCCTCACAGGCCTTCACCATCTGGGCACCATGGATGCCGTCATTCTCTAGCCAGAGCGGGTGAAGGTGCCCCGGTGGAAGGGCGTTCGGATTGTTGTGCCTGATGACGTCATAGAGCCAAACGAACCTCTCGTCGTCGGTGCCGCTGCCCTTCAGGTAGAGTCTGATGTCTAGCTCCGCAGCGAGCATAGCCCGCGCAACGCTACCGAAAACGATCGACGCTTCGAAGCGTGACAGGCAATCGAAATACACGACGACGCTTCTCGACTTGACGAACTCGGTCAGCAGTCGGCACCCCTGATCGAACGCGAGAACCGCATCCCGTGTTCTGCGGATCATTGTGAACGCGATGGGGACCTTCTCCTCCCGCACGGCGCCTTGGAAAAGGTTCGCGAGTGAGAAGTTCTGAAACCAGTACTCGAACTGGTCGAACTCGCCGGCAATGGGCTGCGGCCGTGCTTCCGTTAGGCCAGAGAATCGCTGCGCTACGTACTTGTTCAGGGCGAAGTTTGTGAAAGGCATTCGTCGTTCCCCGGCGATTTATCCGCCTAGGCGGGCAAGGTTAGTTGTTTTTCCAACGCTAGTCTTCCTGGTTCGGCTCGGAATCCGTACTTGGTAGCCTTCGGAAAGCATGGCCAAACCGGACGACACACCCCAGGATGTACTTACTTGCGATAGTTGCGGGCGTCACATTAACGACCTTGGTCTCGCCATGATTTTTTGGTGGGACAAAGGTGAGGACGATCGCAAGCGCGTGATGGTGTCCAAGGTGCTCGTCGCGCACAAAGCGCCTGAATGCGCTGGCCCTAGGGACGGCGAACGTTCGCATGAACTTAGCTGGTACGCGAGCAGGGCTGCGGCCGCCCAGAACCTCGTTGATCTCGTGGTGTCCTACGCCTTCACGGCGCAACAGTTAGAACGCCTAATCGAGGTTGCCTGGGCAACACCGCTTATCGCCACGGCCGAGCAGGCCGAGCGCGCCGATTTTCACGCAGGTACTAAGATTGGCTGACGCGACCGGCTAATCGCTCATGCCGCTTCGTTCAGAAGACACCATTCAGCGGGCACTCATATCGACCACGAGTCGGCTCTATGGCGAATGGGAGCGATCGGAAGCATACGTCGGCCATGCCTGGAACTTCGGTTCGATGCAAGTCCGATGGCAGGCTGGACCGAGTTCCAGGAGCGCGTTTGTCTTTAGCTTCGTGACAGCGCCGTTGGAACGGGCGGTCGGAGCGGTGCTCCCCAATTACGGCCCGATTGGCGCAGCGATGTCAAACATGTTGGCCGTGCTCTACGGCAAACGCTTCGACTTTCACGGACTGATTGAAGGAAGTGGGCACTTTCAACTCCCGGACCTCTCGGCGTTTAATCAGCTTTGCAATCCTCAGCTGCCGCAAAACTCGCATGAGTCTCGCGTTGATTTCAACGTGCCGCTCAATCTCGTCGAGATTGCACGCGTCGAAGCGTTGGCGCTATTCGAGCCAAGTGTTTCGGAAGATGTGGCTAACGTTTTTCACGGCGCCGCCAAATTCTACGCGCAAGCACTTCAGACCGTCGAGCGTGATCCCGAGGTCGCATACCTCCATTTGATTACCGCGATCGAGATCCTGTCGGGACATTTCGATTACCCGAAGGAAAGTCTTTGGGACACTGAACTGAGGGATCTGATCGATACTGTCCGAGGTGGTCTGGGTGACGATGGAGAGCGAGTTGCGCAAGCTCTTGGGCAGCGACTCAGGCAGGTCAAGAAGGCATTTGTTCGCACGGTGTTGGACCTGGTCGACCCCGGTTTTTTCGATCGAACAGAGGCGGTTGACGCTTATCGTCGATTCAAGCTCGAAAATTTTGAGCAAGCGATCAAGGCCGCCTATGACCTCCGTAGCCAGTATGTTCACACTGGTGTTCCCTTCGGTCGGTGGGTCGATTTCCCCGGAGGCGAGACCAGCGTTGGAAAGCCAGTATTACCTAGCAAGGAGCTGGTGAAGGTTCTGGAGCGCGCACCGACGTACCAAGGTCTTGAACGAGTCGTGCGCTACTGCTTGCTCAGATTCCTTGAGATAAACGGTGCGTACAAGGCACCTGAGATCGTACCGACGTCAGGAGCAGCTCAATCAGCTCCCTGAGACCCTGCGCCTGTCTGGCGCGCGCCACTTCGTCACTGCTACCCTCCGTGTTCACTTCAGCGCTTCAGGTTCGCCGGTCGCGAACCATTAGTAAAGCAGCAGAGTAGCGCTCTAGGGTCCCTCACCAGCGGGTCCGTCGCCCTCTTGAGACCGGCAGAATTTCAGCTGTTTTTGGCTACCACGTCGCCAATTCAGCTGCGTACGTGATCGCGATCACGTTGTATCCGCACGCCGTTACACGCACTTATGCCAACGAAACCACATCACGCATTTCGGATCGCCGACGACGACGATTTCGAAGCCCTACCCATCCCGATCAGCGCCCTAGAGAGCCCGAAAGCCCGTGAGCTACGGGCTCAGATTGACACCCTAGCGGGCGAGATAGCCACCCTAGACTCCGAGGCGCCACCGAGCACCAAAGCGAGGCTGGAGGGCCGTTTAGGCGGCCTCACGAAGGCGCTGCGTCGCGAGCAAGCACGGACCCGAGGGGTCCAGCTGGCAGAGCTGACCGCTATGACCACCGAACTCTTCCAGGGGGCGGGCATGGCGGACGGGGACCTCCAGAGCGCCGTCCCAAGCGCCTGGGAAGCTATCCAGGTCGACGCTCGAGAGTACGAGAGCCAGCACGGGCGTCCGCTCACAGGTACCACCTTGCGGCTCCTTATGAGCGCCGCACTCACAATGGCAGCGTCCAATGTGGCCTACGCAAAGGGGCACCATGCAGACGGCGCGAAGTTCGCGGAGACAGCTTCAAAGCTGCTGAAATGCTACCACGACATTGCTGCTCCGGCGGAGGGCACGACCGCCTTGATAGCTACGGGCGATAGGACTCCCGAGACTGCCCGCCAGCTCATGCAGTCGCTGTTTCGGACCGCAGCGGCGGGCGATGAGTTCACCCCGTCACCGTCGAACACACGCGAGCCAGTGACGGAGCCGAGCAGCTGGCACGACGAAGCGCCTGAGCTGGCGAACTGGACGCCGCCCAGTCCATCAACCACTGCGGCACAGGCGTTCGAGCGCCGCGAGAAACGGCACGCATCGCTGCCGTACGGCCTTCGGCACTACAGCTGGGACTACGAGGACAATCCTCAGCAGAACCAGTTCGAGTCGCTCTGCGACGTGCTCCACGAGACCGACCGCAAGCTCGGTAAGCATCAAGTAACGAACCTGGCAAAGCTGCTCATGAGCCCCGCGCCTTGGCTGTGGGTTGGCGCCCAGCAGCACAGTAACCCCGCTCGACGACGCGAACTCAGGACCGCGCTCGAGTCGGCACAAGACCACCCAACGCGAGCAGCAGTGCTCGCCGAGATTCGAAGAGAATTCCCATCGATATGACTGAAATCCAAAAGCTACAACTCATCGCCCTCGTTAACGCCGCTGGCACCGTTCCCGGTTCGTCCGGTCTCCGTCGTGCTCTCAGCAGTTTGTCGACGGAGCAACGCGACGCACTGGCTCGCGTGTTGCCGCTCGATCCGCACGCGCCGCTCGACCCGAAGCAGCAGGCAGCTCATGGAGCATTGCTCGCCGCAGTCGAGGCACTGGACGGTGGCACCTCGCAGGAGCAACGCTCTTGAGAGCGGCCCGACGCACAGTGACCTTCGCCTCGGGCGCTCTGCTCGACGCGGATGGCATCAAGACGTCGTTCGCTACATCGACGAGTCCAGTCACGCTGGTCCCCTCCAACTTTAACGGCGCGGAGATCAGTTCAAGCAGCGGAGCGATGCTGAAGCTTCCGCGTACGGTAACGCTCAACCGCTCGAACAACGCCAATCAGTTTTCGGTCGAACCGATCGTCATTGCAGGATGGCGAGGCGGCGTCGCGGTGACCGAATTGCTGACGCCCGCGAATGACGACGGGAACGACACTCTCGCAGGCACTCAGCCCTTCGATTCGATCTCGAGCGTTGCGATTCCCGCACAAGGCGGAACGAGCGGAGCTTTCACCATCGGCGTCCGCGACATCTGCGCTCATGCTGGTGACACCTTCGCGGGTGTCGAGGTCGCCGCAGCAGGCACCCTCCACGTGGCTTACGGCGACTCTGCTGGCTCGGCAGTCGATGCACTGCCGATTGCGTCCGGACAGATCGGTGTCGTTAAGCCGATCGCACCAACCAAGATTCTGACCGACGGCTCGAAGACGACTGTCGGTGTGACCGTGTACCTATGACCGAAACTGCAATGAACGATACAACCGAGATAAAGCCCGACCCCAAAACGCAGCGACTCACCAGCCTCCGCGACCAGCTCAAGCAGCTGCGCCACCCTCTGCCCTTGGGGGCGTCCAATCAGGATCGCACGGCGCGAGCATACGAGTGTGAGACGCTCCTGAAGCAAATCATCGAGCTGGAGCAATCATGAGCACCGAGACACCGGCCGCTGGAGGTCGCTCCGAGCTGCTTACCGCGTTGGAGATCCTCAAGGCGGCGGAGGACCGCGTGGCCCGGATCCGGCAACGCCAGCCGTTGGTCGACGAGAGGTGGCGACAGGCCGCGGAAGCGCGCCACGAAGCCAAAGCGGCCTTGGGCCGCGCCGCTGGGTCGTTTGCTGCCGGCGACGTGTCCGAGTCTGCTGTAACGCTTGCGCGAGCTTCGCTCGTCGATGCGGAGGCTGCAAACGAGGTCGCGTCACTGGAGTGTGAGGGGCTAGCCAACATCGTGGTCACGGCGGAGCGAGAGGCCGATGCGGCTGCTCGCCAAGTACGCGCTCTGTCCGCTGCTGCCGCTGTAGAGCGCAACGCCATGGTCGAGCGTCGTATCCTTGTTCTGGCTGACGAGCTGCGCGAGTTGCTCGGGCAGCATAGAGGCTTGGCACGTCACGCGCGCGCCATGGCCACGAATGATCGCGGCTACTCCGATGAGCCGATTCCGTACGCACCGGAGGCAAATCTCTTCGGTTCGACGGTGTTCACGTTGAAGCTAAAGCAGCTGATGTCTTACGAGGCCGACCAGGTTAGCGACGTTGAACGCATCGAGCGTCACTACTCGACGAGCGATTTTATCTAAACAGACGTGGGGTAAGGTCCCAGACATTCCTGAACGCTGCATCGTCGCGCAGCGCAGACGACAGCTTGAGCTAGGGCGTAGCTCGTGCCGTCTCCCACAGCGCAATTCTATCGGGGGCCGTCGGTGGCACGTAGCCGCAGATGCCGACGGCTCCCGTTCCTAATTCTTATGCCATTCGACCTCGACGTCGCAGACAAGCCAATCACGGCATGTCCCGACTACCAAAGCTTGTTCCATCAAGCGCCTCGCAAGGCGCCACCACTCACAGCGCCGCCGATGAGGCGTAAGCGCGTTCGAACTCGAAAGAAACGCAATTGAGCTACGAAACACTGGTTGCACGCCTCACGGCCGCAATCGATGACGGCGCAACCGACGGCAACGTTACAGTCATCGACGAGCGCTACGCGCGCGAAGTACTTGAGCGCCTACAGCGGGCACACGCGGCCCAAACTGAATCCCCATCTCCGTCTGAGCCTCCGCAGAGCTACTCGACTCGGTACACGCGCTGGGAGGCAGGCGTTGAGCAAGACGCCCTGGCTTACGACCGTAGTGTGCGAGCACTTATTAGGATCGTGCAGAGTCACGCGCCGCGGTATGCCGACGCAGAGTTCGACGTTCGCGGAAATCCGATCGCTCCGGAGTTACGTGGCGAGATCGTCGACCCATTGGTGCGGGCCCTAGACCCTGACTCACCGATAGACTTGCCGCCCGTCGAGGTGACACCCGGCGATGTTCCGGCGCTTCGGCGGGCCTTGGGCGCGGCACAGCTGCCACCTTATGCAGCCGCATTCGACGCCGCCGAAGCGATCGCTCGGCAGTGGGACACGGTTCGGCGCCATCCGCCTAAGCAGCCGTTTCTTCAGTCAGCGTTCATGGCGCACAATCGTGCATCAGAGTTCGATGCCGCAATGACAGAGGCCGCTGCGTTTGTTGAGTACCTTGACGCGCAAGCCACGCCGTCTGGTGTGGAATGAAAGTGAATTGAAAGTGGAAGATCTAGATACCTTTTTGAACACAGTGCATGCCATCGCAACCGGCTCAGCGGAAGCGATCCAGCGCAACGAGTCCGATGTGATGGGCGAGATCGAAAGCTCTGCCTTGCTTGCAGCCGCCAACGCATTCGCAACCTATCAAATGTGTCGAGCCTTGCGTCGTGAGTACGATGCGCGGCAAGCGACCCGCGTCGAACTAGGACCCGACGTTGACACGATACCGATGTGCGAGCTGAACTGAAGTGACAACCTTAAATTACAGTTTAGCTGTGGTGGGACGCGCGACTGTGGAACGCGAACTTGCCTCTCTAGAGCGCCGATTCGCGCAGCACTCGCGCACGCTTAGCCGGACGGTGCTTCCCGGTGGCAATACCGTCTCGCGCTCCAACACGGGCTCAGTCGACCGATCAGCCCAGAAGGCGATCCGAGAGCAACAGCGCTCCATCGACCAGCAGCTACGCTCCAAGGCT
Organism: Myxococcota bacterium; assembly: GCA_048498935.1. Taxonomy (GTDB): domain Bacteria; phylum Myxococcota_A; class Polyangia; order Polyangiales; family Polyangiaceae; genus PMG-095. The sequence continues at coordinate 8,435 of JBEHXA010000032.1, forward strand.
GCGCTACATCGTCAACGCTTGCGCGAAGAGCGCGAGTTTGCCGCAACGCAGTCGCGTTCCAACGCAGCTCAGCAGCGCGCAATCGATCGCCAGTTTCGCAGCCAGCAAGCATTGGCGCGTCAGCGCGCGGCCGAGCAGCGCGAACATCAGCGGTTCACCAATGCACGCGCAGAGTTCGTTCGATCCTCCATTGGCAACGGAACCAACCGCATCGCGCGAACGTTGTCTGGTGCGGGCACCGCGGGTGCTGCGATGCTCGGTATCGGTGGGTCAGCGCTCGCCGTGTCGGCCGTGAACCAGGCAATGCGCCTGGATGAAACTAGTCGTCGTCTCTCCATCGCCGGCCGTGCGCCAGGAACACGGGGTGTTGATCCGTCGGTACTGGCTCGCGAGTTCACCCAAACCGGTATCGCGACAGGCTTCGCACCGGAAGACGTGGCGAACGCCACCGCTGCTTACGTTGCCAAGACCGGTGACCTAGACACCGCGCGAAAGAATCAGCGCACACTGGCTACCGTCGCTCAGGCAGCGGGTGCCAATCCGCTCGACGTGTTTCAGGCAGCAGCAGACCTGTCTACGAAGCTTGGCATCAAGTCGGCAGACGAGATGACCGCTGCGTTCGCGATCCTCTCACAGCAGGGCAAGAGAGGCGCCTTTGAGCTTAAGGCAATGGCCTCGGAGTTTCCGGAAGTGCTCGGCAGTGCAGCAACGGCTGGCGTGCGTGGAGTCTCTGGCGCGCGTGACGTTGGCGCGATGATGCAGATCGCCCGCGACACGAGCGGCTCTGACTCGGAGGCTTCCACGGCCGTCAACGCCATGTTCAGACAGTTGGCCGCAAAGTCGAAGGACATTCAAAGCGGTGCTGCGTTCGGTGGCAACAAGGTATCCGTCTTCGAGGACAACGATCCAACGAAGCCGATGCGCAGCTTCGTTGACGTGCTCGCTGATACCATTAGCGCTTCACGCGGTAACATCGTCCAGCTTCAAGACGTGTTTGATATTCGCGGCAAGAAAGCGATCGATCCGCTGATCACCGCGTACCAGGGCGCCAGCGCTGGCGTACTGAAGTCGGGTGGCACGAAGCAAGCCGCACACGAAGCTGGGCGCGCAGCGATTCAAGCCAAGTTCGGCCAGTATCGGGACGTTCAGGCAGACTTCGGCGAGGTTCAGCGTGACGCCTTCGATGCCATGAAATCGACGACTGTGCAGCTCCAGATCGGTTTCGACCAACTGAAGGACGCCATCGGGACGCAGCTCATGCCCGAGGTTGCCCGCTTGGTGCCACAGATCTCTCAGCTCGTACCAGCTGTCACCGATGTAACCAAGGCGTTCGTGCGTGTCGCTTCTTTCCTCGCGAACGAGCCGTTCACGGGCTTGGGCCTTGCTGTCACTGCTGCGATCGTTGCTGAGATTGCCAAGGCCGGTATGGCTCGCGTGCTCACCGCAGCGGTCACAGCGGCTGTGGCTGGTGGCGGTCTGCCTGGAATCGGGACGACAGTGCCGGGCGTTGCTGGCCTTGCGACTGGCAAGGGCATGCTTGCTACCGGTGCTGCTGCCGTTGGCGTCGGTCTGGCTATCGATCAGGCTGCGTCGTTCGCCAATGAAAACGGTGGATGGGAGGGCTTCAAGAACTTCATCGGCGTCGGCGAAGAGAAAGGCTTCGGCTTCGATGCCGTCAACGCCGGCCTTGACCGTGAGGCTCGCGCCGCTCGGGACCTTGTTGCACGCGCTGGACAGGACGACCTTGGAATGTTCAAGGCTTCGGCGGGCTCGATGTTTGCCACCGACAAGAAGTCTATTGATCCGAAGGACAGTGGTGGCGAACAGACAAGCAGGACGGCTGTGCCGCTCGACACGGCGCCGGTCAACGCGAAGCTCGACCAAACGACGCAAGCGCTCGATGCGTTCAATGCGCAGTTGGCGAGGATGAGCGTGCCGCAGCTGAACCGCAGCGACAAACCTACCGGGATACAAAACTAAGGGCGAGATGCGAGGATCTACTTCTTCTTTTCCTCGCGCTTCTGTTCTTTCTCTAGTTCCTTTTCAACCGGCTTCCGCATCGGGCCTTCCTCGCGGATGACCTCTTTGATCTTTTCTTTCGTCAGATCCGGATACTTGTGCTTCAGCCTGTCCACTTCGTGTGGTTGCTGCGAAACGCGATCCTGATCAGGTTTTCCCCGCTTGTCTTTATCGTCAGGCATGCGAACACCTCAGGCATGTCTACTAGCCAGAGCGTTGAGGAAAATCATCAAAGAAGTCGCTGACGAGAAATAATCACATGCCTAGGCCACATTCCGCCTAGGCGTCACCGATGTCTCATCCGCTTGACACCTACGTTAGTTGTACGTACACTTTCTTCCAATGGCTCCTGAGCCCAAAGACGAGCGCTTCGAGATGCGCATGAGCAGCGACGTGAGGGACATGCTTCGCGAACTGGCAGACGATGCCGGCGAGAGCGAAGCCTCTGTCATTCGCGCGCTGATCCGCGCAGCTCACGCAAAGCGGAAGGCGAAGTCAGCCAGGTAAACGTTCAGACATAGCGGAGCCGTCGCGTGATCAGACGCGGCGACTCCTCGACCACAGGAAGGTTAAGTTCCCATGGCCACTAAAAAGCCTACCACGCGCGCCGCTCGTGTTGCTGTCGTCAATAAGTTTTCGCGGAAATCGCTTGGAATTGTCTTCAGCACGTCCATCGCCAAGGCGATCGCGACGGACCTGAGCAACGTTCAAGATCTCCTGGTCGACGCAGAGAACCTCGACGATCACGTTGAGCGCCAGGAGATGTTGTTCGATGCGCTGCGCACGTTGCGCACGCTCGAGGTGATGGTGCTCGGTGAAATGGCGGTGCAGTCATGAACGCGCCGCTGGAGGTCGATGCCATTGGTCCGACCCTGCTCGCGCTCGAGGCGATCAAGGTCGACCAGGAGCTTCAATGCCGTACGGGTGGCACGGTCAAGCGCGTGGTAGCTGAGTACGCGGTCGTCATCGACCAGTTGCCACCTATCACTGTCTTTGTCGACAAGAAGGGCACACACTGGCTTGCGGACGGTTTCCACCGTTACGCGGCTCACCAGCTCGCTCAGCGCACGGAAATTGCTGTAGACCTTCGCCAAGGCTCGCGCCGCGACGCTTTGCTCTACGCAGCTGGAGCCAACGCTTCACACGGCTTGCGCCGGACCACCGCCGACAAGCAACGCGCTGTCGCGCTAGTGCTGGGGAATTTCCCCAACCTGAGCGACCGGAAGATCGCGGAGATCTGCGCGGTCGACCATAAGACAGTTGGTGCCGCACGAGCGCGACTCAAGCCGGCAGAAGCGCCGGAAGATGGGGAAATTCCCCAGGCTGAGGAACCAGCTCCGGATCCGTTGGCCAGACTTCTGACCCGCTTCGAACTGTTGTTACGTGCTGTGCCTGAAGCGCAGCGAACGCACTTCGCCGATAGGGTTCTGGAGATGCTCGGTTCGTCCTCGGAGGTGGTCCCATGAGCGCGCTGCATGCACTGCGGGAGGATCTCGCCGAAGTCCAAAACCTGATTCTCGGTTCGACGGACACGCGCCACACGTGCGACGAGCGCGCTGAGATGTTGCTCGCGGCCTTACGCCTGGCTCGCGCCTGCGAAGCGTCCCTAGCTCACGAGACCCAGGGGGATCGTCACATCACGGCTTCCACAGGTAGGGTCGAGGACTGATGGCTCGTCACAAAACCGAAGCGCTCATCACGGCGCGCGTTGTCGCTGCACGCGGCGGGCGTAAACAGATTATGTTGACGTTCCGCGACGGACCGAAGCCAAGGTACAAGCGGGTGAAGACCACATACCCCGCTGACATGTCTGAGGCGATGCTTGAGGAGAAGCGCTTGTTCTGGCTTTCGGATGCCCAGAAACTGGGCCTTACCTCCAAGTCCCTCGGCGAGCACTCAACCGGCGGAGAAGACTGGTGGAGTACTTACCTCGCCTACCGAGATGAGCACGGGCTCACGTCGGTAAAGGTGATGTACGAGGCCCATATTTTGCCGGTGCTTGGCACGAAGCATCCACGCGACTGGACCAAGGCCGACTGTGAGGCGGTGCGCGACGCGCTCGACAGCAAGGTCAAAGCGGGTAGCTGGTACAGCGAGGATCGGAAGCGCATATACAAGTTCGCCTGGAAGCGCGCCTGGAACATCTGGGCGCTGTTCACGAGCGCATGTAAGCAGGCAAGCGCGTCGAAAGCGCCGAAGCTGCGCGTGCGGGAAGACAACCCCTGCCTTGGTGTACTCCCTCCGAACCGAGGTAAGCCCAAGAAGAAGCAGTGGCTATATCCGGCTGAATTTTCGCAGCTCCTTAGCTGCTCAAGCGTGCCTCTGCGCTGGCGTGTGATGTACGCCGTGCTGGCATACACCTACGTCCGCCCGAGCGAGCTGAAGGCGCTGCAGCGAAAGGATATTCAGCTCGATGTTGGGTTGATTGATCTAACTCGGGCTTGGAGCTTCGAGGCCGACGAGCAGAAGGACACGACCAAGACGCCAGCTGGTGTGAGGTACATTCCGATCGAGGCCGAGCTGATGCCGCTCATGCGAACGCTCTGCGAAGCGGCTCCCGAGCCGGATGACTACCTGTTCGCCACCATGCCGCCTCCCGAAGACTGGGCGGACACCTTCCGTGCTCACCTGAAGCGCGCCGGGATCGATCGCCAGAAGCTCTTCGAGGACACCCCTACCGTGAAGCAGATCACCCTGTACGACCTTCGGGCGAGCGGCATCACTTGGCGCACGCTGCGAGGTGATGACCCGCGCGTGATCCAGGCTGCAGCCGGTCACGAGAAGTACGCTACGACGGAGATCTACGTGCGCACGGCACAGGTCTTCAAGGGCCGCGTTGGCGTCCCCTTCCCTCCGCTGCCAGAGGTCTTGAGATCACGCGACCTGATCACGTTTCTTAGAAATTCTCGAAGTGGCTTGTTTTCTGCTGGAAAACCGGCGTCCCCAAGGGGATTCGAACACTTCGGCAGCCGCCTGAGGTCGAGGATTCGCCGGGAAACGCGCATGCGGCTCGGCCGCTTCCCTCCCCGTCTGGCGCGCGTAACCCCGCGAACGCTGGTGAAGCGATCACCCGTAGCGATCGCCCAATCGCTTCCTTCGTCGCTGGCGAGAGTCCCCTACTTCGCCTGCTAGAGCGCATAGGTCAAGAGGTCGACGCGGAGAGGCTCAGGACACTGGGGGTCGCGCTCGAGGGGCTTTGCCGGCCGCGGGAGGTGGCAGCGTGACGCCGCCTACCAACCGACCTAGACCGGTGGCTATGACTCAGGATCGGTGGCGCCGGCACCCCGAGCGTTGGTCGAGCACCGAAGCCGCAGACGTGGCGACCGAGGCCTACTTTGCGGCGGCGGATACACTCGCCAGGGGCGACAACGACAGGCCGGACTACACCGAGTCCGAACGGCTCGCCCTCACTCTCGCGAAGTATGTCGGCCTGATTCTGAACTTCGGGCCCAGCCTCGAAGATCTCAAGAACCTCCGCGACGCCGTTGCGATGTTTGAGCGCGAGCCGAGCCTCCGGCAGCAGCGCTACCTGGCTGTTCGCGAGGTTGCGTTTGGAGCCGAAAAGTACCTGCGATGTGCCAACGATGAGGGCCGACTCGAGGCTCTAGTCGGCGTCGCCACGAACCTGTCGAGCCTCTCCCGACCGGTAGACGAAGAGTTCTCACCGTTCGACGAGCTGTTTGGTGAGCTCAACATGGTGCCGCTCGACCCGGCCCCGCTTCGGGGGCTGGAGACGCTGCTCAAGGCGTATGATCCGGCGCCAAGAGGCAAGGCCGGCAAGATGGGGCCTGAGACGATTCTCGCGAAGCTGATCGTGAACGATCTCGACGCGCAAGGAGCCTTCGGCCTCGCAGCGAAACCGTCCGAGAGCGACGACGACGCCGTCGAGAGGATCCGGCAGGCGCTCGTGAACGCCGTCGAAGAATCGTTCAGGCAAGTGCCCGAAACCAAAGCCTGATCCGACTATGCCCCCCCTTGGGGGGGGCGTGAGGATCGAGCAAAAGCTGGGTACATCCTTGCGGCATGAGCGCCGCGAAACTTGATGCCCATACCGAACGCCGAGTCGCTGTAGCGGCTGGCGTCGACCCCAGAACGGTTCGCGCGGTGATCGCTGGGCGCTCCGTTCGCAGCACCTGCCGCGCGCGCGTCGAGGACGCCCTCCGCCAGCTCGGCCTCGGCCACCTCATTCAGGAGCCCAAGGCAGCCTGAAACGCGACGGCCCGGGCGCCAACCCGAGCCAACTCGCAGACCGACGGACCCGCATATGACCGACAACCCGAAACGACGCAAGCTCGAGGCGGCCCTCGCCAGCGCGCGCGCGACAGTGTGCCTGCTGGAGGCCGAGCTCGAGCAGGTCGACGTCGCCGGCAGTGACGGTGAACAGCTTCTCACGACGGCGCAGACGCTCGCCGAATTCGGCATTGGCCACGACGCGATCAAGGCCGCTGCCGAACGAGGCGAGCTCACCGTGAGCCGCGGCGCGCGCGGCAAGCTTCTGATCGAGCGCTCCGAGATCCGGCGCTACATCAAGAGCCGACCGGTCCGCCCACGGAAAGCGGCGCCAGCTGCAAGCCTCGCCGACTGGGAGCGCGATGCCGAGCAGTCTCTGCGATCCATTGCGGGAGGGCGCCGGTGATCCTCGAAATGCGGCGCCATTTGGGCATGAAACAGAACGAAGCCGGCGCGTGGCTTTGCACTTGCGGCGCCGAGCTGGGCGACGATGACGACCTGAGTTGCTCCGCGTGTCGGGCGCTCATGTTCGAGCGCAACGAGCGTCGCGCGCGCGACGAGTGGACGGCGACGATTCGCGACTTTGCCCCACTCGGCAGCGTGCCAGCATGGCCGTGGGCTCGGTGCGACAATTCCCAGTTCATGGGCCGCCTGCGGTCCAAAGAGCTGACCGCGTTCGCCCGCGGCTACCATCCCAAGCAAGGCTCCGTCCTGCTGACGGGCAAGACCGGCACCGGCAAGACGTCCAGCGTCGTCGCCATGCTTCACCGCGTGCGCGAGGCCGAGATCGCGAGGGTGCTGGCAGGCCCGCTCGATAGTCCGCCGTCCCAGCTTCTTCGCGGGCTGCGAGGCCTGCTGTGGACCGACGGCTTCGCTCTCACGAAGGCGCGCCGCGAGAATCCGTTGGGCCGCGGTGAGGCCGAGCTGGTTCAGCAAGCGATGTCTCGCTACCTGGTGATCCTCGACGAGCTCGGGTTCGAAGCGTCCCACGACACCGTGATCGCCGAAATCATCAACGCCCGCTACGTCGAGGGGCTGCCCGTGATCGTCACGACGGGCCTGACACGCGCACAATTCGCGGCCCGCTACGGCGACGCCGTGCTGCGCCGCATCATCGAGCGCGGCAACCTGCTCGAGGCTTGGACGTGAGCGATGGCAGCTTCAAGCCCCTTACCTGGCTCCGTGCCGTGCTCGACGAGAGCTGCACGCTCGACCCGTACGAGGCCCTCGTGATGCTCGCCCTGGTCCGCTACGCCGACGAGCAGGGCCGCGCCTGGCCAGGCTTCGCAGCGCTGACCAGCGTGACGCGCGTCAGCCGCACGCGGCTCATCAAGGCGCTCGACTCGCTGGAACGGAGGGGCTGCTTCCGGCGCAGCGTTCAGAAGCGCGGCCAGGGGTTCGGGACCAACACCTACGAGCTCACCTACCCCCCGCCGACTAGTGCGCTGGGGGCACTACCCGACCCCTCGAACGGCACCGCGCCTAGTGCGCCACACGCACTAGGTAGTGCGCCACACGCACTAGGGGTAGTGCGCCCGGCGTACTCGGGTAGTGCGCCACACGCACCCTATCTGCCTATAGAACTGACCAGTAGAACTGACCAAGGAACTGCTGGCGCGCGAAGTAGTGCGCCACACGCACTACCCAGCAAACCCAAGCGAGCCAAGGCTACCCGTTCACCGACGAAGGGATCGCGTAAGCCTGAGACCTCACTGCCGGAGGCATGGCAGCCGACGAAGGCGCATGCCGAGCGGGCCCTGACGGGCGGGATCGATCTGGAGCTCGAGGCCGAGAAGTTCAAGGGCCACGCGCTGGCGAAGGATCGCAAGTACGTGAACTGGGATGCTGCGTTCACGACGTGGCTTTGCAATGCGATCGACTGGCGCGGCCCCCGTCGTGCTCCGCCACCTCAGCGCGGTGTGCCTAGCGAGGCCGAGGCGCAAAGCTGGGGTCGCAACGGCGAATTCGTTCGGACCCTCGAGAACGGAGGCTCGGAATGACTGGCCGCCGCCTCCCGCAGGAACAGCCCCGGAAGCTTGGAAAGGCCTCGCTTCGCAGCCTCCCGATCGGGCTGTTCACCCGTTCGCGCTCTTCGGATCTGCCGAAAGAAGCACTGGCTTTTGGCGTCGGGCGATCGATTCAAGGTGATCGATTCAGCCGAAATAGCCGCGGCAGCGACCCGATTTCGCGCACTTGCGAGGCGCGCTCATGAGCGCCGTGAAGCAAGGCGCCGAGCTGCACACCATCGAGCCGAGCCATGGCAAGGAGCGCCTCACCGCGCCGAGGCTGAGCGACGTGGGAACCGTGCCAGCCGCCGACGAGCGGTCACGCGATCGCGGTGAGCATGGCCGGTTCAAGAGCGGTAACAAGGCAGCGGTGGGGCGCAGTGCCAAGCAAGCTCTCACGGCGCCACTACGCGACGCTAGGGAGCGTCTTCGGATGGTCCTTGAGGGTCAGGCCCGTCCAGAGGCAGACGAGCTCCTAGGGGCCGCCCTGACCGTTTTCGCGAGCGCGCGTCTCGAGCTCGGTTCGAGCAGCGTGTTCGTGCTCTCGAACCTGGTGAGCTTCGCAGCGGGGAGCGTGCTCGGCCAACGCTTCACCGTGCTGGCCACACAAGCGGGGCTCGCAAGCGCGCGCGGCGCCGAGCTGCTCGACCTGGCGCACCGCTGCGAGCAGCAGGCGCAGCGCGCCATGACCGCGGCTCTCGCTGCCTCCAAAGCGCTCACCAAACGCCGGCCGGGCAAGCCGAGCCTCACCCCCACCCAAGCCCTCGTTGACCGCCAGCGCGCCAACGCGACCAGGCCACCCCTCACGAAACCCCAAGGAGAACCCACGAAATGAGCAAACTGACCCTGACCCCCGCCGAGCTCGAGCAGCTCGGCTGCAGTCCCGCAGAAGGCCTGAAGCTGCTGGCACATCGCTCGCGCCGCAAGCGCGCCGAGCTTCTCGCAGAACTCAAGGCCGACCTGGAGACCCTCCGTCGCGAGGAGAGGAACCGCGCCCAGCGCGCAGCTCAGGCGGCCATCGTGTGGAGCACTGAGCAACCGAACGCGGACGAAGACGTGCTGATTCTGCACCTGAGCTCTCGGAGCATGACGCTCGTGGACGCAACGGTGAATGGACCTGCCGTCGCGCTGCGCAACCTCGGGGCGTCGTACCTGCCGCTGGCGACCGTTCGCGGGCTGCCCGAGACCTGGACTCGTCGCCACCAGCGCGAGATGCGTGAGCGCTCACTGCTGGTCGTGCACGACGTGCTGACACGCGACCCCTTGGTCGCCATCCTCGAGGCCATCAAGTCGCCGCTGCAGGACGCCGGTGGCCGCGAGCGTCACGACTTCGAGGCCTCCAACGACCGGGTGATCGCTACCCAACACCTAGCCGCGCTGCTCAGCGCGACCCGCGACAAGGCACGGCTCGAGCGCTGGCTGAACGCCGCCGGCGAAGCACCCCACGCTGCAGCCATTGACGACCACCTGACCTCCCTGTTTGGCCGCGGCTCGAGTGGCGGCTTGGGGTACACGACCAGCGCGCACAGCGTCGGAATCAAGGGGATCTGATGGCCGGCCCCAATTCGACCATCGAGGGCTTCGACCCGACGACGCGCAGCTTCAACGTGATCGCCTCGACGCGCGCCCCGGTTCGGGGCTTCGAGCCCAGCGCGCCTGACGAGGAGCCCATCGAGCGGCTCGAGTCGCTCGAGAGCTGGGACCTCGAGCGGTTCTTCGCAAACCCCGTCGTGCTGGTGAACCACGATACCGACGACGTCAGCTCGATCATCGGCGGCGCCTCTAATATCTGGGAGACCGAGCGAGGGCTCGAGATGACCGTGACCCTCGTATCGGCTCAGGCCAATCCCGAGGCCGATCGCGTTGCGGAGCTGATTGCCACTGGTGTGCTGCGCGGCGTCTCGGTGGGTTTCGAATTCGGTGAGCGCACCGACGAAATGCGTGACGGGCAGATGGTCGCCGTGTTCCGCAACAACGTGCTGAACGAGGTGTCGCTGGTGACGGTGCCTGCCGACGCTGGCGCGCTCGTGAGCGACGCGCGCGAGCGGTCGCCGGGCTGGCGCGACTATGGCGTCGTCGTCTTCGAGCTGCGCGAGCAATGGCTTGAGAGCGGCTTGGAAGAGGACCGCCAACGGTACCTCGCGGCATCCGCCGACTACGAATCACGTCACTCGCAGTGCCCGCCCGGGCAGAGCAGCTGCCGCATCACCTTCGATGCAGCCAAGAAGACGCAAACGAGTTGCGAGTGCCCACCCTACGGCGGCGAGTGCGTGTGCCGCTTCGACCCCGATTCTCGAAAGGAAACGAAAACCGACATGGCCCAGAAATCAGCCGACTATCAGCAAGGCGTTCGCGACTTCGAGGCCCGACGCCGCGAGCGTGAGGGCGACGTGGACCATCACCGCCAGCGCCAGGCAGCTCAGGCCCGACGGACGCGCGCGCCGCTCTCGACCCTTGTCCACTCGGCGATGAGCTCGCAGGTGTCGCTCGATAGCTGGTCGCTCGACGAGCTGAAGGACCGGCCCAACTCCGCCACCATTGCGCCTGATGGCGCCACCGCCAAGCCGAACCCGGGCTACAGCGGTGCGGCCGTCGGTCCCGATGGCGCAACGGCGCCGGCGCGCGCGACTCCCGCTCAGCAGCGCGGCCTGCGCGAGTTGCGCGTGCCGGGCCTCATGACCAAGAGCAGCAAGGGCTTCAACCCGTTCGGCGGCTTCGGCGGAGGCGACGCGGCCTGATGTGCGAGATCCGACAGATCGGTAACAAGCGTTCGGCGCGTCGACGGATGGCCCGCGCTGAACGCGCCGCTGCCCGCCGCCGCGAACGCTGGCTCGCCCGCAACCTGCCAGCGACGACGCGATCCATCACGGCCCGACTCGCGCGCGAGCGCTTGGAGGGCCGCTGATGCCCATCCTCTACTGGCAGGACGACGAGACCGGCCAGACCGAGTTCGTCGAGCTCGACGCTACGCAGAGCGAGGAGCACGAGGACACGCTCACGATCACCGATCACCCGGTCGAGCGTGGAGCCAACGTGGTCGATCACGCGCGTGAGGAGCCGACACGCTTCACGCTCGAAGGCATCGTCTCGAGCATCCCGAACCCGCGGATCGACACCGACACGGCGTTCGTGACGACCGACCTTTTGGCACCGGTGATGCTCGACTCGGGGAGCAAGACCGTAAAGCTCAACCCGCCGAAGCCACCGCTCGAGCCCTCGCTGAGTGGGCTTATCCAGGCGGGAGCGAGCGCGGTGGTGGGCGCGGTCACGGGCGGGCCGAACATGAACGCCCAGCTGACCGCGGACCCGCGGCGCTCCAGGGCATCGATCAAGGCCCAGTCGCTGCAGCAAAAGGCGCCTCGCAATCGCGTGCGCGACGTCTACGACCTGCTGCTGAAGGCCCAGTCGCGGCGCCTGCTCGTGACCGTGCAAACCCGGTACCGCGAGCATTTCGACATGCTGATCGAGCGCATCGCAGTGCCGCGCTCTGTCGAGGATGGAAGCTCTGCGCAGTTCCAGATCGACCTGAAGCGCATTCGAGTTTCGGATTCGCAAACGGTTGCTGCCCCGAAGCCGGCCGAAGCGCGGGGGGCTGGCTGGGTAAATAGGGGTTCGCAGGCAGCGAAGCCGGCGAGTCCAGAGGCAGCCGCGAAGTTCGAGAGCATCACGTCGAGCCTAGTGCCGTCGTCGAAGGCTCTTCCGTAAGGATTCAAATGCAGAAAAGACTTTCGAAGCGAGAGCTGGACCGACTGGTCGAGCTGATCAAGCGGCTCACGCCCGACGAACAGCGCCTGCTGCTTGCATCGCGCGACCAAATTGCGGCGCTGCCACCTGACAAGCAACGCGAGCTCGGAAGGCAAGTCGCCAAATTCATTCACCAGAGAGGGACGAACTAATGGCTCTTCGTGAAGTGCTTGCGAGCTTCGGGGTCGAATTCGATAAGGAAGGCAACCTCGACAAGGGCGACAAGAAGATCAACGCCCTGACCGAGCAACTGCTTGGCTTCGGCAAAACGTTGGTCGGCGCGTTCGCGGTCACCGAGATCGTCAAGTGGGGTAAGACGATCATCGACCAAGGCGACCACCTTGGCGAAACGGCGGAGCGTCTCGATGTCAGCACGACGGCGCTGCAGCAATGGCAGTACGCGGCCAAGCTCAGCGGTGTCGAGGCTGACGAGCTGACCGCGTCGCTCCAGCGTCTCGGCGCTGGTCTCTCGGAGGCGGCTGCCGGCGGCGGCCAGGCGGCGACTTTCAAGAAGCTAGGCGTCGACCTCAAGCGCACTGACGGCACGCTGAAGTCCTCGATCGAGGCGTTCGAGGAGGCTGGCCTTGCGATCGGTGCGTTGGAGGATCCAACCGAGGCCGCTGGCCTAGCCGCCAACCTCTTCGGCAAACAGTACGCGCGGCTGCTCCCACTGTTCCGTCAGGGGCCTGCTGGAATCGCGCAGCTCAAGAAGGAATTCGACGAGCTAGGCGGAGGCTTCTCGCCCGAGTTCATCAAGCAGAGCGAAGAGGTCAACGACAACCTCGATCGGCTTGGTGTGAGCTTCAAGAGTGTCAGCGTGCAGATCTTGAGCGAAGCGCTGCCCGGGATCCTCGAGCTCTCACGGGGCGCCGTCGTGCTCGCGAAGCGCTTCATCGAGTGGGTGAAGGGCACGAAAGCGATTCAGTCGGGCCTCGCGGTGCTCGCGGGCAACGGCGTCGCCAGCCTGATCGCAAAGGTCGGCGGACTCGGCAAGGCACTGACCATGCTCGGGCGACTCGCAATGCGCACACTCGCTCCGTTCCTTGCGCTGGAAGACCTACTCGTCTTCTTCGCGGGAGGGAGGAGCCTCATCGGCCGAGGCCTCGACAAGATGTTTGGGTCGGGAGCCGGCGAGGAAGCGCGCGCCGCAATCCTGAAATGGTTCAACGACTTGAAGACGGTCGTGGTCAACGACGTGCTGCCTGCGATCAAGTCGTTCACCGAAAGCGACCTATTCAAGGGCTCTGCGAAGGCCGGCCTTGACGCAATCCTGGCCGTGCTGAGCGCGATCGGCGTAGCGATCACCGACAACGAGAAGCGCGCGCAAGCCCTCGTGGCCACGCTCCAAAAGAGCGCGGCAGCGCTGGGACTGGGGCCCGGTCAGGAGGAGGCCGCCGCAGCCCTCGAGGCGGGCAAGCCTGAGAACCGCAAGGAGCTCACGACCGGCGAGTCTGTCACGCGCAAGCTCGTCACGACCATCTTCGGCGACCCGCTCGACGACCCCGAAGTGAAGGCAGATGCCGAGCGCAATCGGCAGACGCTGGCCAAGCGGAAGACGGTGCTCGCAGACGCGGCGCCTGTCACCGCGGTGCTCGACCGCATCGCGCCTCCAGCGGCTGCGCAGCCCGCTCAGGCGACGGCCTCGTATTACGACGCCTCGCGCGCGACAGCGAGCTTGCCCGGAGGCGCGCGGACCACGAATAACAACGTCGTAAACAACAACACGATCTCACCGAGCGTCGTGAACAACGTGACCGTCAACGGCAGCGAAGAGGTCGGGAATCGAGTGAATCGCGCAATTCAGAGAGGCGCCCGGGAAGTCAACCTCCGCGCGATTCGTGACGCCCTCGTGCCGACGCCCGGCTGAAAGGACCCAATGCCTGCACCCTACGGAGTGATTCCAACCGGCTTCAACGCCCCCACCGAAGCCGAGCTGCTCGCGCAGATCGAGGCGGACCAGCGTGCCGACATTTCGCGGACGCTCGACCTGTCGGACGCCACGATCATCGGGCAGAACAACCGCATCTACGCGCGTCGCATGGCCGAAATGTGGACGACCCTCAAGGCCATTCACGACGGCGGAGACCCCGATCTCGCGCTCGACGATCTGCTGATCTCGATGGCGAAGATCACGGGCACCCAGCAGGAGGGCGCCAGCCATAGCCAAGTGGACGTGACGGTCACGCTCGAGAAGGGCACCGAGCTCGTTGGCGGTCAGCATTTCGCGCACCCGGCAGAACACGAGGACTCTCAGTGGACGCCCATCGAGTCGTTCACAGCGCCGGAAGATGGCAGCTTTACACGCCGATTTCGAGCGGAGCGCACCGGACCCATCGACACGCCCATCGACAGCATCACCGTGATCGCTACGCCCGTCGTCGGCTGGAGTGCGATCACGGCAAGCGGCGAGGTGGCGATCGGTCGCAACATGGACGACAACGCTCAGCTCCACGTCCGTCGAGAGCAAGGCCTAGCGCGCTCTGGTTCAAGCGGAACGGAGCAGATACGCGCGGACGTGCTCGGGGTCGAGAACGTGACGAGCGTGCAAGTGTTCGAGAACTACACCGATCACACGGTGGGCGACCTGCCGCCCAAGTCGTTCCAGGTCGTGCTCTGGGACGACGCCAGCGCAGTCGACGACGAGGTCGCGCAAGCGATTTGGGACAGCAAGCCGGCGGGCATTCAGCCGATCGGCGAAGCGTCGGGCACCGCGCTCGACGCCGACGGCAATCCGCAAATCATGCGGTTCTCTCGTGCGTCGCTCGTGGCCATCTACGTCTCGTGCCACGTGATTCCCAGGGAGGGCTACGTGGGAGACGAAGCTTTCAAGCTCACGCTGTCGACCAGGTTGGACACCGCGATGGTCACGGGCGCCGACGTCACCGAATGGGACATCGCCGAAGCCGCTGCTGGTCTCGGTGCCAAGGTGACGAGCATCGCGCTCGGTACCTCGCCAAGCCCCGCGTCGGACGACGACGTTGTGATCGGCACGCGGGAGATCGCGCGCTTCGACGCTGGAAGGATCGTGCTGACGTGACGGCCACCTTCGAAACGCTTCTCGCTCTCGATTCCGAGCTCGTCGCTGCCGGCCACGTCGCGCTGACGCCCTGGTGGCGTGAGCAGCTCGAGCGGTGGTACCGACACCCAACAGCTCACACGCTTGTTGCGCGCGTAGTGCACCTCGCCTGGCGGCACGTCCCAATCGCCGTGGAGCACCTCGTTCAACGAGACGACCACCGCGGTGCGGGACTTGGCGCCGCCGCGCCCTA
>JBEHXA010000033.1:0-23624 GCA_048498935.1 Myxococcota bacterium
CCAAGCCGGGCATCACCTCGATGGCCCAGCTCAAGGGCAAGACCATCGGTGTGGAGGTCGGCTTCGTCGACCACCTCCTGCTGCTCCACGCCCTCAAGGCCGCGAACATGAAGGAGAGCGACGTCAAGCTCAAGAACGTCAAGACGGACGAGACACCGCAAGCGCTCAAATCGGGTGACGTCGACGCCATCGGCGCGTGGCAGCCGAGCAGCGGCGCCGCGCTGAAAGAAGTGCCGGGCTCCAAGCCCATCTTCACCAGCAAGGACGTGCCGGGCCTGATCTACGACATGCTCGCGGTCAACCCCAAGAGCTTGGCCGAGCATCGCGCCGACTGGATCAAGATCACGAAGGTGTGGGATCGCGTCGCCAAGTTCGTCAACGACGAGAAGAACCTCGACGAAGCAGCCAAAATCATGAGCGCGCGCGTGGGCCTCACGCCGGATCAATACAAGGCGATCATGAAGGGCACCCACATCATGGACCTCACCGAAGCCAAGAAGCACTGGCCCAAGGGTGAGGGGCTGACCTCGATCTACGGCTCCAACAAGATCGTCGACGACTTCAACGTGAAGAACACCGTCTACAAGGCTCCAGAGAAGGTCGAGGAATACCTCGATGCGTCGTTCACCGAGGAAGCTCTGAAGTGAGTCACGACGGGCCAAAGTCAGGCGCCGGCGAGAAGCCCAAAGGCAACCCCCGTCGCAGGCTCTTGGCCGTGCGCACCCCGCTACCGGCTCGTGCGAGCCTGGTAGCGGGTCTGCTCGCATTCGTTTTGCCTTTCCTGGCGTGGTGCATCGTCAGCTACGTGCCATTCGTGTGGCACCCACTGGTGCACGTCACGAACGCGGGTGACAGCAACGTGCCCGGTCAGTACAGCTACGTCGCGGTAGACCAACTGGTGGAGCGCGAGGTGTTCGAGGCGCGCAACCTCGAGCTCGCCAAGGCTGGCGCGAAGCTCGCAAGCGGTGAGCGTGCCAACCCGGTGTTCTTACCGGCGCCTCACGAGGTCGGGCGCGCTTTCTACACGGCGTTCACGACGCCGCCGGCTCGCAGGGGCGACTTCTGGCTGCACGAGAGCCTGTGGCAGAGCTGCCAGGTGATCTTCTGGGGCTTCGTCTACTCGGCCTTGCTGGGGCTGCCGCTCGGCATCTTGTGCGGCACTTTTTCGTTGTTTTCACGGCTTTCGGAGCCGTTCGTCGATTTCGTCCGCTACATGCCGGCGCCAGTGTTCGGCGCGCTGGCCGTGGCCGTGTTGGGGCTCGGTCAGGAGCCCAAGGTCACCATCATCTTCATCGGCACTTTCTTTCAGATGGTGCTGATCGTCGCCAACACCACGCGCTCGGTGGACGGCGCGCTCCTGCAGGCGGCGCAAACGCTCGGAGCGAACCGCTTTCAGCTGGTCAAGAACGTGGTCATCCCGGCCGCCCTACCGTCGCTGTACCGCGACATGCGCATCCTGCTCGGCTGGGCTTGGACGTACCTGGTGGTCGCCGAGCTGATTGGCGAGAAGTCGGGCATCAGCGCGTTCCTCTACCAAGAGCAGCGCTACCGGCACTTCGACAACGTGTACGCCGGTATCGTGATGATCGGCATCATCGGCTTGGTCACCGATCAGGTGCTCAGCTACCTCGGACAGTTCTTGTTCCCATGGGAGACCGGCAATGCCCGGCTGTTCCGCCTCTTCCACAACATCAAGACGGCGTTCTCGTCGCGTGGGAGCAAGGTGCCGGAGGCCGATCCGATCAACGATTCGCAGGTGCTCGAGCGTCAGCCGAACCTGGCCGCGCTCGCAGAACCGCCCGAGGAGCAAGCTCATGTCGGCTGAAGATCGCCTGGAATTGCCCAGTTATCTGCACCACACGGACGCGGTCTCGGCGCGCCTGGCCGAGGTTCGCGCGCGGCCGGTGGTGATGAGCATGTCGGCTGTTTCTCGCCAGTTCGAGAGCCAGCAGGGGCCGGTGTTGGCTCTCTCCAAGATCAGCTTCGACGTGCGCAAGCGCGAGTTCATCAGCGTGATTGGCCCTTCTGGCTGCGGCAAGTCGACGCTGATTCGCATCGTGGCGGGTCTGGAGACCTGCACGGGTGGCTCGATCACCATCGACGGCAAGGAGGTCGGCGAGCCCGCGGCCGATCGCGGCATGGTCTTTCAGGGCTACACGCTCTTCCCGTGGCTCAACGTGAAGCAGAACGTGATGTTCGGTTTGCGTATGAAGGGCCTGCCCAAGCCCAAGGCCGAGCGCATGGCGATGGATTGGCTGGACGTCGTCGGTTTGACGCGGTTTGCCGATCACTACCCGGCGCAGCTCTCGGGCGGCATGAAGCAGCGCGTCGCCATCGCGCGCGCGTTGGCGAACGAGCCGCGCATCTTGCTGATGGACGAGCCGTTCGGCGCACTCGATGCCCAGACACGCGCCAGCATGCAGGCGCACCTGCTCAAGATCTGGGAGACGGTCGACGTCACGATCTTGTTCATCACGCACGACCTCGACGAGGCGATCTACCTCTCGGATCGCATCGTGGTGCTCGGCGCCCACCCGGGCCGCATCCTCGAAATCATCGAGGTTCCGGTCGGCAGGCCGCGGCACCCCGATCAGTTCCTTTCCGGGCACTTTTTGGCCACGAAAAAGCGCCTCGAGCAGTTGATTCACCACCGTGAAACGTCCGCGAAACAAGCGGCGGGCAAACTAGGGATCGTCGCGGCCTAGAGCCGTGAATGCTTCGCAAGCCTGAGCCGGGACGACCCGGTTCGCGACGGGCCACAATGCCGGGACGACCCGGCACTGAACTCCTCCTGCAGGGTCCGGCCGGAACCGGGCGCGCGCGTGCTCTACGTCGACCTACCCCTGTAGCGGGCAAAGGCACGACGAAGACATGACCGACTCCCAGACGATCCTCGAAGAACCCCTGCGTGGCGGCCAGACCTGGTCGCGCATCCTGCGACGCGGGCAAACACTACGGCTCACCGACCTCGAGGGTGACGCAGCTGTGGCCGCGCTCTTCTACAACGCCGAAGAGACGAGCGAGCGCTACAACATGCCTGACACGCTCAAGGCGCAGCACATTGCGCGGCTCACGGCGGGCTACGTGCTCTACTCGGACATGGGGCGCGTGCTCTGCTCGATCACGGCAGACAGCGTGGGCTGGCACGACACCATCACCGGTCACGGCACGGCCGCACATGGCCTTTCGCGCTTCGGCAGGGGCAGCTACCAAGAGCTCCGCAACGACTGGTACCGGAACACGCGCGACAACTTCTTGGTCGAGCTCGGCAAGTACGATCTGGGCAAGCGTGACATCGTCGCCAACGTCAATTTCTTCGTGAAAGTTGCGGCCGACGAGCAGGGCTCGCTGGCATTCGCGGCGGGGCACTCGAAGCCGGGTGGCTTCGTCGAGCTCCGAGCCGAGCTGAACACGCTGGTGGTGTTGTCCAACACGCCGCACCCACTCGACCCGCGCACTCACTACGGTCCCAAGCCGGTGCTGCTCAGCGTGCGAACGGGCTCGCCCGCGGCGGCCGACGATCCGTGTCGCTTGTCACGGCCCGAGAACGGGCGCGGCTTCACTCTCACCGAGTCTTATTTCGCGGGGAGGGCCTGAGCATGGCGCTGCTCGAAAGCAAGCTCGACCCGGCGCGAGCGGTGTTCGATCAGGTAGTGCTCGCAGGCGACGGCTTCACGCGCGTCGTGCAGCGCGGGCAGGTCTTCCGAATCGTAGACCTAGAGGGCAATCAGGCGGCTGATACGCTCTTCTACGACGCGCACGATCCGAGCAATCGCTACAGCGCGGTCGATACCGTGCGCGAGCAGGGCAACATTTACCTGACCACCGGTACCCGCCTGCTCTCGATCGACGGCGACGTGCTGATGACCATCGTGGCCGATACGTGCGGGCGGCATGACACGCTGGGTGGCGCGTGCGCGGCGGAGTCGAATCAGGTCCGCTACGCTATCGAGAAGAAGTACATGCACGCCTGTCGCGATACTTTCTTGCTCACGGCCGCGTGCTGCACACGGGATTTGAGCAAGCGGGACATCACGGCCAACGTCAATTTCTTCATGAACGTGCCGGTGACGCCCGAAGGTAAGCTGACGTTCGAAGACGGTGTCTCCGGACCCGGTCGTTACGTCGAGCTGCGCGCCGAGCGAGACGTGCGCGTGCTGATCTCCAATTGTCCCCAGCTGAACAATCCCTGCAATGGCTACAATCCGACGCCAATCCGGGTGCTCGTTTGGGACGCCCAGTAACCCACCACCTTCAACCCGATTTCAGCACCAGCTAGCTTTCTCGAGTTCTCGCCTTTCTCGACATAGCTCCCTTTTTCGAACCCAACCCGAAGAATCCGGAAGCCCGAGGGCCCGGGCCAATCTTGGAGGATCAGGATTGAGCCCCTGGTTTGCCAACAACACTGAACCGGTGATGTCTACGAAGCGGTTCGGGTCCTCTGGCTTCCTGATTCTTCGCGTTCCTCAGCTTGCGCCACAGCCATGTTTCAAAGCGTACTGATCGCCAACCGAGGTGAGATCGCCAGCCGGATCATTCGAACGTTGAAGCGGATGGGCATACGCTCGGTCGCCGTCTATTCGGAGGCCGATCGCCACAGTCGCCACGCGCTCGAAGCCGATCACGCTATCTGTATCGGCCCCGCCCCGGCCAAGCAGAGCTACCTGGACGCCGAGCGCGTGCTGGCCGCCGCCAAGGAGAGCGGCGCTCAGGCCGTGCACCCCGGCTATGGGTTCTTGAGCGAAAATACGCGCTTCGCAGAAGCCGCAGAGGCAGCCAGCATCGCGTTCATCGGCCCCACCTCCGAACAGATCGCGAAGTTCGGGCTCAAGCACAGCGCGCGCGCGCTGGCCAAAGCTGCAGGTGTGCCGCTGCTGCCCGGCAGCGAGCTGCTCGACAGCTTGGAGCACGCGCAAGCCGAAGCCGCGCGCATCGGTTTCCCGGTGATGCTGAAGAGCTCGGCGGGCGGCGGCGGTATCGGCATGTCGCTGTGCAAGAGCGCGCAGGAGCTCACGGCCGCCTACGAGACGGTGCGCCGCTTGAGTCAAAACAACTTCGGCGACGCCAGCGTCTACCTCGAGCGCTTCGTCGAGCGCGCGCGGCACATCGAGGTGCAGTTGTTCGGCGACGGTCGCGGCGAAGTAATCGCGCTCGGCGAGCGCGATTGTTCGGCGCAGCGCCGCAATCAAAAGGTGATCGAGGAGACGCCGGCTCCCAACCTGGAGCCAGCGCTCCGCAGCGCGCTGCACGAGGCCGCGGTAGTGCTCGGGAAGAGCGTCGGGTATCGCTCGGCCGGCACCGTCGAGTTCGTGTTCGATGCCGAACGGCGCGAGTTTTACTTCTTGGAAGTGAACACGCGTTTGCAGGTCGAGCATGGCGTGACCGAACTGGTCATGGGCGTGGATCTGGTCGAGTGGATGATCCGCACGGCCGCTGGTGAGCCGCCGAAATTGCAGGAATTTCGCGGTCGAGAGCCGGCTGGCCATGCCATTCAGGTGCGGGTCTACGCTGAGGACCCGGCGCGCGAGTTCAAGCCGAGCGCCGGGCTCCTGACCGAGGTCGCGTTCCCGGAGGTGCGGGTCGATACGTGGGTCGAGCGCGGCACCGAGGTCTCGCCGTTCTACGACCCGTTGCTCGCCAAGCTCATCGTGCACGGCCAGGATCGGGCACAGGCGCTCGTCACGTTGCGCAAGGCCCTCGCGGAGACGCGCATCGCAGGTGTCGAGACGAACCTCTCGTATCTGTCGCAATTGGCTACGGATCCGGTGCTGGTTGCCGGTGAGGTGACGACGGCTCACTTGCGCTCCGTCGCCTTCGGGACTTCGAGCATCGAGGTCGTTACGCCGGGCACCTTGAGCATCGTCGTGGATCATCCGGGGCGACTCGGGTTCTGGGACGTGGGCATTCCGCCGTCGGGCCCGATGGACTCGCTGGCGCTGCAGCTCGTCAATCGCGTGGTCGGCAACGCGGCCGGTGCTGCGGGGCTCGAGCTCACCATGGTCGGCCCCAGCCTGCGCTTCGCGGCCGACGCCGTGATCGCGCTTGGTGGTGCGCCGCTAGCTGCGAAGCTCGACGACCAGGAAGTGCCATTGTATCGGCCAATTTCGGTCAAATCAGGACAAACGCTCACGCTTGGCCCCGTCGGCGCGGCGGGCGTTCGCAGCTACTTGGCGATCCGCGGCGGGCTCGATGTTCCGGAGTATCTCGGCAGTCGCAGCACGTTCACATTGGGTGGCTTCGGTGGTCACGGTGGGCGTCCGCTGCGGCGCGGCGACATCCTGCACTTCGGCGGCACGACGGCTCCGGACGAACCGCAGGCCCTGCCGCCGAGCGCGTGGCCGCGCATCGAGCGCACCTGGCAGCTCGGTGTCCTCTACGGGCCGCACGGCGCTCCGGACTTCTTCACCCCCCGGGACATCGAGATGCTCTTCTCGAGCGACTGGGAGGTGCACTACAACTCCAACCGCACCGGCGTGCGCCTCGTGGGGCCGAAGCCCGAGTGGGCACGTAAAGACGGCGGCGAAGCGGGCCTGCACCCGTCGAACATCCACGACGTCGCTTACGCGATCGGATCCATCGACTTCACGGGCGACATGCCGATCTTGCTGGGCCCCGATGGCCCCAGCTTGGGCGGCTTCGTCTGCCCGGGCGTGGTAGCGAGCGGTGAGCTGTGGAAGATGGGACAGCTCCGACCCGGCGACAAGGTGCGGCTGGTGCCGCTCTCCTCGGAGCGCGCCACTGCCATCGAAACGGCCCAAAATCAGCTCATTCAGCGACGCATCGAGGAGCCGGCCCCGCCCATCGAGGCGGTCGCGCCCACCGGCGCCGTGCTGTCGGAATTGCCGGCGAGCGAAGCTCGAGTGCAGGTCGTGTATCGCCGCGCTGGCGATCGCTACCTGCTCGTCGAGTACGGCCCGCTCGTGCTCGACTTGCGGCTGCGCTTTCGCGTGCACGCGCTGATGCGCTGGGTGAAGGACAGCAAGCTGCCCGGCATCGTCGACCTCACGCCCGGTATCCGCTCGCTGCAGATCCACTTCGACAGCGCTCGCATCTCGAGTCAGCTGCTGCTGTCAGCGCTTCAGCGCGCCGAAGAAGAGCTCGGCAGCATCGACGACGTCGAGGTGCCGACCCGCACCGTGCACCTGCCGCTGTCGTGGGACGATCCGCAAACGCGGCTCGCGATCTCGAAATACACGAGCACCGTGCGTCCCGATGCGCCGTGGTGCCCGAGCAATATCGAATTCATTCGGCGCATCAATGGCCTGTCGTCGATCGACGACGTCAAGCGCATTGTCTTCGACGCCAGTTACCTGGTGCTCGGTCTCGGAGACGTGTACCTGGGCGCTCCAGTGGCCACGCCGGTCGATCCGCGGCACCGCTTGGTCACGACCAAGTACAACCCCGCGCGCACCTGGACGCCCGAAAATGCCGTCGGCATCGGCGGCGCCTACATGTGCATCTACGGTATGGAAGGGCCGGGTGGCTATCAGTTCGTCGGGCGCACGCTGCAGGTTTACAACCGCTTTCGCAGCACGTCGCGGTTCGTCGCCGGCCACCCTTGGCTGCTGCGCTTCTTCGACCAAATTCGCTTCTACCCGGTCGAAGCGCAGCAGCTCTTGGAGATGCGCGAGGCCTTTCCGTATGGCAAGGTCGAGATCGACATCGAAGAAGGCAGCTTCAAGCTGCGCGACTACCAACGCTTTCTGGCCGACCAGCAAACGGAGATCGGCGCGTTCAAGCAAGCCCAGCAAGCGGCGTTCGAAGCCGAGCGACAGCGCTGGATCGAGAACGGGCAGCTCAGCTTCGATAGCGAGGCGAAGGAGCGAGGCGGCGGGGCTGGAGCAGACACGGATCTGCCCGAGGGCGCCGAGGTGGTCGAGTCGCCGGTACCGGGCAGCGTGTGGAAGCTCGCGGTCAAGCCGGGTGAGCGTGTGACACGCGGTCAGGCTTTGTTGATCGTGGAGTCGATGAAGATGGAGGTCGTGGTCGAAGCGCCGCGTGACGGCGTGGTGCTCGAGCTATCGGTCACGGAGGGCCGCGCGGTTTCGGCCGGGCAGCGCGTAGCTGTTTTGGCCGGGCAGGGGGCCTCGTGAGCACGACCGTGGCCAAGCTCGTCGCTGCTTACCAAAGCGGCGCGCAGAAGCCGCGCGACGCGCTCGCGGCGTGCATGGACAAGATCGAGGCCGATGGCGTCGAGCCGGTCTGGATCTCCAGGTTCAGCAAGGAGCAAGTGCTCGCGCAGCTGGAAGCGGCCGATCCCGTCGGTCCGCTCTATGGCGTGCCGTTCGCGGTCAAAGACAACATCGACGTCGCCGGGCTGCCGACGACCGCCGCCTGTCCGGACTTCAGCTACCACCCGGGCCGGCATGCGCCGGTGGTGGAGCGTCTGGTGCAGGCGGGTGCGATCGTGATCGGCAAGACGAACCTGGATCAGTTCGCGACCGGGCTAGTCGGCACACGCACGCCGTACGGCATTTGCAGCTCGGTTTTCGACTCGCGTTACGTGTCCGGGGGGTCGAGCTCGGGGTCAGCCGTGGCAGTTGCGCGCGGGCTCGTGCCGTTCTCGCTCGGCACGGACACCGCCGGCTCAGGTCGCATCCCGGCTGCTTTCAACGCGCTGGTCGGGCTCAAGCCGACGCGCGGTGTGCTCAGTACGCGCGGCGTCGTGCCGGCGTGTCGTTCGCTCGATTGTGTGTCGATTTTTACGAACAGCGTAGCCGACGCGGCCACGTTGTTCGAGATTTGCGCGGGCTTCGACGAGGAGGATTCGTTCTCGCGGCGACGCGAGGCCGTCGCCTCGCTCGGGGACGCTCCGCTGCGGCTGGCGGTGCCGCGCGCCGAAGACTTGGAGTTTTTTGGCGATCTGGAGAGCAGGGAGCTCTTCCTGTCGGCGCTCGAGCAAGCGAAAAAGCTCGGAGCGCAGATCACCCGCTTCGAGCTCGCGCCGCTGCGCGAGGCAGCCTCGTTGCTCTACGCTGGTCCCTGGGTGGCGGAGCGCACCAGCGCCACCGCCGCGCTCCTGGCGAGCAAGCCGGAGGCGCTGAATCCGGTGGTGCGCGGCATCGTCGAGAGCGCCAAAAACTACGACGCAGCTGCCGCTTTTCAGGGCCTCTACCGGCTGGGGGAGCTGCGACAGCGCGCTCGCGCATTGCTTACCGGTGTGGACGCGCTGCTGCTGCCGACCGCGCCGACGCACTACACCATCCAAGAAGTGCTCGATAACCCGGTGGAGCTCAACTCCAGACTCGGCACTTACACGAACTTCGTCAACCTGCTCGATCTGTCGGCGCTGGCGGTGCCGGCCGGTTTCAAGCAATCGGGGCTACCGTTCGGGATCACGTTCATGGCGCCGGCCTTTCACGACGCGCGCCTGCTCGAGATAGCTAGGCGCTTCGTGGGTGAGCCCGCGTTCGCGGCGACGCCGGCGTACGGCTCCATTTGGCTGGCGGTCGCGGGCGCGCACCTCACGGGGCAGCCGCTCAATCACGAGCTCACGTCGCTGGGTGCGCGGCGCGTGCGCACGACCAAGACCGCGCCCGAGTACCGCTTGTACGCGCTCGACACCGTCCCGCCCAAGCCCGGCCTGGTCCACGTGCCGGGCGAGACCGCGCACGCCATCGAGGTCGAGGTGTGGGAGCTCGACGAGGCGGCGTTCGGTAGCTTCGTTGCGCGTATTCCGGCACCCATGACCATCGGCATGACCAAGTTGGCCGACGGCTCGCTGATCAAGGGCTTTGCTTGTGAGCCTTACGCTTTGCAGGGCGCGCGCGAGATCAGCCAATTCGGCGGCTGGCGCGCTTTCAAAGCCAACCCGTAAAGTCGCGAAATTTCCCGCGCGGGGCGAGTTTTGTGCCACCCGACGTCACGTGAAGGTGGCGTTCGGGCCTGGACTGCGTTAAATGTGAAACTGGTTCCAGGTCGAGCCCGTTTCGGCTCGCCGCGTAAACTCGGGAGTCGCCATGCGTTCGCTACCTCGTTTCGAACTTCGCTCGTGCTCGCCGCTCGCTCTGCTGCTGGCCGGCGCTGCGCTTCTGCTCGGTTGCGCCAGCTCGCAACCGGACGTGAATACGCCGAGCGCAGACGCATCCTCGACCGCACCCGCGACTGACGACACACCGCTCTCCGACCCGCCCAAGCCACCTCGCGCCGAGGGCAACCCGTTCACGGGGATGAAGCTGTGGGTCGACCCCGACTCGCTCAGCATGTTGACGGCCAACTCGCTGCGTAAGAAGGACCCCGATAAGGCCAAGCTGCTCGACCGCATCGCCAAGCAGCCTCAGGCGCTGTGGGCGGGCGACTGGAACCGCGACGTGCAACGCTACCTCGAGATGGTGCTGGGCAAGTCCAAGGCTGACGGCTCCGCGCCCATCTTCGTGCTCTACAACGTGCCCGGTCGCGACTGCGGCCAGCACTCCAAGGGTGGTCTGAAGACGGGCGCCGAGTATCGGCGCTGGATCCGCAAGGTGGCGCAGGGCGTCGGTAAAGAGAAGGTGGTGTTCGTGGTGGAGCCCGACGCGCTGGGGTTGCTGGATAAATGCCTGACGGCTGAGCAGCAAGAAGAGCGACTCGCCATCATCTGGGACGCCGTCAAAGTGCTGCGCGAGAACCCGAACGCTGCCGTGTACCTCGACGCCGGTCATGCGCACTGGGCGCCAGCACCGGTCATGGCAGATCGCCTGCGCCGAGCCGGTATCGAAGACGCTCACGGCTTCGCGCTCAACACCTCGAATTACGTCTGGGACGCTGAGAACATTGCCTACGGGCATGCCCTCTCCAAGCTGGTGGGCGGTGCGCCCTTCGTGCTGGACACGAGCCGCAACGGCAACGGTCAGGATGAAAAACTCGAGTGGTGTAACCCGCCCGGCCGTCACATCGGCAAGCCGCCCAGCACAGACACGGGCGACCCGCTGATCCACGCCTTCTTGTGGTTGAAGCGGCCCGGGGAGTCGGACGGAGCGTGCAACGGCGGGCCCAAGGCGGGCGCTTTCTGGCTCGACCAAGCGCTCGAGCTAGCCAAATAGGCCGCACCAGCGTCAGGTCAGCGTCCTGGCACTTGCAAGCGGCGCGCTAGCGGGCGCGGCGGTGCAGCAAGTATTGCTATCGCGGACCGCGGCGCGGTCGCGCTATCCTGGGGGTGATGACGCGTGAAGCCCTGTTCGTCTACGGCTCTTTGAAGCGAGGCGAGCGTCACCACGACGAGCTATGCGGCGCCACCTTTCTCGGTCAAGCGTGGACCGAGCCGGGCTACGCTATCGCACCTGGTCCGGGCGAGTACCTGGCGATGGTGCGTGTAAGTCGAGGTAGCAGCGCTCATAACGAGACGCTGGAGCCGCCGCGCGTTCAGGGCGAGCTGTTCGAAATCGACGCCTCACTCATTCCCGCGCTGGATGTGTTCGAGGGTGAGGAATACCGCCGCGAAGTGGTGCAAGTAAGCTGTGGAGCCGCTCCGGCGGGTGAAGGCTCGGAGCCTTGGCGTCCCGCGCTCGCGTACCTGAGAAAACCGCGCTAGATTAGGCGATCTCCCGCCGCGATGGTTTCGCACTCCGATAGCTCCGGCGCTCCACCCGATCTCAGGAATTTGGACCTCAGGAATTTGGACCTGCTCCGCGTCCTTTCGACGCCGATTTGGGTGTTCGATCTCGGCGCGCGGCGCATCACGTGGGCCAACCCGGCCGCGGTGGCTTTTTGGCACGCGGAGAGTGAGGCGCAGCTTCGCGAGCGCGACTTGGGACAAGACCTGTCGCTTGCGAGCGAGGGGCGCCTGGCCGGTTACGTGAGGCGTCTGCAGAACGAGCCTCGCATCAGCGAGCAATGGACCTTCTATCCAGCCGCACAGCCGGTCACCGTCACCTGCAGCTTCTCATTCGTCGCAGTCGAGGGGGGCGGGCCAGCCTTCTTGGTCGAGGCCAGCCAAGCCACGCCGGAGCACACTGCGGGCGACACGCTGCGTGCGGTCGAAGCCTTTCGGCATACCACCGCCCTCGTCAGCGTCATCGACCTGAACGGCGAGCTCTTGATGCAGAACCCCGCAGCGATTCGCGCCTATGGCGACCTGCTTGCGCCGGGTTCGGGGCACGCGTTCAGTCAACGCTTCGTGGACGCCGACCACGCTGCGCGCGCCCTGCATCGCCTTGGCAACGGCAAAGAGTTCGTCGAGGAGGTGTGGGTGCAGACGCCCGAAGGCCCGCGTCGGCACGCGCTCGAAGCTCGCCCCACGACTGACCCGGTGACGGGCCGGAAGGCCATCCTGCTCAGCGAGATCGACGTGACTTTCCGGCACGAGGCCGAAGAGGTGGTACGGCGTGTCTATTCCGAGCTGGAATCGCGCGTCCGCGAGCGCACGCTGGAGCTCGAGCGTCTGAACCGCGAGCTGGGCGAAGAACGCCAGTTCGTCTCCGCGGTGGTCGAGACGGTTGGCTCGCTCTTGATCGTCGCCGACGCCTACGGCAATGCGGTGCGGGTCAATCGCGCCCTGTGTCAGCTCACCGGCTACGAGCCTTCCGAGCTGATCGGGCGGCCCATCTGGCAGACCCTGCTAGCCTCGCCGGAAGCCGAGCAACTCGAGCGTGCCTTCATCCAGCACGGCCCGCGCTTTCACGCCGTGATGCCGAAAAACGTCGAAGGCACCGTGCGCACCAAGAGCGGTGAGTCGCGTAACGTCTCGTGGACCAACGCGGCGCTGCTCGATGCCAGCGGCCTCACCGAATACGTGATCGGAGCTGGTGTGGACGTGACGGATCGCAAGGAAATCCAGCTGCGTCTCCAGATCAGCGATCGCATGGCGTCCATCGGCACGCTAGCGGCGGGCGTTGCACACGGTATCAACAACCCACTCGCCTACGTCATTGCCAACCTCGACTACGTGAAGGGCAAGCTCGCGCAGCCCTGGGCTGAGCTGCCGGCCGCCGATGTCCGCGAGGTGCGCGAGCTGCTCGACGAGAGCCTGGAGGGAGCCGATCGCGTGCGCCGCATCGTCGGCGACCTACGCTCGTTCTCGCGCCAATCGGACGATCACGTCCACACCGTCGATCTGACGACCGTGATCGAGCGCGCGTTGAACATGGCGATGAACGAGATTCGCCACCGTGCGCGCGTGGTGTTGCGGCTCGAGCCGGTGCCGCGGGTCGTCGGCACCGAGTCGAAGCTCGGACAGGTCATGCTGAACCTGCTCGTGAACGCCGCGCAGGCGATCGAGGCCGGCAACGTCGAGAACAACGCCATCACGGTCCGCACCATGCTCGACAAGCATGGCCGGCCGCGCCTCGAGATCGAGGACACGGGCATCGGCATTCCCGAAGAGTATTTGCGGCGCGTTTTCGACCCCTTCTTCACCACCAAACCGGTGGGCGTCGGCACCGGGTTGGGGCTCAGCATTTCACACCGGATCGTCAGCGAATTCGGCGGGGAAATCGGCGTCGAGAGCCAACACCAACGCGGAACGCTGGTCTGGGTGGCGCTCGAGCCGGCCTCGGCGGAAGTGGAGCGCCGCCCGCCGCCGGTCACGCCTCCGCCGCCTTCCACGCGCGACTACGCAGCGCGCATTCTGATCGTGGACGATGAGCCGGCCATCTTGCGCGCGCTCAGCCGTGTGCTGCACGGCTATCAGGTCACCCGAGCGCTCTCCGGCCGGGAGGCGATCATGCACATCGAGGAAGCCGGTCCTTACGATGTGGTCTTCTGTGACGTGATGATGCCGGAGCTCTCGGGCATCGACGTCTACGAGCGCGCTCGCCAGGTGTGCCCGGGCCAAGAGCAGCGCATCGTCTTCATTACGGGTGGTGCCTTCACCGAGCAAGCTGCGCGCTTCATCGACGCTACGGACAACCCGAAGCTCGGCAAGCCGTTTGATGCCGGTGAGGTGAGGGCGCTGGTGAAGTCGCTCACCCGTGAACCCGTCGTCGAGCGCGGGTCCGAAACGCTCAGCTAGCTGCTAGTTGCAGGAGGGTGGTCACCAGCATGGCGCAGGCCAAGCAGCCGCCCAGCAATTTGAGCTGAGCCCGCTCCACCAGCTCGAGCTCCCCGAAAGCGGCGAAGGCCACCCGGGTGGGTTGTCGACGCTGGCGGATCCGGGCAGTCGGGAACTGGATGACTTTGCCCATGATTCCCAGAGTATGACCGACCATGACCAACATGACAACTAGATGACGAACTGGGGGCGCTGTGGTGAACGGTGCGAACTTGGCCCGGCGAGGGAGGAGCCCCGTACCATTTCACTTGGAGGAATTCCGATGCGTCGCTCGTCCGCCAAATCCCACCGCCGTGCGTCCCGTCACTCGGTTCGGCTCGACTGCCAGGTCGTCCGAGAGCGGGATTTTCAGCTGATTGCCGATCGGGTGGTCAACCTGTCGGAGTCCGGGCTGCTCGTTAGCCCGGCCGACCCGGCCCTGACGGGGGAGCGCTTGATCGTGTCGTTTCAGATTCCTCATTCGGGCTACTGGGTCGACGCCGAAGCCACCGTGGCGCGCGTGGTCCATGGCCGGCGCCCCGGCGAGCACACCCGGGCGCTGGCGCTCCAGCTCGAGAACGTCGAGGAAATTCCCCAAATGCTTCTGGCGCGGGTGCTCCGGCGTTGCCCGCCGGCTCCGCCCGGCCATCGCTCGGGTCGACGCAAGGTGGTTTCGCTCGCCCCGCTGCTCGGCTGAGCCTCTGTTTGCGGAACCGGTTGCAGAAATGACGCTCCTCGCGCAAGCTCCGGAGCGTGCCGCCCGCAATCGCTTCGGTCCGCTTATTTGCGCTGCTCGCGCTGGGTTGTAGCGCGGCTGGCGGGGCTGGCGCGCCTTCAGGCCACTCGGGCGCTCCCGCTGGCGGAGCGGCGGCGGGCTCAGGTGCTGCCGGCGGCGTCACGGCAGTGGCCGGCGGGGGTTCGGAGCTCAGTGGCGGAGGCGGCGGCGGAGGCGCAGGTGGTGCCGGTGCGGGAGCCGTTGCTTCGGCCGTGGGTGGTGGTGGCGCGAGCTCTTCTGGGGGCGGGCAGGCGACGGCCGGCACCGGGCCCTGTCCGGCGAATGCGCTGCTGTGCAGCGACTTTGAAGACGATGCGATTCCGCCCGAGCTCGTGTTCTTTCCCGAGTACCTGCGCGCCACGCAAACCTTCGTGACGCTCGATCAGGCGGTGAGCCACCGCGGAACGCGCTCACTCAAGGTCACGGGCACGAACTTCAGCCAGATGCTCGGTGCCACCGTGCCCAGCAGCTTTTGGGGGCGCGTCTACCTGCGCAGCGATAGTGATATTCAGCAGGGGCACAACACGTACGTCGCGGCCGGTACCGGTAGCGGTGACCCCAATGAGGGGACGTATCTACGGATCGGCGAGCACCAGTGTCAGCTCGAGCTGAACCGCAACACCGATGACAAGGAGCTGCTCTCCAATGGCGGCACCTACAGCTGCGAGGGCGGCGTAAAGCTCCTGAAAGACACCTGGTACTGTCTCGAATTTCAGTTCGACGGCCCCGGCCAGCAGACGCGCGTGTTCGTCGACGGCGCCGAGGTCACCGCTCTTCACACGACGGACTGGGGCAGCTACGAGTTTCGCGTGCTCAAGCTCGGCTTCGAGAAGTATCACGGCGCCGAGAAGACGCTCTGGTACGACGACCTGGCGCTCTCGACCACGCAGCTACACTGCTTGTGAGTGCCAGCGCACGTGGGTCGGCGCGAACGGAAGTGATCAGCGCTTCGCTCCGACGGCGGTAGCTTGCGGAGCGCGCCGGGCCACGCACTCGTGCACCGTCTGTACCAGCTTTTGCGGCGAAAACGGCTTGGCCAAGAAAGCCGCGCCGCGAAATTCGTCGACGTCCGCGCGCTGCATCGCCTCTGGAAATCCCGACATGAAGACGAGCTCCAAGCTCGGATCCAGCGCGTGGGCGGCGCGGGCCAACTCGGGTCCGGTCAGCTCCGGCATGACGACGTCGGTGACCAACACGTCGAAGGCTGCGTCCGGCTCCTTCAGCATCGCCAGGGCTAGCGCTCCGTTGGCAGCTTGCATCACCTCGAATCCACCCGCGCTGAGCGCGCGACTGGCGATGGCTCGTACCTGTGGCTCGTCCTCTGCGACGAGCACGCGCCTGCGCTTACCCGCGATGGGCTGCACGCCGCTGTTGCCGAGCGCCACTTCGGCGGCGCTGAGCATGGGTAGAAGCACCCTCAGCAGCGTGCCGCTGCCAGGCTGGCTCTCCACTCGAATATTGCCGTCGTGTTGGCGCACGATGCCGAGCGAAGTGGCAAGGACCAGGCCGGCGCCTCGCCCTTGCGCTCTGCCGGAGGAGAAAGGCTCGAACATCCGGCCCTGCGCGTCCTCGGGCACGGCGGTGCCGCTGTCGCGCACCTCGAGGCAGGCATAGTCACCGGCGATGAGCTCGTCGAGACCGGCATCGGCGTTGAGCGAGAGCGCGTAGCGGCGTGTGATCAGCTCGATCCGTCCCTGGTTGCCGGCTGCCTCGCGCGCGTTGACGATCAGGTTGACGAGCACCTGCTCGAGCTGCGCTGCGTCACCCAACACGGGCAGCGGATCAGTCGTCAGAGAACAGACGAGCGTTGGGCCGTCGAGCAGCAGGCGCCGGATCGCTCGCTCGGTGCTCGAAACCAACTGGCTCAAGTCGACCTGACGCTTGACCAGCACCTGCTTGCGCGCCAAGGCCAAGAGGTGTTTGGTGAGCTCGGAGGCGCGGCCCACCGCCAGATGAATTTCGTGGAGATCATCCAGCGGAGAATTGCCGGAAGCGTGCGCACGTTCGGCCATCGACGCGGATGCCCCGATCACGGTCAGCAGATTGTTGAAGTCGTGCGCTACTCCACCTGCCAGCCTGCCAATACTCTCCAGGCGCTGCACCTGAAGGCGCGGGCCCTCGAGCTTGCTCGCCCGAGCGCGATCCGCGATCGCTTCGCGCGCCGTCGCTTCGGCTAGCTTGCGGGCGCTGTCGGCGGCTTTGAGCCTCGCCTCCGCCACGACCACGCTGCGTCGCGCCAGCTCGAGGTTCAGGACGCAAATGGCGAGCACGAGCCCGACTACCGCGGGCGAAGCTGACCTTTGCTGCGTCGCGAGCACGATCGCCAAGCTGACGATCAGCACCGCCTGCAGCCCAAGGATCACTTGAGCGATAGAGCGCTGGCTAGCCAAGTGCCGATTCCCGAGAAGGCCAGGTTAGCAGACAAGCTTCCGGGAGCACACGTCTAGAGCGGAGTCGCGAAAGGTCGGCCGCTCACGCCGTCCGCGCAGCACGCCTGTCTCGCTTTCGGCTCGCTCCGCTCGCCTGCTCGCTTTCGGCTCGCTCCGCTCGCCTGCTCGCTCCGGCGCGCCGCACTCGAGGCTACTGACGCTTCACTCCGCCTCAACGCGCGAGAAATGCTCAGTGCTTGCGACGCATCGCCTCGGGTAGACGAGCCACTGCGCCCCGCACCGCGCCTCTCAGCGCTGCGCGGCGCACCGAGGCCACGCTGCCGCGCGTTTCCTCGGCGCTAGCGCGTCCTAGTACTTCGGCGAACAGGTTCTGATCGTCCGCGCGCCTCAAAGCGAGCGAGATGGCGGCGCTGGCCTTGGCTTGCTGCGCGCCCTTTTCGCTCGAAAGTTTGGTGAGCGTCGCGCTCACTACGAGCGGATAGGAGGGGGGTGAGTCGGACGCCGCGAGGCTCGTGAGCTCGTCGATGAGCGCGCCGCGAAGCTCGCGTTTCAACTCGAGGGTCGTCGACGTCACTTCGCCGTCGAGCGCTACGACGACGTCTCCGATCGAGACGGCGTTTGCGGCTGCCTGCGCGGACCGTGGGCCGGCGCTCGCTACGAGCAGAAGCCCCAGAACAATCAGGGTTGCAGGCCGACGGGAGTGCGACGCGATTCGTGACATGGGCAGCGTCCGATCCGCTATCAGGCGGCTTCGGGCGCGGCCAAATTCGAGGCATTGGAGCGCAGATCTTACATTTCCCCACGTCGACCACCTGCGGATGGCAGCGCGGCAGAGTGGTATCCTGGCGCTCGATCCTCTCGTTTCAGGAAAACCGGATGCCAACTTGCAAAGCGTGTGGTGATGAGGCCGATGAGCTCGTGACGGTGAAGGTCGCTGGCAAGAGCAAGAAGCTCTGCGAGTCGTGTGCTGACGAAGTGCGCGAGCAGGGTGAGGTGGCTGAGGCGAGCGAAGCCGTCGTCCAGAACATGATGGGCTTCAAAGGTCGGCGCTGAGCTCGATGAGCCTGCGCTGTCGCTTGGGGTACTGGCTCGGTGTCGGATGCCTGTGCCTGGTAGCCTGTGGCGGAGGAAACGACGGCAATGACCCGGCGAACGGGGGCTCGGGTGCCGTTGCCGCCGGCGGTAGTGACGGCAGCGGCGCCGTCGGAAACGAGACCGCGGGTGAAGGTGGAACCACGAGCGGAAACGCTGGCGTGAGCGGCGCCGGTGCGAACGGCGGCGAGGCGTTCACTCCTACCTATGGCCGCTTCGGTGAGGCGCCCGAGCACAC
Organism: Myxococcota bacterium; assembly: GCA_048498935.1. Lineage (GTDB taxonomy): Bacteria > Myxococcota_A > Polyangia > Polyangiales > Polyangiaceae > PMG-095. Next base: position 18,441 of record JBEHXA010000033.1, read on the forward strand.
CTTCACGCTCCCCGTGAAGGAGCCGCCAGCCGGTGAACTCCCTGTCATCTATTACCCGGATCTGTTGGCGTCATTTCCGGACGTCGATTTCGGCAACCTCGAGCGGCTGTATATCCCTGCGGGACGCTACAAGACGATCCTGCTGGGCAAGCTCCCGGAGCGGAGCGCCGACGCTCCGCTGGTGATCACCAACTTGGGTGGACAGGTGCAGGTGGGAGGCCAGGCGGCCAACTACGTCATGTCCGTCGGCGGTGGGAAGAACTGGATCCTCACCGGGCGCTTCGATCCGATCTCCAAGACCGGTGACGAGCAGTTCCGTGGCCATGCCGAGGGCGCCTACGCGCACAGTCAGGGCAGCTACGGGTTCTTGATCGACGACGGCTTCAGCAAGACCGGGCTGAGCGGGCTGGCGGTGGGCGGAGGAGCCTCTGACTTCGAGCTCGACTGCTTCGAGGTAGCGCGGGCAGAGTTTGCCGGCATCGTCGCAAAGACGGACAACGACGGCACCGCGACCATGCGTAACGTGAAGGTCCACGACCTGTACGTGCACGACACCGGGTCGGAGGGCATCTACTTCGGCAGCACTCAAGCGCAGCCTCAGCATTCCTTCGAAAACCTGCAAATCTACGACAATCGCTTCCTGCGCACGGGCACTGAAGCCCTTCAAGTTGGGCAGCAGGGCGACGGCTGCGAGATTCATCACAACGTGCTTGGGCCAGCTGCGGTGCGCTGGCGCTCGGCGTTCGCCGAATATCAGGACGGCAACGTCCAGTATGGTCAGCGCTACGGCAGCGGCAGTTTTCACCACAATCTCGTGCTCGGCACGGGCGACCTTTTCGTCGAGTTTTTCCCGACGGTAGTCGCAGGCGATCCTCACGAAGCCGGAGACACGGTGAGCTTTGCTGACAACTACTTTTCGGACACGTCGTCTTCGGGTGTGTACACCCACGCCGAAGAGACGGGCGTGACGGTGCGCTTCGAGCGCAACCTGTTTCGCGGCTTTCGTTTCGACTACGACCAAGTCTATCCGGATGCGAAGGAGCCGGTTCAGGTCTTCGGCGTGGGTGCCAACACGCTCAATCCGCACATCCTCGCGGACAACGTCGTCGACGGCCCCTATCCGTTCCTCCTGTACACGTTCCCCAGCGTCACCGAAGAGAACAATGTCAGCGCGTCGATCGAGCCGCCGGTGCTGCGGGATTTCATGACGCCCGAGATCGACGACAACGTACGGCTGCTGGAGTGGTGGACGGACACGGCGACCCTCCATCCCATGCAGGTCGCGGTGACCTACGCCAAGGGCGCGTTCGTGGTCCACGGGGGCACGCTTTACCGCGCGACGGCTAAAAATACCGGTAAATCGCCGGACCAGAACCCCGAGCTGTGGACCGAGCTTCCCGAGCCGAGCGACGACGTGCGGCTGCGCGAAGGCTCCCCGCACGCCGGGCTGGGCGTTCGCTGGCCGCCTGCTAAACCGTAGGCGTGTCGGGAAACGAGTCCGCGATGGCCGATCGAGCTAGCTCCGAAGGCGCGGAGCGACTCGCCGAGTTGTTGCGGGCCGGTGACGTGGTCGTGCTCACAGGAGCTGGAGTGAGCACGGACTCGGGCATCCCCGACTACCGCGACGAAGAGGGGCGTTGGAAGCAGAGTCCCCCGATGCAGCTGCGCGAGTTCACGGGCTCGGAACTCGCTCGGCAGCGCTACTGGGCTCGCAGCATGGTCGGTTGGCAACGCATGGCAGGTGCTGCCCCGAACGCGGCGCACCGCGCACTCTCGGAGATGGAGCAGCGGGGAATGCTGCGCCTGCTCATTACCCAGAATGTGGACGGCCTACACTCGGCGGCCGGGAGTCGCCGAGTCGTAGACTTGCACGGCAGGTTGGATCGCGTGATCTGCTTGGAGTGTCGCTGCTCGTCGCCACGCAGCGAGCTGCAGGCGCGTCTAGCCGAGCACAACGCCGAGTTTTTCGGGCACGGCTTCGCTCAGCGCGCCGACGGCGACGTCGAGCTTTCGGCTGATTACACGCGTTTTCGGCTGCAGAGCTGCCGCGAATGCGGCGGCGTGCTCAAACCGGATGTCGTGTTCTTCGGAGAGAACGTGCCGGCTCCGCGCGTGGCCGAGGCGATGGCGGCGCTCGATGGCGCGAAGGCGCTGCTCATCGTCGGCTCATCGCTGCTGGTTTTTTCGGGGTTTCGCTTCGCCCGCGCTGCGGCGCGCCTGGGCGTGCCGATCGTCGTCGTCAACCGCGGCCGAACCCGCGCCGACGAGCTGGCTGAGCTTCGGCTCGACGGCAACGCGGGTGAGCTGCTCGAGCGGACGCTGAGGGCTGCGTCGTGAACGCAGCCCTCGAGCACCCGCGAGCGTGATTCAGCCGGCCTTGAGCGTGGCGTTGAACACGATCTCCGGCACTGCAGCGAGCGCCTTGGAGATCGGGCAGTTCGCCTTCGAAAACGCGACCTTCTCGTCGAACGTGGCCTGATCGATGCCCGGCACGATCGCGACCGTGTTGAGCTCGATCTTGGTCACGGTGGGGCCGTCACCGAGCGTCACGATGGCGTCGGTGGTGATGCTGGTCGGCGGCTTGCCTTCCTTGGTCAGCTGGGCCGCGAGGAACATCGAGAAGCAGCCGGCGTGGGCTGCACCGATCAGCTCTTCGGGGTTCGTGCCCTTACCGCTTCCCTCGAAGCGCGAGGCGAAGCTGAACGGGGCGTCGAACGCGCCGGTGCCGCCTTTGACGCCGCCGGAGCCTTCCTTGAGGGTGCCGTTCCAGGTCGCGGATGCTTTCGAAACTGCCATGCGGATCTCCTTTTTCTCCCTTGGGTTCTGCCGGATAGCCTCGTCGGCGGCGTAGGGCAACCCCTGCGCGGAAGCCCCGCGCTTCCGTCGCGTGAGGGTGGGCGTCATAATGACGAGCATGTGGTGGTCGCGCCTTTTCGCCACAGGGTCGCTGGCCTGGCTCGCGGCGTGCGCGCCGAGCCAGGCCGCGCGCACCGAGCGAGCTCCGGCAGCTCGGGCCACGGGCGTCGAGACTACGAGGGCAGCGACCGCCAGCGTAAAGACTTCGATCGCTGCGCAGCCGAGCTCGCTCGCGCTGGCCGATGCACGACACCTGCTCAACCGCTGCGCGTTTGGGCCTCGGCCAGGCGAGGTCGAGCGTGTAGCGCGCATCGGCGTGCAGAGCTGGCTCGAGCATCAGCTGGTCGGTCCGGAGGAGAGCCCGCTGCTCGACGCCGCGCTGAGTCCTTATCGCGAGGCGTTTGCTCCCCCAGCTCAGCTCGTCGACGACTGGTTGGGTGACGGGTGGGAGGACGAGTCGAAGAACCTCCGCCAGCTGCGCCGTGAGCTGAAGCCCTACTACAAAGAGCACATGCGCAGGCTCGCAGGTGCCGAGCTCACACGTGACATCCTGAGTCAGCGGCAGCTCGAGGCCGTGATGACGAACTTTTGGGCGAACCACTTCAACGTGTTTGCTTCGAAGGGCTTCGTGCGCATTTTCGGCGGCGACTACCTCGAGCGCGCCATTCGCCCGAACGCGCTCGGCAAATTCTCCGAGCTGCTGATCGCGACGGCTCGCCACCCCGCGATGCTGCTCTATCTCGACAACGCCCAGAGCCGCCGCGAAAAGGCCGGCGCCAGCGCGCGGCGCCGGGGTGGCCTCAACGAGAACTACGCGCGCGAGCTGCTCGAGCTGCACACGCTGGGCGTCGACGGTGGCTACAGCCAAGCCGACGTGCAAGACGTCGCGCGGGTGCTCACGGGCTGGAGCGTGGAGGCGATTCAGGCTGGAGGCTTTCAGTACGTGTATCGCCGCTCGGCGCATGACCGCGGTGAAAAGCGCATCTTGGGCGAGGTGTTTCCCGCTGGGGGGCAAGAAGAGGAGGGCGTGCGCCTGCTGACATTGCTTGCGCGGCACCCGTCGACCGCGCGCCACCTGGCGCGCCAGCTGTGTGCTCGCCTGGTGGCCGATACCCCGCCGCTGAGCTGCGTCGCAGCGGCAAGCCGCGCCTACTCGAGCAGCGACGGCGACACCAAGGAGGTGCTGCGCGCCATCGTCGGCGACGCCTCTTTCTGGTCGCCGGCCGCGCGGCGCACCAAGCTGAAGACCCCGCTGGAGCTCTTGGCCAGCACTGCACGCGCCTTCGACGCGCGACCAGACGGCACCCTCGACGTCGCAGTCGCGCTCGAAGAGCTGGGCGAGCCCCTGCTGCAAGAGCGCGCCCCCACCGGCTATCCCGACTCGGAGCCAGAGTGGGCGAGTGGCGGCGGCATGCTCGCTCGCCTGCGCTTCGCGAGTGACTTGGGCCAGGGCAAGGCGTCGGGGCTCCGGGTTGCGTGGAGCGAGCTCGTTCCGTCCGACGCCGAGCCGAGCGTCTTAGTGACGCGAATCGGGCAGCAACTGCTGGCGCTGCCTCCCGAATCGAGAACGCTCGAGCTGGTGCGGGGCGAGCTCGCCGGCATCGTCGACGCCGAGCAACGGCGCGCGGTAGCGGTGGCGCTCTTGGTGGGTAGCCCGGAGTTTCAGCGTCAATGAGCGCGATTTCGAGCACCCGTCGCGCGCTCTTGAGGGCGTCGTTGCTCTCACCGCTCGGGCTGCTGCTGTCGCCCGGCACGGGTCACGCCGAGGAGGCGCGCGGCACCAAGACCCTAATCTGCGTTTTTCTGCGCGGCGCCGCGGACGGCTTGAACATCGTGGTGCCGCATACCGACGACGACTATTACCGGCTGCGTCCCTCGATCGCCGTGCCGCGGCCCGGTGCGCGTGGCGGGGCGCTCGACCTCGACGGTCGCTTCGGCCTGCACCCGCGCCTGAAGCCGCTTCTCTCTGCCTATCGGGCAGGAGAGCTGGCATTGCTTCAGGCGGTGGGTTCGCCGCATCCGACACGCTCCCATTTCGAAGCGCAGGACTTCATGGAGACGGGCGTGGTGGGTGATCGGGCGGCCTCGCGCGGCTGGCTCGGACGCTACCTGTCGAGCGCGCCAGAAGCCGAAGCTCCGCTCCGCGCCGTGGCGCTCTCGAGCCGCGCGCCGCTGGCGCTGCGCGGCTACTCCGACGTGGTCGCGACTCCGAGCCTGCGAGAGCTCGGTTTGAATGCCAGCCCGGAGCTGGAGCCGGCCCTTCGCGAGGGGTTTCAGCGCCTGTATCGTGGGTCCGCGGCTGGCATTGCTGACCGGGCCGCATTGCGG
>JBEHXA010000034.1:0-23496 GCA_048498935.1 Myxococcota bacterium
GCTGCTCGGCTTTCAGCCAGTGCCTGATGGGGTTCCGCCGCTGGTGTGGCTCGAGCTAGCGGGTTTCGGGCTGGTTTGGCTGCTGCTTGCCACCGTCGGGACTCAGTACGGCGTGGGGCACATGGAGGCGGGCCGCTCGTCGGTGCTGATCATCGTCGAGCTCCTCACCGCGGTCGCATCAGCGGCGCTACTCAACGGCAGTCGCCTGAGCAGCGCCGAATGGATTGGCGGATCGATGATCGTCGCCGCCGCCTTGACCGAAGCGCTGCGCCCCGCTCCCAGCGCTTGAGCCCGCCACGGCGCGCACCGCGCTCGCTAGTCGACGCGACTCACTCGATGGCTTCGCGAACGGCCTGGAGCAAACTGTCGTCGCCGCTCGCATCCTGGCCGCCCTCCCAAGCCATGATGCCGCCGTAGGTGGCGCCGAGGCGTGCCTTGGCTTGAATGGTGGCTCGACTGTTCAAGTAGGTGATCGAGCCCGAGTCTTGGAGCTGATCTTGCGTCTGAACGGCTTGGCGATTGAGCCGCAGCAAATCCGAGTACGGGACGGTCTTGCCGGGTTGGGGCTCAGCCGTGCCGAGCGTCCAGCTAAAGCCGTAGAAAGGCACGCCGTAGACCACCTTTTCACGCGGAACACCGCGCTCGGTCACCCACTTATCGACTTCGGCCGTAGCCGCCTCGATGGAGGCGGTTTGCATCGGGGTGCTGTTGTTGGCCGAGTAGAGGTCGTAAGCCATCACGTTGATGAAGTCGAAAGTCTCCAGCGACTTGGCGGTGATGCCGCGCGCAAACCAGCCGGCAACCGCGGCCGTGAGCTCGCGTTGCTGCGGCTTGAGGCGCGCACCGAGCTCCACCACGAACGCCTCGTAGAAGGCGTTGACGCCGTTGCCCTCGAGATCGACATCGAGGCAGTCGAGCTGATTGGTTTCCACGAACGCGATCAAGTTATCGACCAGCTTGGCGCGTTGGTCGTCTTGAAGCAGCGTGGCGAAGGGGCCGCCATTCTCGATCGTGGTGGCGCCACCGATCGCGATGCACACCTTCGTACCGGCAGCGTGCGCGGCTTGAACGAAGGCCGGCAGCGCGCCATCGGAGTAGCTGACCGATCCGTCGGGTCGCACGTCGAGAAAGCTGAGGTTGACGTAGCTGATGTTGGAAAAGTTCAACTGCTGAGACCAGCTCGACAGGTCACCCTTGTAGTTCGGCAGGTACAGCACCGTGCGCATGCCGATCCGCTCCTGGCTGTTGGGGCCACCCGAACCGGCACCGCCGACCCCGCCCCGGGGACCGCCGCCGCCGCCACCGCAACCGAGTGGCCCGAGCGCGAGCGCCGCCAACATGAGGCCACCGAGAACGCCACGTCGCATACCCAGGAGATAACATCGCCACGGCACCCCTCGCCTGGCCGAAACCAATCATCCGAATGGATGATTCTGGCAACTCGGTCGTGTGCGGTTTGGGGTAACAACCCCAAATCCGGGCTCTATTCAAGGCGTAGCGAGGTCGCGGCAGCGCAGCAGCGCCTCCAGGTAATAGTAGTCGGCGTAGTTGATCGCCACGTCGATCTCGCTGCCCGCGGGAAGGTGGCCGGTGCTGTGCATCAGCAAGAAATGGTTGTTTTGACCGAGCGCGGCTGCGTACGCAGGGGACGAAAGCGAGCGCAAGACATCGAGCGCGAAGTCGCGGTACTTGGAGCGCGCAGGCTCGGCCACCAAGCCCGAGAGCTGGATGAGGCCGCTCGCCATGATGGCCGCCGCCGATGAATCGCGCGGTGTGGGCGTACCGGGCGTGGTGGGCGCGTCGTAGTCCCAGTACGGCACCTTATCCTCGGGCATGTTGGGTTGCGCGATGAGGTAGTCGGCGATCTTCTGCGCCTGCGCCAAGAACTCCGCCTTCTGCGTGGAGACGAACGACTCGGTGTAGCCGTAGAGGCCCCAGCTCTGCCCGCGCGCCCAAGGCGAGCCGTTGGCGAGGCCCTGCACGGTTTGCTTGCCGATGACGGCGCCCGTGGTCGAGTTGTAGTTGACGAGGTGGAACGAGCTGCCGTCGGGGCGGAAGTGATTCTTTAGCGTGGTCTCGGCGTGCTGGTTGGCCAGCGTGATCAGGTTCTGGTCCCCGCCCTTTTCGGCCACGTAGTACCAAAGGTGCAGGTTCATCATGTTGTCGATGATGACCGGGCAATCCCACTGCGGGTCGCCCCAGGATTCGATCACTTTCGGCGCCGACCGAAAGCGCGTGGCGAGCGTCGCCGCTGCCGTTTTCAGCACGTTCAGGTAGCTGTCGCCGCCGACCAGGCGGTGCGCGTTGCCGAACGTGCTCATGAAGCGGAAGCCCACGTCGTGATCGGCCGCGTTGTTCTTCTGGCTCTCGAGGGCCGCCGTGAACGACTCGGCCGCGCTGCGGAAGGCTTGATCTTTCGTGTACTCGTAGACGAGCCACAAGCTGCCGCCCGGAAAGCCGCTGGTCCAGTCGCCGAGTGGCACCGACGTGACCTGACCGTTCTTGGCGGCACGTGGCACGTTGTTGGGGTTCGTGTACGTGCTGCGAAAGCCTGCAAACTGTGCGGCAGCCGCGTCGAGCGCGGTCGTGCAGAACGCAACATCGATCGCAGGAGAAGAGCCGCCGCTGCCGCCGCTGCCACCGGCGCCACTGCTTCCACCCGTGGTCGGTGAGCTACCGCCGTCACCAGCGCTGCCACCCGTCGCGCCACCGCTGCCACCAGTCGCGGCCATGCCCGACGTGCCGGCCGTCGAGGCCGTACCGCCGACTGTCGCTTGGCCAGCACTACCGCCGCTGCTACTCGAGCCGCCCGCGCCCGCGCTGGTGCTGCTCGCGCCTGCGCTACCGCTCGCGCTGCCGCCAATCGCGCTACCCCCGCTGGGGCCTGTGCCGCTGGTGCCGGGCGCCGGGGTGCCTTCGGAGCTCGAGCAGGCCACCGCAAGACCACAGATGAACCAGGCACTGATCGCGCGTTTCATGGCTTTCTCCGGCATCAATTCGCAGGCTCCAGCACGCCCGTTTGGGCGTTTTCGACTTGCAGCTTTTCGAGATCGAGCCCGTCGAGCACGACCAGGTGCTGCAAGGACGAGACGAAGCTCGCGTCCTGCTTCCACGACCAAATCAGCTCGCCCGTCGCAGCGTACTCGACGACCTGCAAGCCATTACCGCCGAGCCCAGTGCCGTGGCCTTGCCAATTGGCGACCACGAAGCTGCCCGACGGCATCACCTGCACGTCGGCAAAGAAGAACGGATTGACGCCTTCGCCACCAGTGATGGTCTGCTTGAGCTGCTGGTCGGGGCCGAAGATCTGCAGGCTCGCGGCGTAGCCGCCGGCGACGAGCACGTTTCCGGTCGCCAAGTGGAGCGCCTCCCAAGCGTGGGGCATGGCGTGCCCCTGAACGGTGACTTGCCAGCCGACGTTGCCCTGCGCGTCGCCTTCGAAGATCTTGTTCTCGGCCGTGACCAAGAAGTGGTCGTTCGGGCTCGGTCGCACCAGCCGCACGTAGTCGCCCGGGTAGGCAATCTGGCGGGCAACGCCACCCTCCGGAGTGACTTCGACCAGCACGATGCCTTGCCCGCCGTGGAAGGCGACGCCGCACAGCAGCGTGTTACCGCTCTCGAGCCGATGCGCAGCGACCGTGCCGGGAAAGCTCGTCACGTCTTTCACGACGGCGCCGTCGCTCAGGTTGCGCTCCTGGTAGCCGTTTTCGGTCCCGATCAGGAAGCGGCGCCCGCCGACTAGTTGCAGGTCGCGACCGACCGGGACGGCCTGGTGCCAGTCGTGGCTGTGGTCGCCCAAGTCGACGAAGTGAACGGCGCTGTTGCCCTCGTCGCGTAACAGCAATTGCCGCTTGTTCGGATCGCTCGGGCCGCCGCCACCTGAACCACCGCTACCGCCCTGGCCGCCGTTGCTGTTGCCGCCGCCGCCCGTTGTTCCGGCGCTGCCACCGCTGACCACCATGCCGCCCGAACCGGTTTGACCGGAGCTGCCGCCACTGCTCGAGCCCGCAGCGCCGCCGCTTGGGCCACCGCCGCCACCCCCGAGAGTGGAGGCGCCACCGACGGGGGCCGTGCCGGAGCTGCCAGCGCTGGCGGCGACACCACCGGAACCGCTGGTACCGGCGGAGCCCATTGGAGCAGGCTCGCCTCCGCCGCTGCCACCACACCCCCCGGCCAAGACTGCAGCGCCCACGACGAGCACCAACCACCTAGAGGAATAAACTTCGCCGGCGCGGCGCATTGGACCTGGATAAATGGTCCTCGGCGCGGCAATCCTTCAGCACATGCCGGCCGAAATTTCCGTCCGCGGCCCCGACTGGGACCTTTACCGCGGACACCGTGAACGCTTCACCGATGCGGTGCTGGCGGTGGCACCTCCGGCAGGCGGCTCGCTCTGCGTGCTGGGAGCCGGAAAGTGCAACGATCTCGACCTCGAGCGCCTGTGCCTCAGCTACCGCGAAGTGCACCTGGTCGATTTGGAGCCAGGCTCTGTCGCGAGCGCCATCGCGCGCGAAAATGAGGCGACGCGTGCGCGGCTGTTTCCGCTCACACCCGTGGACCTTTCGGTGCTCACCCCGAAGCGCGCGACCAAGTGGCAACGCAAGCCGCCCAGTAGCGGCGAGCTGAGCGCGAGCGCCGAGGCCACCTTGCAGGGTTTGCTCACGCGGGTGCGCGGGCCCTTCGATACCGTCGTCTCGGCGTGCGTGCTCACCCAGCTCGGCTTTGCGCTCACTCGCTCACTCGGTGAACGCCATCCAGCGATCGGTCCGGTGCGCGCGAGCATCGTCGAGACACACCTGCGTACGTTGCTCGAGCTCACGCGCCCCGCTGGACGCGCGCTGTTCGTGACCGACCTGGCATCGTCGACGCACTACGGGCTCGACGAGGTACCGGCGGACGCCGATCTTTCTCAGGTGATGCGCGACGTGATCGCCCAGCGCGCCTTCTACAACGTGGCGCAGCCATCGCTCATCCGTCAGCTACTCGAGGAAGCGGCGCCCGACAGCGCCGTCGTCGAGCTGCCCCCATGGCTGTGGAGCGGCCCGCAACAGCGCACGTATCTGGTGTACGGAATGGTGATCGCGCGCCGATAACTTGGCCCAATGGGTGCCGGAGGGCGCAGGCTCCCGGGCATGCAACAGCGCTGCGAAGTCTGCAAAAATTTCCGGCCTGACGGCGACCTCAAGCCCGGCCGTAAGCTCGAGGCCGTGAGTTTTGGCACGCGCAAAGTGCTCTTGTGTCGCGCGCATGCCGGCATCGCCGAAAGCTCCGGTGTCACCTCGTTCGATGAGCTGCGCGAGCTGTACAGCGAGTCGACGGGGCGGCGCTCGTACGTCCCGCGTCGTTCGGTCGGCGCGGCCGCCAAGGCGCGCAAGGCTCGTACGCCCGGTCGTCGGGCGAGTGACGCGGCCTGAGCCCACACGAGCAGCGACGTACACTTGCAGATGCGCTCAGCCGGGGCGCGAGCCGTCCGTGCGGTAGCGCGCGAGATCCAGGTGGATGTGATCGCGGTGGAGCGCATCGAAAAATGGCGTAATGACCACCGAGAACGTGCCCTCGTCGTATAGGCGATTCGCGAGCGCGCGTAGAAACAGACTTTCCGGACGCTTCGGCGCGACATCGAGCTTGCCGAAGCTCGCCAGCACCGTGATCTTACGACCGTTCTTGAGCGTGACGCTGCGGATGTCGATGGCGTTGGCGTAAGCGTGCTCGCTCACGAAGTCGTAGCGCGCCATCTTGCGGCAGTTGTAGGTGCCGCCTTGCTCGACGCGCGCCACCTTCTGCCCCAGGTAACGCTCTGCTTCTTCGTTGAGCGCCTGCTCGAAGCGAGCGAGGCCGAGCGCCATGCCGCAGCTGACCACCGGTGAGACATTGTAGCGAATGCCCGCCGGCCCGCGCAGGTACACCACCGCCTGAGGCGTGCCGCACGTAGGGTGCTTGGCCGTCGCGGCCCGAACTGGCAGCTCCGCCGCGCGAAAGCTGACCCCCGCTTCGCGCAGGCGCGCTTCGCAATCCGGAATGAGCGCCGGCGGCGCAACGACGAAGTCGTCGTCAGGATCGACGTCGGCGAGCGGCGGCGCATTCACCTCCGCAGCAGCCTCGCCCCGAAGCAGGCACGATAGCCCCACCAACAAACAAGCGAGCGCGCGCGAACCCATGAGCATTCGACCCACCGCCCGCCCGCAGCTTGGCTACTAGCCGAGCTTCGCCTTCAGGCCGGCGATGATGTTCTTCATTTTCGCTAGGTCTTGCACCAGCTTGCCCTTGGCGGCGGCCAGGCCGTCGAGCGCAGCAGCGTCGAAAGCGGCGATGTCTTTGCCGATCTGTTGCTGCTGTTTTTGAATGTCTTTCATCGCCTTTTGGGCTGCGGGCTTCACTTTGGCGGGCGCCTTCGCGACCTTGCCTTGCAGCTCCTGCACTTGCTTGTTCAGCTGCGCGAGCTCGGTGCGCCCTTCGGCCTTGTAGGCTTCGCGCGCCTTCTTGAGGGCGGCCTCAGCCGCCTTCGTGGCTTCCTCGGCATCGGCTTGCGCCTTGCCGAGGGCTTGCTCGGCCTCGCTCTTCAAGCGCGCTGCTTGTGTGTCCAAGTCTTGCTTGGCTTGGTCGACCTGCTTCTGCAGCGCCGAGATTTTTTCGGCGGCTGCTTGCTCGGCCTTCTTCAGCTTCTCGTCGGCCAGCTTTTGGACTTCAGCCAGCTTGGCTGCTTGCTCCTTGTCGTCGTCGCAACCGAGCGTTGCCAAGAGCGACGACACCAACACGCCGGCCCAGATGCGCTCGCGAATCGGCATATCTACGAACCTAGCACCTCACGCAGCGCAGCGCAGCTCAGACAAACCCGGAGTTATACAAGCGCGCCAACACGCTCGTCGCGCGAGCCCGCCATTTTCCACACTAACGTGTAGGCACGACGTGGAAGATGCTACTTGACGGTCGGCATCGCGAAGCTCGCGCCGCTGCTCGAACCGCGCGGCCAACGCGATGTGACTGTCTTGAGGCGCGTGAAAAAACGTACGCCTTCGGGGCCGTGCATGTAGTGGTCGCCGAACAGCGAGCGCTTCCAGCCGCCGAAGCTGTGAAACGCCATCGGGACCGGGATGGGCACGTTGACGCCCACCATGCCGATGCGAATCCGCTTCGTGAATTCGTCGGCTGCGTCGCCGCTGCTGGTGAAGATGGCGCCACCGTTACCGTAGCGGTGAGCGTTGACGAGCTCGATCGCAGCGTCGAGCGTCGGCACGCGCACCACCGAAAGCACCGGGCCGAAGATCTCTTCTTGGTAAATCTTCATCTCCGGCGACACGTGATCGAACAGGCAACCGCCGATGAAGAAGCCGCTGTCGTGACCCGGCACGCGCAGACCGCGACCGTCCACCAGTAGCTTGGCGCCTTCCTGGACTCCGAGCTCCACGTAGCCGGTGACCTTGGCCAGGTGCTCGCGCGTGACGAGCGGCCCCATGTCCATGCCGGCGGCAGTACCAGGGCCCACCTTGAGCGCACGAACCTTCGGCACGAGCGCCTCGACCAAGCGATCAGCCGTTTCGGTGCCGACCGCGACCGCCACCGAGATGGCCATGCAGCGCTCGCCGGCCGAGCCGTAGGCCGCGCCCATCAAGGCGTCGACGGTGTGACCCAGATCGGCGTCGGGCATCACGACCAGGTGATTTTTGGCGCCGCCCAGGCACTGCGCGCGCTTCCCTGCCCGCGTCGCACGTTGGTAAACGTCCTGCGCCACCGGCGTCGACCCCACCAGGCTGATCGCGGCCACGTCTTCGTGGTCGATGAATGCGTCGACCACCTGCTTGTCACCACTCACGACGTTGAACACGCCAGGAGGTAACCCTGCCTCGCTGAACAGCTCGGCCAAACGCAGCGACGTGGATGGCACCTTCTCGGACGGCTTCATCACGAAGGTGTTGCCGCACGCGATGGCGACGGGTGCCATCCACAGCGGGATCATGGCCGGAAAGTTGAACGGACCAATGCCAGCGCACACCCCCAAGGGTTGGCGAAAGGACCAGCTGTCCACGCCGCGCGCCACACCTTCGGAGTATTCGCCCTTCAACAGCTGAGGAATGCCGGCCGCGAACTCCACGACCTCCATGCCGCGCGTGACCGAGCCGCGCGCGTCGTCGAGCACTTTGCCGTGCTCGGCGCTGACGAGCTCGCTCAGCTCGGACAGGTGCCGCTCGATCAGCGACTTGAACTCGAACATGACGCGCGCACGACGCACCGCGGGCGTGGCCGACCAACCTTCGAAAGCTCGCCGGGCGGCCGCCACTGCCCCGGCCACGTCCTCGGCGGTCGACATCGGGACCAGGCTCGACTCCACGCCGAGCGCCGGATTGAATACGCTCCCGAAGCGCGTGGTGGCGCTGTCGACCCGCTTGCCGTCGATGTAATTCTGCAACTTTCGCGTCATGCTGATTCCTTCACGAGTCGAGCGAGTCGTAACGATACTGTAGCGGCGCGCGTGGGGACATGCACTCGAGCGCAGCGCTCGGATGACGGCCGTCGCGGTTGTCCGGCGGCCGGCCCTGGCCTAGAAGGTGCGAATGATCCGCGTTTGCAAAAAGGTAGCGTCGGTGGGGCTGAGCGCGCTGTGGCTCGTCGGGTGTGGCTCTGCGCCGAACACGGCGCCCAACGCTCCGGCGCCTGCCAGCTCGAGCGCCACGGCGCCGAGCGCCACGCTGCCGCCCTCCAAGGAGCCGCACCTGCAAGCGCTGCGACAGATCACTCAAGGAGGCGAGAACGCGGAGGCGTATTGGTCCTTCGACGGCAAGCAGCTGATCTTTCAAGCGCACCACGGCGAGGGCTGCGACCAGATCTACCGCATGCCACTCGGCCAGCCGCCGGTGCGGGTCTCGACCGGCAAGGGCGCGACGACGTGCTCCTACTTCCTGCCCGGCGATCAGCAGATCATTTACGCCTCGACCCACCTGGGCGGCGACGCTTGCCCGCCCAAGCCCGACCACAGCCAAGGCTACGTGTGGGGCCTGTACGATAGCTACGACATCTTCAAAGCTAACGCCGACGGCTCGAACCTGACGCAGCTCACCAAGACGCCGGGCTACGACGCCGAAGCGACCGTCTGCAAGAAGGACGGCTCCATCATTTTCACCTCGGTGCGCGACGGCGACATCGACCTGTACCGGATGAACGCCGACGGCAGCAACGTCAAGCGCCTGACCAGCACGCCCGGCTACGACGGCGGCGCCTTTTTCAACGACGATTGCTCAAAAATCGTGTGGCGCGCCTCGCGTCCCAAAGGGCCGGCGCTCGACGAGTTCAAGAGCCTACTGGCCAAGCATTTGGTGCGGCCGAGCCTGCTCGAGCTGTACGTCGCCAATGCCGACGGCTCGAACGCCACGCAAGTCACCTACCTGAACGCGGCTTCGTTCGGTCCGTATTGGGTGCCGGGGCGCGACCGCATCATCTTCTCGAGCAACTACGGTGATCCGAAGGGCCGTGAGTTCGATCTGTGGGCCATCAACGCCAACGGCACCGAGCTCGAGCGCATCACCAACTCACCGGGCTTCGACGGCTTCCCGATGTTCTCGCCCGACGGCAAGACGCTCGCTTTCGCCTCCAACCGCGCGACACCGCCCGGCCAGCACGACACCAACCTGTTCCTCGCCACTTGGGACGACCGCGCACCGATCGTCCCGTACGAGGAGACGAGCGCTGATCGAGTGCAGAAAGACATCGCGTGGCTCGCCGACCCGGCGCGCGAGGGACGCGGCCTGGGCACCAAGGGGCTCGAAGCATCGGGCGCCTTCATCGAGCAACGCTTCGCCAAGCTCGGCCTCTCCCCTGCGGGTGAGAAAGGCACGTTCCGCGATTCGTTCAACGTCGCCAAGCGCGTGCAGGTCGGCAAAGAGACGAGCTTGACGGTCGACGGCAAGCCGCTCGGCGCAGCCGATTTCCAGCCCCTGGCGTTCTCGGCGCAGGGCAAGCTGGAAGCAGAGCTGGTGCTAGGCGGCTACGGCGTGGTCGCCAAGGAGCTGAAGGTCGACGACTACCGAGGCCTCGACGTGAAGGGCAAGGTCGTGGTGGTGCGCCGCTTCGTGCCGGAGACGAGCGCGTTCGAAAAGCCTGCCGACCAGCGCCGCTACGGCGACCTTTGGTACAAGGCGGTCACGGCGCGCATGGCGGGCGCGGTGGGCATGATCGTCGTCGATGCGCCGGTTGCGCCACCAGTGCCGCCAAAGGGCAAGCCGTGGAAGGCGCCGGACGAAGCCAAGTTCCCCGAGCTGGTACGCGAGAACTACGGCGATGCCGGCATGCCGACTCTGATCGTCAAGCGCGACGCATTCGAGCCGGTGCTCAAGTCGCTGCAGCAGCGTAAAAAGGTGCGCGCGTCGCTCGACGTAGCGCTCAGCTACGAGAAGCAGAGCGCGTTCAACGTGATCGGGCGGCTGCCCGCGAACGCTCCGACGAACGAGCGCGTTGCCGGTGAGCTCGTGGTCGGCGCTCATTACGATCACCTGGGCTACGGAGGCGTGCATTCGCTCACGCCCGACAGCAGCGCGCCGCACCTGGGTGCCGACGACAACGCGTCTGGCGTGGCAGGCGTGCTCGAGATCGCGCGGCTGCTCGCGGCCTCGCCCAAGCGCAAGCAAGACGTGATCTTCATGGCATTTTCGGCTGAAGAGAGCGGTGTTCTGGGCTCTTCGCATTTGGTGCGCGAGCCTCCGGCCGGCCTCGATCCGAAGCGCTTCCGCGCCATGCTCAACCTGGACATGGTGGGTCGGCTTCGCGACAACCAACTCACGGTGCTGGGCGCCAAGACCGCCGCGGAGTGGCCGGCGCTGGTGACGGCGGCCTGCGAGCGCGAGCACTTGCAGTGCGCGCTCGGCAGCGACGGTTACGGCCCGAGCGATCAAACGTCGTTTTACGCCGCCGGCGTGCCGGTGCTGCACTTCTTCAGCGGCTCGCACTCCGACTACCACAAGCCGAGCGACTCGGCCGATCGCATCAACGCCGGCGGCGCCGCGCAGATCGCCAAGCTGGTCGCCGATGTCGCGCAAGCCGTGACCGACTTGCCAGCCGCGCTGAGCTACCAGCAGGTACAACCCGAAGCGCCGCGCGGCGACGTGCGCTCGTTCAACGCTTCGCTCGGCACCATCCCGGATTACGCCGGCCCCAGCGACGGCGGCGGCGTGCTGCTCTCGGGCGTGCGCCCCGGCAGCGCCGCCGAAAAAGCCGGGCTGCGCCGCGGCGACACGCTGGTCGGCCTCGGTAAGTCAGAAATCAAGAGCGTGCACGACTTCATGTTCGTTCTGAACGGCTCCAAGCCCGGCCAAACCGTCACCGCCCGCGTCAAGCGCGACGGCAAGCTCCTCGAGCTCCCGATCACCTTCGAAGAGCACCAACCGCGCAAGGAATAGCGCCGGGCCCAGACGCAGGACGCGCGCGCAGACAGCAGACGCACGCGCAGACAGCCGACGCACGCGCAGACAACCGACGCACGCGCATCAAGAACCGACCCGCGCGCGGCTCGCTTCACGACTCCAAAGTTCACTACGCGCACGTATTCATTAAGCCGCGCACGTATTCACTAATGAAGTCCGCAGCATGCGCGTCGGCCAGGCGGCGAGAAGCGGCGTTATTGGATACGTGCACGTAGTGAATCTTTAACGCCAGACCCCCGCGCGCTTCGGCGGCTCACCGTCAGCCGCTGTCACGCGCACGCCGGCTGCGCCACCTTCACGGCCACCGCCGCCCTCACGGCCGCCGCCGCCCTCACGGCCGCCGCCCTCACGGCCGCCGCTCCCTCGCTCGAGCGGCCCCTGGAATCACCCCTCGGAGTGATATCCAAGAGCCATCGTATAGGCTGCACGCGCACGCTGCGCGGCGCGGAGCGAGGTGGCGACGCGGTGCGCATGGCGCGCCGACGACTCTTGCGCGAGGCGCGAGATGCTGGCGAAACGTTTCGACAAAGCTGCGGCTTGAGCCCGGAAACGCATGAGCGAAATAACTGACTACGGAGTCAGAAGCCGACCATGAAAGGCGGTTCGGGCTAGCCACCATTCGATGATGCGGACTATTGAACCCGGACACCTAGCTACTCGAGGGCCCAGCGGCACAGAACCGTCCACCGTCACCCGGACCGGATCTGAAGCTGCTGCACGTTTCGACTTAGAGCACCCCATGAACGAATCCCAGCACGCTTCGCGCCAGCTCAAGCTCGGCGCCACCTTTGGTTTCTCGACCCTCGCTGCCCTGTGCGTGTTGGGGGCCATGGCCCCGGTCGCTTGCAGCAGCGAAGCGCCCGGCACGCAGGGCGGCAGCGCCGGCATGCCGGTCGGCAACAACACGGGTGGCACGCCCCCTGCAAACACCACTGGTGGCAGCCCGGCGATGACCGGTGGCGGCACCAACAGCGGCACTGCCGGCGTGCAGCAAACTGGCGGCACGGCGGGGAGCGCCCCGGCCATGCCCGCCACCTGCCCAGAATGCGTGGATTTCGGTCTCGAAACGCGCCCGACCAACACCACCTGCTTGGCTGGCGATCCGCCGCCCACCAATTATCGCTTCTCGCGCATCTGGCCGAACATCACGTTCACCACCGCGCTCGACATCATCCCGACGCCCGACGGGACGAGCCTGATCGTCGCGCAAAAGAACGGCGTCGCGCGCGCCGTGCCCAAGGACCCGATGGCCTCGCAGGCAATGACGCGCGAGTTCTTGAACCTGACGAGCATCATCAACACCGACGCAGAGAGCGGCTTGCTCAGTCTGGCGTTCCATCCCGACTACGCTAGCAACGGCTTCGTGTACGTGGTGTACACGCGCAACGACGGCAACCACAGCACGCGCGTCGCGCGCTTCAAGACGAACAACAACGGTCAGTCGCTGGACCTCGCCAGTGAAGCCAAGGTGATCGAGCACACGCAGGTGCGCGGCACACATCACGGCGGCGACTTGAAGTTCGGGCCTGACGGCTACCTTTACGTCTCGTTCGGCGACAACAACACGGGCGACGACCACAGCGACTTCACGGCGCAGAACCTCAAGAGCTGGTACGGCTCGGTCATTCGGCTAGACGTGAACGTGCCCGGCGAGGGCTACAAGATCCCGGCTGACAATCCCTATGCCGACGGCGTCATGGGTGCGCCGGAAATCTACGCCAAGGGCTTTCGCAATCCCTGGCGCTTCAGCTTCGATCGCGCGAACGGCGATCTGTGGCTGGCCGATCCGGGCGAGGAGGCCAACGGCAACCTCGGCGACGACGGCACGGCCAACCCGTTCGAAGAGATCGACAAGGTCACGAAGGGGAAGCAATACGGGTGGCCCTCCTTCCAGGGCACGCACTGCTTCCACGACTGCACGAGGGAAAAGGGCGAGCCGCCCGTCTTCGAGTACAGCCACAACGACGGCCCCGCCGCCATCATCGGCGGCTTCGTGTACCGCGGCGCGGCCATGCCGGGCCTCGTCGGCAAGTACATCCACGGCGACTACGAGATCGGCGAGGTGTGGGCGCTCGACCCTGCCACCAAAATGCGCGAGAGCCTCGGCATCGGTGGCAAGCCCGTCGCGTTCGGACAGGACAACGACGGCGAGATCTACGTCGCACGCGAAGGCGGGCAGATCGAGAAGCTCGAGGATTCGAACGCCGGCCAGGGCGGCTTCCCCGAAAAGCTGAGCGCCACCGGCTGCGTCGACAAGGCCGACCCCACCAAGCCCGCCAGCGGCCTGGTGCCGTTCTCGGTGGCCTTGCCGTTCTGGTCCGACGGCGCCGAAAAGGAGCGCTTTTTGGCGCTTCCGGAGGGCAAAACGCTGGAAGTTGCGGCAGGCGACGGGGATTTCACGCTGCCGATCGGCGGGGTGACGATGAAGAACTTCCGCTGGCAGGGCAAGCTGTTCGAGACGCGCTTTTTCGTGCGCCACAACGACGGCAGCTACTTCGGCTACAGCTACGAGTGGAACGCCGAGCAGACCGAGGCGACGCTCGTCGATGCCAACGGCAAGGACGCGACGCTGCCCGGTCTGGACTGGACGTACCCGAGCCGCTCCGCTTGCTTCACCTGCCACTCGGAAGCAGCGGGCCGCAGCCTCGGGCTCGAGACGCGACAGCTGAACAGCGTGGCCACGTACCCCTCGGGCATGAAGGCCAACCAGTTCAATACGCTCGCGCACATCGGCATGCTCAGCGGCGACATGACCTTGCGCGCACCGTTCCCCGCGAAGGACGACATGAGCGCGTCGGTCGAGACGCGCGCCCGCGCCTACCTGGCCGCCAATTGCTCGAACTGCCATCGCCCCGGCGGTCCGGGTCGCGGTGACTTCAACGCGCTGTTCGACACCGCATTCAAAGACATGGCGGTGTGCAACACGACGCCCGAGCACGGCGCGCTCGGCGTCAACGGCGCGACCGTGCTGAAGCCCGGCGACCACGCCTCTTCGGTGATGTGGCTGCGCATGAGCCAACGCATGAGCAACTTCATGCCGCCCATTGCCAGTAAGGTTCCGGACACCGTCGGTGCCGAGCTGCTCGCGAGCTGGATCGACGGCATCACGGCTTGTCCGTAAACCACACCAGTCACGCCATGAGCGCGAAATGATTCGCGCTCATGGCGGCTCGTGCGCCCGGACGTCCGCCCGACTTTTCCCGAGCCTCGCAGTGCGTGGTATATCGGGGGCGGATGCCGACCAACAAGCTTTGGATCGAGCACACCGAGCGCGCAGCGTGGGATTCGGTGGAGGCGCTGCGTGAACGCTTGGCCAAGGCGGAAGAGCGCTTGCAAGCCTTGATGCCGAGCGTCGACCACCTGCCGCAGTTGGTCGAGCGGCTGCAGCAAGCCAAGCAAAAGTACGCCAGCGACGCGCAAGGTTTGGACGGCGTGGTCGACGCGCTGCTGAGCCGCGTCGAGTCGCTACAAGAGCAGCTCGACGAAGCGAAGCAACCGCAGCGCATGGTGATGAGCTTCGACGCGCCACCACCGCGCGCACGGCTCGACTCCGACGATCTCGACGAGCGCGCGCCCGAGAGCAGCAGCGACGACGACGACATCGGCGGCTTCACGCAGATCATGCAGCGGCGTCACGAGGCAGCGCGCGGCGAGCTGCCTCGTGACGTGAATCGGCTGCTCTCGCTCGCCGAAACCAAGCTCGACGACTTGACCGAGCTCGAAGGTGGCCAGTTGCGCGACGCCGCCGTCGACCTGGCGCTGCTGGCCGCGCGCATTTACGAAGTTTCACGCGTCAGGTCGTGAGCGCCTTGTAGAACCGTGTGAATCGGGCAATCCTCCCCGAGGGCTCTCCATGCGAATTGAGCGATTTGCAGCATTTTTGACGGTGCTCAGCGCCTGCCAAGCATCGTCGCCCCCGCCTGCTTCCAGCGCGCCACCTGCTGCTGCGGTGGCGGTGGCGCCCGCCGAGCCAATCCCCGTGCCGAGCAAGACCATGCGTACCTTCGACGAAGACGTGGAGTTTTTGAAGCAGCACGGCGCCATCAAAGTGTTGCGCTCGCCCTCGGGTGCGAGCATCGCCATCTCGGGCAAGTACCAGGCACGCGTCATGACCAGCGCAGTCGCGACGCACGGCGCCAGCCTGGGGTTCGTCAACCGCGCCTTCATCGAGGCCGGCAAGACCGGTACGGCATTCGACAACTACGGCGGCGAAGATCGGTTTTGGCTCGGCCCGGAGGGCAGTCGGTTTGCTCTCTATTTCGCGCCGGGTAAGCCGCTCGAGTTCGCGAATTGGCAAACGCCGTCGGCCTTTCAAGCAGGTGAGTGGCTGGAAGTCGAAGGAGGCACCGAGCGCAGCGCGACCTTCGCCAAGCGTGTCACGCTCACGAATTATGCCAAGGCCGAGCTGGACTTGGAAGTGCGCCGCAAGCTTTCGCTCCTGACGAGCGAGCAAGCCGAGGCAACGCTGGGCCTGCGCCTGCCTACCGGCATTGCCTGGGTCGGCTTCGAAAGCGAAAACACGCTGACGAACCAAGGCAAGGCCGCGCTGAGCGAGGCGACGGGTCTGCCGAGCGTTTGGATCTTGGGCATGTTCATGCCTGCGCCAGACACGCGCGTGATCGTGCCGTTCGAAAAATCGGGCAGCGGAGAAATCGTCAACGATCGCTACTTCGGCAAGGTGGGCCCGGAGCGGCTCCACATCGACGCGGATAAGGGGTTTGCGCTGTTCAAGTGCGATGGGCTGCGGCGCAGCAAGATCGGCTTGGGTCCAGCGCGCGCCAAGGACGTGCTCGGCAGCTACAGCGCCGAGAGCGGCATGCTCACCGTCGTTACCTTCACCCGGCCGAGTGGCGCGAAGCGCTACGTCAACAACCTGTGGGATCTGTCGGCGCCGCCTTTCGAAGGCGACGTGAGTAACGCGTACAACGATGGTCCCATCGAGCCCGGTCAACCGTCGCTGGGCGGCTTTTACGAGCTCGAGAGCAGCTCGCCGGCTGCGGCGCTGACGCCGGGTGCGTCGCTCCGGCACGTTCATCGCACCTATCACTTCAGTGGGTCGCGCGAGGCGCTCGAGGCGATCGCGGTCAAAGTGCTAGGCGTAAGCCTGAGCGACGTGACCCGCGTCGGGCTCTGAAGAAAAGTGCACGCTCGTTACAGGCGTCGGCGGTGCGGCCGAATGGGCTCGGCGCTGCCGGGGCCGCCTTTCGTGTTACGCTGCTCTACATGGCAAAATGGCGTGCCCGCGCCGGTTTGGGAGGCCTGCTCTGCGCGTGTCTGGGGTGGAGCGCGACCGCACAGGCCCAATGGGACTTGCCCCAGGGGCCCGCTGAGCCCGCACCCCCTGCCGAGCCTGCGCCGCCCGCTGAGCCCGCGCCGCCCGCTGAGCCTCCCCCCGCACCGCCGCCGGAAGCTCCTGCGCAGCCACCTCCCCCACCGCCGCCAGCCGCGAGTGAGTTCCCCCCGCCCGCCCCTGCGCCCACGCCCGCGCCGGCCCCTGCCGTGCCGCCCGCAGCCCCGATTGTCGCCGTCGCCGCGCAGCCATCTCCGCAGCAGCAGGCACCCGCGCAACCTGCCCCCGCGAATGCGCCGCCGGCCCAGAAAGATCCGGGACGCCTGCCACCGAACAACGGCGCAGACGACGGTAAGAGTAGCGGCAATAAGATCGATCAATTCAAGATCGGCGTGCTGCTCGGTACCGGCGCCCCTTCGCTCCTGAGCATCGGTGGCGCGATGAAGGTGACGCGCTTCTTGGGCGCGGGCATCGACCTCGGTCTGATCCCTCGCGTCGCGTTGAAGTACTACGGCGAAGCCACGGTCGAGTACGAACACCTGGATTTTTACGGGCGAGTGTACCCGTTTGGCGGAGGCTTCTTCATCGGCGCCGGCGTCGGCTACGCGTCGGTCAACGCTACGATGTCGACGCAGGTGGATACGCGCCCCTACAGCGCGGGGTTAGTTCCGTCCGCACAGTACGATGCGAAAGGCTCCGTCAAAACGATGGTCCTGAACGCGCTCATCGGTTACCTGTACGTGACCGACATCGGGTTCACGATCGGCGTCGATGCGGGCGCGCGCATCCCGATCGCGGCGAGCGACGTCACGTACTCGCGCGAGGTCTCGCCGCCACCGTGCTCGACCGCGATGAGCAGCGCCTGCATCCCCGACAAGCTGCTCGACACGTACCTGGCTCCGACTGATCGAGAAGTGCAGAACACCCTCGAACGGCTCGGCCGCACCACGCTCCCCACACTGAATCTGCGTCTCGGCTGGATGATGTAACTTCGGCGAATCGCGCTGAGCCGCCGCTCAACGCGCGACTCAGTCGATCGACTGCCACACGGCTTGCGCCACACCGTCCGGCCCGTCGTTGGTGCCCGGCACGCCACCGAGACCCTTGGCCCCCGCCTTACCAAAAGCCGTGGTCGTGTCGGCGCTGAGGGTCGGCGCCGAAGCGCCGCGCCACACGACGCTGACCGAGATGCCACCGGCTCCGCCACCGCCGGCGCCGCCGTGGCCACCTTTGCCGCCGTTCCCGCCGTTGCAGGAATTGATGATCGAGAGCGAGCTACCACCGACGCCAACCACCTGCTGACCAGGCTGCCCCACCGCACCGCTGCCGCCGTCGCCTGCGTCGTTGGCCACGAGCGCACAAGCATTGAGACTGATCGTCGAAGCATTCACCACGAGCGCGATCGAAGCGCCACCGCCTGCACCACCCGGACCGCCGTTGCCACCGCAACCGCCGCAGCCACCGCCGCCGCCGTGTCCGGAATCGTTCAAGCTCGCGCCGCCACCACCACCTTGACCAGGCGAGCCTGGTTCGCCGCTGACACCGGGAGCCGAAGCCCACCCTTCAGAGGACGCCTTACCGAGGCTGATCAGCTTGGTCGCCGCAGGGGCCGCCGCCGCGTCCGACCCCTTCTTACCGCTGCTGCCGTTCCCGCAATCGTTCGGCTCGACAGCGCCACCCTGGCCGCCCGCGAGCGCCGGAGTGCCCGGCAAACCCGCCGCACCCGATGGCACCTTGGCGCCGCCTGCGCCACCGGCGCTTTGCAGCAATCCCTGGCAAGCGCACACCTTGGCGCTCCCGCCCAGACTCTCGGAAAAGCCGGCGAGCGCCCCCGCCTCCGCAAAGGGAAAATTGTTCTGCACGGCGGCCCCCGCAGCTCTGCCCTTGCCCGCTTTGAGGAGCACCGACTGTAAGGTCACGTTCGCCGAGTCCGTCACCAAGGCGGCTACTGCGGACTCGCCCGGCACCGCTGCATCGCCGACCTGAAAATTTACCTGGTCGATCAGCACCGCATCTGCCACCGCCTTGATGCTCAGCGCGGGGCCAACCGTGATGGGCGCAAATGTCGGACGCTTGGCGTCGACGCTCCAGTCACTGCACCTGAAGCCGCCGTAGACGCGCGCAGTGTTCGTGATGCTCACGTGCTCTTGCTGGTAGATGGCATTGCACACCAGCACGACCTTCTTGCCATTCGCCAGCTCGGCAGCAGCCGTCAAGGTCGCGAGTGGGGCCGCCTGCGTGCCCGGATTGTCGTCATCACCCTCGGGAGATACGAAGACGGCGCGCTCGTCCGTCACCAAGCAGCTCTCCAAGCGCGGGTTGCCGGTCAGGTCGCACGAGGGCCCAGCGCCACCCGCACCGGCATCGCCTGCCTGGTTACCCATGCCGGTTGCGCCCGCATTCCCGGCCGTTGCACCACCTGTGCCGCCGGGTGCCGCTCCCGCTGCCGCGCCTGCGTCGCCGCCGTTTGCGGCGCTCGCTGCAGCGCTCGCGCCTTCGCCGCCTCCGCCTTCACCGCCTCCGCCACCGCTCGCCTCCGAACAAGTTGCGGACTCTTGGCAGCTCTCGAAGGCGTCCGAGCAAGCGCTCGAAAGTCCAACGCCAGCCCCCGCGACCATCATCCAACCAACCCAAGGAAGTGAGCTTCGGAGCGTCACGCGCATGACTTTCAAGGTCAAACCGTCGCTTACTGCGCGCTCGTCGTCAATTGAAGTCCGCCGTCATGCGGCCGCGGCGAGTTGTTTCATGCCTGTGACGCCGGCAGGTAGATGCGAAACGCGGTCCCCTTTCCGACCTCGCTCGACAGCCCGATCCCACCCCCGGCGGTACGCGCGATTCGCAGTACAGTCGCCAGGCCCAGCCCGGTGCCGCGCCCCGCGGGCTTGGTCGTAAAGAACAGCTCGAAAATCTTGTCGCGCACGTGGGGCTCGATGCCGGTGCCGTTGTCCTCGACCGCCAGCACGGCCCAGCGCCCGGGCGCCAGGGTGCCGCCCACGACCGGCAAATCCCCTACGTTCTCTTCGACCAACGCCGACACCTGAATCGCCCCGCCATTCGGCAACGCGTCGCGGGCGTTGATGACCAGGTTGAGTAGCACTTGCTGGAGCTCGGTCTCGTCAGCGTCGACCGCCACCGGCTCCGCCGTAGCGAGCTCGAGCTTCACCTTTGCCGGCAGCACCCGGCGCAGAGTCTTCACGGCAGTTTGGACGATCTGATCGAGCTGCAGGCGCTTCACGAGCTGCGCGTCTTGTCGGGAAAGGGCGGCTAGCTGCCGAGTGAGCGACCGCCCCTGCACGAGCGCGCTTTCGACTGCAGCGTGCATTTCTTCCTCTTCCTCAGGCTTGATCGAGAGCGCAAGCTCCGCCCAACCGCCGAGCACTCCGAGCAGGTTGTTGAAGTCGTGCGCGACACCGGCGGCCAGGTGCGCGACCAGCTCCATCTTCTGCGCTTGAGCCGCAGCGGCCTGCGCCTCTTCACGCGCACGCTCTGCCTGCTCACGCCGTTCGATCTCGAGCTCCAGCTCTCGGAGCGCCGCCTTGGTTCGCTGGTGCGCTCCCTCCAAGCGCCCAACGACAAAGGTGACGCCTAGGGCGAGCACCAGCCAAATCCCAGACGCAACCACGGTGGTGCGGAACCAGGCAGGCGGACTGCTGAGCGCCAAATCGGGGCGACCGACGGCGGAGGCTGGTCCGAGCAAGGCGTAGGAGCCAGCGACGACCGGCGCCAGCAACAGGCCGGCGGTCATGGTCAAGGCGGTGCGCTTGCCGAACAGCAACCCCGCCAGGACCACCGCCCCCGTGGCGAGCACCGCGCCGTTGCCATGAAAACCCACGTACCAGTAGGTCATCCACACCGAGGCCACGAACAGCGCGAGCAGCACGCCGCCCCGCCACGCAAATGGCCAACCACGGCGCAGGGTAGCCAGCAGAACCGGCGGCCAAAACAGCACCCCCAGCACGACCGCCGCTGTTTGCATCGGGCCCCGTGTCGACGCGGCCGCTACCACGATCAAGGTGGCGGCGACCGGCGTCACCACCTGCAGCAAGCGCTGGAGCAAGACCTCCCGCCAATCGGATGGGCCGTCAAGCGGCGTTGCTTGGTCCCTCAAGGCTACCGACCATCCTCCCGCCCGCACGCTTTGCGCGCAAGCTATTCGTCGCCCACCACGTGCCCCCGCGTTAGGCCTCAAATCTCGGCTCTTTTTCGACTCGTGCCGATGGCATGCGGGCTGCATCGCATACGAGCGAGGAGACACACCATGACCAAGCCCTACGTGGTCGTTCTAGGTACCGACTTTTCGGAGCACGCGACGCGCGCGCTCTTCGTTGCGCTGAAGCAAGCGCAGCAGCACGCGCCAGCGCAGCTGCACGTCGTGCACGTTTCGCTTCTCACGACGGCTCACCCGGGCTTGCCAACCGCCGCGATGGTCGGGTTCCCGGTCGCCCCCATGCTGAGCCTCGACGAGCAGCGCCAAATGCTCGTCGCGTACTTGGAACGAGAGCTCGGCAGCATACCGGCGTCCGAACAGGCAAACGTGCGGGTCATCGCTCACGTTCTCACCGAAGTCCCGTCCTTGGGAATCGTCACCCTCGCTCAAGAACTCGAGGCGGACCTGATCGTGGTCGGTAGCCACGGTGCACACGGGGTCGCGCGTTGGCTCATGGGTTCGGTGGCAGAGCGCGTCGTGCGCCAAGCGCCGTGCCCGGTGATGGTGGTGCCTCCCCCGCCGGAACGAATCCAGGTGCCCACCATCGAGCCGCCCTGCCCCCGCTGTGTGGAAGCACGCAAGGCGAGTGCCGGCGGCGAGCTCTGGTGCGAGCAACACCGCGAGCGACATGGACGCCGCCATACCTACTTTCAAACCGACCGAGTCGGCCGTGAAACCAACATGCCGCTCGTCGTTCACGAAGGCTGACGCCTCTTCACATCGAAGGTGAATCCCCAATGACCAAGAGCATTCCGCGCATCAAGAAATACATGACCACCGACGTCCAGACGATCGGCGACGAGCAGCCCATGTCGGTCGCGCACCGGCTGATGCGGGAGCAGGGCATCAGGCATTTGCCGGTCTTGCATCAGGGCAAGCTCGTCGGCGTCGTCACCGACCGCGATCTCCGGCTGGTCGAAACGCTGAAAGACGTCGATCCGTCGCAAGTTCCGGTCAGCGAAGCCATGACGTCCGAGGTCTACACCGTCGACCCGGACACCGGCCTCGACGAAGTCGTCAGCTCGATGGCGTCCGCCAAGTACGGCTCCGCCGTCGTCGTCGACCACGGCCACGTCGTCGGCATCTTCACCACCGTCGACGCCTGTACCGCCTTCGCCGGCCTGCTCTCGACGCGACTCACCCACTAAAAACCAAAACCCCACTCCCTCAACCCCACAGATTCGGGGGCGCCACTCCGTAAAGTGCGCGTCCATCACTCATAGCTCCTCCCTAGGCCAAAACAGATCCCCAAGCGCGCAGCGCAGCCGCGCCCGCGAGTCCCTGAGACCCTCGCACCCTCGCACCCCTCGCGGAACTCCTGCCCCAGCCCGGCTGCGCTGCGCGCGACTCTACCGTCGACGCGGCAACGACTTCGCACGAACCTCCGCGGCGTCGAGGATCGCCACCCGTCGCGAGCCCAAAGCTGTTCGATTTGGATCACTTAGGGAGCGCGCGACGCCGCAATGGCTACGTACACGTAGCCAACAAGGCGTGAACAGGTCGCACTTTTTGGGGGTGCTCGGCGGCTTGTTGGATACGCGCACGTAGTGATCTTCGGAAACGCATCAGGGGCTCGCGGCGCGCTCAGCTCTGCGGGGAGCCTCTCGCATCGCGAAGCGTTGCCGCGCAACGTTCGTGCCGCTGTGGAACGGCTACGTTGGCCAAGGCGGTTCAGGCCGCAAAGCCGTCGCGTTGGGCGCCCCTCCGGCTTCAGATTCTGCTGCGCGCTGCCGCCACGCCGTACTCGTGCAGGCGGTATTGGATGGTGCGGGCGCTGATGTCCAGGACTTCAGCGGCTTTGCTGGTTGAGCCGCCCACGGCTTCGAGGGTGGCGAGGATGGCGTGTTTTTCGATTTCAGCCATGGTCGCGCCGGGGACGCGCGGGCCGCCTTCAGTGGGTACCGGGTCGGAGTCGAAGGGCAGATCGTCGGCATCGATCACGTCGCCTTCGGCGAAAACGAGAGCGCGTTCGACCGTGTTCTCGAGCTCGCGCACGTTGCCGGGCCAACGATGCGCTATCAGCTTGGCGCGGGCCGCGTCGGTAAAGCCCTCCACCCGACGCCGATTTTCAGCGGCAAAACGCCGCAAAAAATGCTCCGCCAGCAAGACGATGTCGTTGCCCCGCTGACGTAGCGGCGGCATTTCGACGTGCACGACGTTGAGCCGATAGTAGAGGTCCTCGCGGAAGCGGCGCTCGCGCACCTCGGTGGCCAAATTCTTGTTCGTCGCCGCCACCACGCGCACGTCGACCTTGACTGTTTCGTTGCCGCCCACCCGCTCGAAGGTGCGCTCTTGCAGAACTCGCAACAACTTGAGCTGCGTCGCGACTGGAATTTCGCCGATCTCGTCCAAGAATAGTGTGCCACCATCGGCTTGTTCGATGCGGCCGATACGTCGCTTTTCTGCGCCCGTGAAAGCGCCCTTCTCGTGACCGAATAGCTCGCTCTCGAGCAAGGTCTCGGCGAGCGCTGCACAGTGCAACGACACGAACGGCTTGCCTGCGCGTGGGCTCAGCGCATGCAGAGCGCGCGCCACCTCGCCTTTGCCGGTGCCGCTTTCTCCGGGGATGGGCACGGTCGCGCGAACGGGCA
>JBEHXA010000035.1:0-23469 GCA_048498935.1 Myxococcota bacterium
CGTCGAGCACGAACGTCATGACGCCGCTGCCGCCGCTTCGCTCGGTGGCGTTACAGTGGATCGAGATGAACAGATCGGCTCCGAATGCGTTGGCGCGCGCGGTGCGCTCTTCCAGCGGCACGAACACGTCGGCGTCTCGCGTGAGCAGCGTGGAGATCCCGAGCTCTCGCGCGATGAGCGGAGCCGCGCGGTGCGCGATGTCGAGCGCCACATCCTTTTCGCGTAGGCCGGTCGGGCCGATCGCGCCGGGGTCGTGACCACCGTGGCCGGGGTCGAGCACCACGCGCCGTACGTCGCGGGTGGGGCGCAACGAAGGGTCACGCTTGGCCACGTCGATGATCAGCCGAAACGGCTCGGGCACGTAAAACACGCGGTGCTCTGCCACGGCGGAAAGGTCGAGCACCACACGCGATCCGTGAGGCCCCTCCGCGACCCGCACGCGCTCCAACAAGCCACTTGCCGGAAAGGCACGGTTGCCGGTGAAGCGAGCCCCCTGCAGGTCGACGAAGAGCCGCGGCCCCGTCGCGCCGGAAGCTGCAAGCGTGCCCACCTCGAAGCGGACCGGTTTGGAGACGAACACCACCACGCGCGCCGCATCCTTGGCCGAATAGCGCTCGACGTTGGTCAGATCGGCAACCGCTACAGCGCCGCTCGGCGCTTCCACCGAGCTGACCGGCGACGCTGAGGCCGACGCCGAGGGCGCGCTGCCGGTGGGCTCGACCGCCGACGACGCCCTATCAATCTGGGCCAGCACTGCGTCGCTGGGCCTGAATGCATGAAGCATCGCGAGCGCCGCCTCGATCGACGCGCGACATTCACTACCCGCCGACGACACCAAGCCGTACAGCGCGCGGTACGTCGCGTGCGGGTCGCCATTGAGCTCGCCTTCCAAAAGCGCGCGATCTCTTTCGGCGGCGCAGCGCTCGGCGCCGCCGGCGCGCGACACCTGCCGATAGAGCTCGACTGCCTCCAGCCCATCGGGCTCGCGGTGTTCGCGCCGAAACAGGCGCTCGCGAAGCGACGCCGCCAGGAGCAGCAACCGGATACGTTCGGCCCCACTGGCGCGACTGCCGGCGACGGCGAGTGCGTCGGCTCGGGCGAGAACCTCCGGGCGCGGCCCGAGCGGGTCTGCGAGGCTGGCGGCCGAAGAGGAGCCAAGTGGCGCCAAATGGCTGGTGCTTTCGCGCTGACCACATCCAGCAAGGAGCACCCACATCACCGCTACCGAACTAGCAATGACAGAAAGCCTGAACCTTTTCAGCGGCCTGCGTTGCCTGCTCACGAGGGGCGATGCTAGCCTGACTGGAACGAGAGCGCGCTCAATGCCGGATCCCGATCGTCCCTCAGGCGCCCCGCTCAGCGACCGCGATGCCGATCTGCTGTCTGAGCGCTTTACCGCCTCATGGGACGAGCCGATCGAGGACGAGCCGCCCAAGAAGGCGACTGCCTTCAGCCCGCCTCGCGTCCAGGCCGCACCGGCGCCAGCCGCTGCCCCGCCAGTCGTCGCGCCCCCACCTCCGGTCGCCATCAACCCGGCGAAGCCCAAAGCGACCCTGCTGGGGATCGCACCGATCGTGTCGATCGGACCAACCGGGCCCATCTCGAAGCCGCCCAGCGCTCCACCTCCTGCGGATCCAGCGATCACTGCTCGCATGCCGGCAGTCGCAACGCCTGCGCCGGCGGCCGCAGCGGCTCCAGCGCGAGCGGTGGCTCCGGTCCCTGCGCAGTCGGCTGCTCCGGCACCCGCACCGTCGGTTGCTCCCGCACCGGCGCCGTCGGTCGCTCCGGCTCCGACACCGAGCTCGCCGGAATCCAGCTCTGTCGCACAGGGCCTCACCACTCCCAGCAAGCCGTACATTCCCAAGGATCACCCGTCTACCCCCGCGGTGGTGATCAGCGAGGGACTCGTTGACGACCGCGCCAAGGCCGAGCGAGCCCGCATTGCGCAGACCCTCCCGGCGCAGACACGCGTCGTTCCGCTAGAAGCGACCGTGCAGCAGCGGCTCAGGAGCGACGGCTCAGCCCCGGCTACTTCAACTGCACTCGACGACACCTACTCCCCTGCGCGCGGGCGCAAGAGCAAGCTACCGCTCGCGCTCGGTGGCCTGGCTCTCGCCGGGCTTGCAGCGTTCGTGGTGCTCCAGGTAACCGGCTCAGGCGGGTCGGGCGATGCCCGGAGCGCGGCCTCTGCCGATCAGCAATCACCCGTCACGGCGAGCACCCCGCCACCCCTGGCTGCGCAAACGCAGGCGACAGCGGCGCTCACCGAACCCGCAAATCCGAACGCCGCGACGAGTCCGCCGCCCACTGAAGCCGCGCCGCTCCCACCGCCGGAAGACGCACCGCCGCCGCCAGCAGCTACAGAACCTGCAGCGCCCAAAAAGGCTGCCGCCCGCCCGCGCAAGGCGGCGCCCGCACCCAAGCGAGTCACCACCAAAGCGCCAGCTGAAGCGGCAGCGAGCAAGGCCGCCAAGCCTGCCGCCGCGCCGGCCACCGAGCCAGCACCTGCGCCGAAGCCCGCGTCGGGTAAGGGCGTCATCGTTCGTGAGACCCCGTTTTGAGCCGGGCAGCTGCCCGAGGGCAGACTTCCCGGAGACGCTCTGCTAATTGTGAGTATTTGCGTGTTGTGCCTTTCACCGGCCGCCTCTCCCGGTGAGCAGCACCGCTAAGGCTTCCCTGCATGCGAAGAGACAGACCCGTCCGATTCGGTTTGAAGCAGCTTGGCACCGCGGCCGCTCTGGCGGGTGCCCTCCTCCTTGTTCCGGTTCGAGCGCACGCCCAAGACGACGTGACGCTCACCATGGCGCGTGAGCGCTTCAAGGAAGGGGTCGCCTACTTCGACAAGAAGGACTTCGCCAAAGCGCGCGTGGCCTTCTTGCAAGCGTACGCGCTGAAGAAGCATCCGGCCGTGCTGCTGAACCTCGCGCAAAGCGAGCTTCGGTCGGGCCACGAGGCCGATGCAGCCAAGCATTTCTCGCAGTACCTGCGCGAACACAAAGACGCGACGGAGAGCGAACGCCAAAGCGCGGACACGGGACTCACGGCCGCCAAGGCATTGGTAGGCGAAGTCTCACTGTCGGTGGACGCGGCCGGCGCCGAGGTCTACGTCGACGGCGATCTCGAAGGCCAAACACCGCTCGCCGGCAGCATCTTTCTGGCGCCTGGTTCACACGAGATCCAGGCAAAGAAAGAAGGCAAGTCAGCGAGCACCACGGTCAATGCCGCCGCGGGCCAGGCGGGCAACGTCAGCCTCAAGTTGTCGGCTGCGTCCAAGCCAGTTCCGGTCGCCGGCGCTGCCGCGGGCACCGCGAACGAGTCACCCGCTCCCGAGGAGCCCGAGCACGAGACACATCGCAAGGCCTTCTTTCCGTGGCTGGCAAGCACGCCGGGCGCGATGATCGGGGCGGGCCTGACTGGCGTCGGCTTGATCGGCGGCGGCGCCTTCGCGCTCGGATCGCATTCGTCTTACAATTCGGCCGAGGAATCGCAGAAGAAGATCGAAGACACGGCCGTCAAGATCGATGGAAAGCCCGACGCGCAGGGCGTCTGTACCAACCCCGATGCTTGGCTGAAGAACGAAGCGAATGATCGCTACGACGACGACGCCACCCGAGCGACGCGCGCCAAAGAGTACGAACAGAACTGCAAGACCTACCAAGATCAGGTCAAATCGGGCGACACCTTCAAGACGCTCGCGATCGTGAGCTTCGCCGTGGGCGGCGCCGCAGCCATCGGCACCGTCATCTACTACTTCGCCGACTCGAAAGAGGACGGGCCGAGCCCGGACGCGTCCAAGCGTTCCCTGCTTCGGCGCATGGTCTTCGTTCCAGTGTACGAACCGGGGTACGCCGGCGGCTTCGTCGTCGGAACCTTTTAAGAGCTGCGCCCCAGCCTCCTGCGAGTGAGCAGACCGCGAAAGGTCGTGCGCGGAATACCTGCGGCGCGCGCAGCTGCGCTCACGTTGCCCGCGTGGCTTTCGATGAGGGCCTGCGCATCGAGCCCAGTTGCGTCGCGCGCCTTGCGCGGGCCGGGCAGGCGCACGCTGAGCGCGAGGTGACGCCCGGAGATCATCCGTCCCCCCGCGAGCGTTGCCGCCCGATACAATACGCTCGAGAGCTCACGCACGTTGCCTGGCCAGTCGTGCGCCACCAGCACCGCGAGCGCGTCGGGCGCGAGCTCGCGCTCACCCAGCTCGCGCTCGATCCGCCCGAGCAGCATGCGAGCGAGCGCGGGTATGTCGCTGCGTCTCTCACGCAGCGGCGGCAGCTCTAGAGTAACGGTGGACAGCCGGTGGTACAGATCGGCTCGAAAACGGCCCTCCTCGACGCGCTCGGGCAGCTTGACCCAGCTCGCCGAAACGACGCGCACGTCGACCTGCGTCGTGGTGTGGCCACCAACGGGTCGCAGCACGCCGTCTTCGACGACCCGCAGCAACCTGACTTGCATTGCGGACGAGAGCTCTGCGACTTCGTCCAAGAACAGCGTGCCATGGTGAGCCAGCTCGAAGGCCCCCTGACGATGCGCTACCGCTCCCGTGAAGGCGCCACGGCGGTGACCGAAAAGCTCCGAGTCGGCGAGCGACTCCGTGACCGCGCCGACGTTGAGCGGCACGTACGGCCCTTTTGGTCGTCCCAAGGTGTGGAGGGCTCGAGCGATGAGATCCTTTCCCGTTCCCGATTCGCCTTGAATGAGGATGGGAGCGCGCGTCGCTGCGTGGCGTCGCACCTCTTCGGCGATGCGGCGCATCGGCTCGGAGTCGCCGACGACTCCGGGCAAGCTACTGGCGCCAGGAGGAACCGCGCTCGTCGCTGCGCGAACCGTCACCGTGGAGCGCCCGATCACGAAGCTGCCTGCACCTCGCTCGAGCCTGCCCTGCGGCACGCGGGCGCCGCCGATGAACACGCCGTTCTTGGAGCCCAAGTCCACCACCTCCACGCCCCGGCCGTCTGACTGCACTCGGCAATGCACGTGGCTCACGGCGCGATCGCTCAAACGAACGTCCGCCCCTACCCCGCTACCGAGAGTCAGGCTCCGTCCCGAGCCGAGCTCGAATGGCCCTGTCCCTCCTTCCGCTGAGCCGACCTCGACCAGCCAGGGCCCGGCCTCCCCGGGCGTGGAGAGCTCCAGCGTGTTTTGCGCGAGCGAATCGTCCGTCGTGTGCCCCATGGCGGCCTATCGGCTCACACGCCCACCGAGTTGCGCCCGGAGAAACGTGGTAAGAGCCGGCCCGATGCAGCGACCCCTCCGGTCCCGGGTCCGAGCCACCCAGCTTTCGACCCTCATTGCCGCCACCGCCTTCAGTTGGACAGGCCTGGTTTCGGCCCAGTCCACGCCGTCTGGCTCGGCTCCCGCTCCGGCAGCAAGCTCGGCTCCCTCCGCTGCCATCGACACCTCGCAGAATCGCCTCGATCCGCAGTCTCCGGGCATGCACATCGTCGACGACATCGAGGCGCTGCCGCCGCTCGTGCCCCGCGCCAAAGACGTGCTCGCCGGGCACGTACTCGTGGGTGTCGCGGCCGGACCAACCTGGTCGCTCGGTCGTCTGAGCAGCAAGCACACGGCTCTCGATGCCGTGGGCATTGGGATGGGCGCGGAAGCCGACATCGGTATCGGCATAAGCCGCACCTTCGTGCTCGGTCTGTGGGGCTCCTTCGCTCGCTACTCCGACGGAAACGAGTGCAACTCCTGCAAGGGCCAAGCCTTCGCAGTTGGCCCGTTCGTGCGCTACCAGCTCTCGCAAGGTCTGCGCTTCGTGCCTTGGATTGCCGGCGGCGTCGCCTTTCGCCACTTGAGCTTGACGGAGTTTGCTCCGGGCGATCACGACACGTCGAGTAACACCGTCGACGAAATCAAGGATCCCAAGCTCACCGGCATCAGCTGGCTACGCATGGAGCTCGGCGGCGACTACTACGCCTTTTCGGGCTTCGGCTTCGGGCCGTACGGCGGCCTCGCACTCAGCTCCTATTGGGATCGCCCCGACGACTTTGGCAGCGCGCGCGTGAGCACCGAGCTCACCATCGGCCTGCGCATCCTGCTCGACGTTCCTGGCCGCTGAAACAGCCTGCTCGTGCGCTGCAGCACTCGCTCGGCGCCGCGGCACTCGTCTGGAGCCCCCCGCATGCTGCTTCCGGGCCTGCGCGACCGTTCGCGCAGGCCCCCGCGGCGAGCCCTCAGCCCGCAGCGACTTGGATACCGAGCGCCCGACGCACCTGCGAGTACTGCTCGCCGACGAAGTAGAGCAGCAGCTCCTTCATCTTGTCGGCAGCAGACAGATCACCCGGCAGTTGCTGTTCGGCGCCGATGATCTTCTT
The DNA here is from genome assembly GCA_048498935.1 of Myxococcota bacterium. Classification (GTDB taxonomy): domain Bacteria; phylum Myxococcota_A; class Polyangia; order Polyangiales; family Polyangiaceae; genus PMG-095. The sequence goes on from JBEHXA010000035.1 coordinate 6,312, forward strand.
GGCGATTTCGAGGTCGCCCGAGACGATCAGACCGGCGCGACAAGCGGTGAGCTCGACCGCTTGATTCCAGCGCTTGATGTTCACCTTCGCGCCTTCCTCGATGAAGCGCTTGACCACCATGCGCAAACCTTCGAGCTGCACCGGCTGCATGAACTTCGACAGCTCGCGCGCCGTAGCCTGAATCTGCGCCAGCATGTCTTGAGGCAGCGGCGTCTGCGGAGCGGCGATCATGACGCCCGCATACAGCATGATGGTGAGCTCCGCCTGCGTCGGGAACAGCGTGCGGATGTAGTGCTCGCCGCGGTACGACGCGAGGTGCTTACCGCACATGAACGTGAGCTCTTGCGGCTGGAAGCCGGTGAGCACCGTCTGGCCCGCCACCGACGCCGGCGGGATCGACGGCACCGCCACGATCGCTCCAGGCACGTCGTTGCGCACGTACAGGTCGGGGCCCTGCACGCCGAGCACCTGCGCCGCCCACCCGAAGGTCTTGGCGAAGGTGACGGTGGACGTGGCCGGGTCCTGCTTGAAGCGCTTGTCGAGCACGGGCAGTTTGCCCTGCCCCTGCAGCTGCGCGATCTTCGCCTGCAGCGCCGCCGGGGCGATCATCTCGAAGATCTTCGAGACGTACAGGTTCTCGTCGGCGTGGAAGACGTACTTCACCCAGTGCTCGTTGGAGAGCCGGCCCTTGACCGCCAACATGCCCTGCGGTCGATAATCCTCGAAGAAGCGCTTCTCCTCTTCGTCGGCCTTGCGCAAGAACGCCATCGCGGCCGCGAGACACCAGGCCTCGTCGTACGACTGCTTGTGTAGGTAGAGGCGATAGAGCGCGCGGTACGCGTCGATCTTGAGCGGATCGGCGTCCAAGATCACGCGCTGCTCGCCGATCGCCTCGTCCCAGCGCTCGCTCACCTCGTACAGCTCCGCGAGGATCTGGTGCACCGTGGTCTCGCCCGCTTTCACGGTCGAAGCCATCTTGAACGCCTCGACGGCCGGCTCCGTCTGCTGCAGGCGGTCGCGGTAGATCAGACCCAGCTGGTGCCACAGCGTGAACTCCAGGTCGTTGTTGCCTTTACCGGCGATGCGATGGAGCATCTTGCGATAAGCGCGCTCGAGCTGCTTCCAGTTGCGCTGCTGCGTGAGGATCTTGTTGATGCGCTCGAACGCCTCGAGGTAGCTCGGGTTCAAGTCGAGCGCGTCGTTGAAGAGCTCGACAGCGCGATCGCCGTCTTCGATCTTGTCGCGGTAGATTTGCGCCTGAGTGAAGACGTAGCGCGCCTTGATCTCCGGCTTCTCTTCCATTTCGGCGATCGACGCCAACGTGTCGACCATCTTCTGCCAGTCGGCCGCCTGCTGGTACAGCTGCAGCAGCTTGTGGAGCAGCACGTGGTCGATCGGCTTGAGATCGCGCGCCTCTTCCAGCGCTTCGATCGCCTTCTGCGGATTCTTTTCCCTGTCTGACCAGATGTCACCGATCTCGACGAGCACCTTGAAGCGCTCCTCGCCGTCGAACACGCTGTCCAAGATCTGCCGCTTGTAGGCCGCGACCTGCTTCCAGTCGTTGCTCTTGCCGTAAACGTCGACCAGCGCTTCGAGCGTCGGGCGATGCTCGCCGTTCAGGCCGAGCGCCTTCTCGAAGTTGTTGATGGCTTGTTTGGCTTGCCCCTGCTCGCGCTTGATGCAGCCCAAGCGGTAGTAGACGTCGGTGCGCGACTCGGTGTCGCCCTCGTCCAGCGCGGTGAGCACCTTCTGGTAGTTGGTGAGCGCGCTCGGCCAATCCTGCAGCTGAAAGGCGACGTCCGCGATGCCGCGGATCGTCTCCTGGTCCGTGAGGTCCAGCTGGTTCGCAGTTTGATAGGCCTTGAGGGCCTTGTCGTTGTTGCCGAGGGCTGCGTGCACCTTGCCGAGCAGCTTGTGGAACGTGTGCTGCTCGCTGCGCTCGCGGTTCTTGCTCTTGCGAACCAAGAGCTCCGCCAGCGGCTCGGCCTGGGCCCAGCGCTCGGTGCGGATGTACTCCTCGACCAGCGGCAATGCCGCCTCTTCGCTGTCCGAGTCGCACTGGATGGCCAGCTCGTAGGCCTGCACCGCCAGCTCGTGCTCGTTCAGCATCTCGTCGCGCAACTTGCCGAGCTCGACCAGCAGCTTGGCGCGGGCGCGTGGCGCCTGCGTGTTCGACTGCTCTTGCTCGAGGTAGCGCGCGGCGCGATCCCAATCCTGCTCGTCGATGGCGATCGTGCGGAGCGCCGACAGCGACGGCAAATGCGCCGGGTCGAGATCCAGGGCCATCTCGAAGCGCTCTTGAGCCTGGCCGCGGTCGCCCAGCTTTTCTTCGAGCGACTTGCCGATGCGGAAGTACATTTCCACGCGCTGGGCGCCGTCGCTGGTCAGGTCCGCGACGCGCGTCATCGCGTCGATGGCCTGTGCGGCGTCACCCTGCTTCTCGTAGAGCTTGCTCAGCGCTTCGAGCGCCGGCACGTTGGTGTCGTCCACGTCGACGATGTTGCGATAAGCGTCGATGGCGCGATCCACGTCGCCGACCTCTTCCGCGTACACCTGGGCGATCGCTCCGTAGAGCTCCACCTTGGTCGCAGTGCCAGCCGCCTCGCTGATGTGGCGCTCGTAGGCGTTGATCAGATCCAGCCATTGCTTCAGGCGGCGATAGCAGCGCTCCAGCCCGAGGTAGGCGCGCTCTTCCGCCGGAGAAATCTCGAGCGCTTGCTCGTAGCGCTGAGCGGCCACGTCGAACTTGAGGAAGTGCTCTTCCTGATGCTGCGCGATCTTGAGCAGCACCTCGACGCGCTCGCGCTCGGTCTCGACCACGTCGAGCTGGCGTTCGAGGATCGCCACCAGATCCGGCCAGTCTTGCACCGTCTGGTAGATGCGCTCGAGGCCGCGCAGCGCGAAGATGTTGCTGCCGTCGAGCTCGAGCACCTCGCGGTACACCTTGCCCGAGCGATCGAAGTCGCCCAGCGAGGCCTCGTACAAGCCGGCCATACGCAGCTTGGTCGCCGCGATCTGCTCGGCGTCGCTCAGACCCGCCACCTTGCTGGCAAGGATGCGCACGAGCTCCGCGTGGTTCTTGGCGTCGTCGTACACCTGCTCGAGCGCGCCGAGCGGCGGCAAGTAGTGCGGGTCGACTTCCAACGAACGCCGGTAGTAGGCGATGCCCTGATCGGGCTGGTTCATGTGCTTGTGCAGCAGCTCGCCCAGGTCGAACAGGATCGCCTTGCGGTCGTCGTTGGTGACCGCGACGTCGAGCGCGCTCTGCAGGGTCTCGCCGACCTTCTGCCAGTGCGCGCCCATGCGGTGGATCGCCGCCATCTGGCGCAGCACCTGAACGTTGTTCGGGTCCAGCGCCATGATCTGCTGGTAGTAGGGCTGCGCGTAGTCCGGACGATCGAGGTCTTCGCCGTACCACTTGCCGAGGCGCAGGCAGAGTCGAATCTTGGTCTTCGGATCCGTCTGTTCCGGCAGCCATGCGTTGGCGGTGTTGATCAGCTCACCCCAGCGATTGGTGGCCTGCGCCATCCGCTCGAGGTAGCGCGCCGTCTCGTCGTCGCCGAAGTCTTCGCTGAAGGCGTTGACCAGCGCGTCGAACGCCTGGTTCTTGTCGCCGATCTTCTCCTCGAAGACGCGCGCGATGCGGCGCAGCAGGTCGTTGCGCTCGCTCACGCTCTCGCGCGTCTCCAGGCGGTTCAGGTACAGCTCGACCAGGGTCTCCCAGCGACCCGCGGCGGTGTGCAGGCGCTCGAGCGCGTCGAACGCTTCCTGGTGCACCGGATCGATGCTGAGCACCTTCTCGAAGGCGGGAGTCGCCGAGTCGTAGTCGTTGATCTCCTTCTTCCAGATCTCGGTGACCTCGAGCAGCTCGCGGACCTTCTCAGCCGGATCCTCGAGCGCTTCGGCGCGCTGCATCTTCACGCCGACGACATCGACGGCGCGCTCCTCGTGACGATAAATCGCCTCGAGCTCGGCCATCGCCTCGAAGTCGGCGGGATCGATCTCGAGCAGCTTGCGCCACGCTTCGGCTGCGTCGTACGGCTGCGACAGCTGGCCGCCGTAGGTCTTGCCGAGCTCGCGGTAGATGCTCTTGAGCTCTTCCGCGTCGAGCAACGCCGCGGCGCGATCGATGGTCGCGTGCAGCGCCGAAACGAGCTCCTGCGGGTCTTGACGGGTTCGCCAGACACGCGCAATGGCTCGCAGCGCAACGACGTTCGAGAAGTCGATATCGAGCACGCGCTGCCACGTCTCGAGCGCCTCGTCGTCGCGGTTCAGCCGCTCGGCGAACAAGCGCGCGCGGCGGGTGAGCACCAGCACGCGGTCGTCGTCGCCCTCGGCGATGTCGAAGTGTCGCTCGAGCACGTCGGCCAGCTCGGCCCACTTACCCTGCTGCTCGTAGAGCCCAGCCAGCGCTCCGAGCGCCTCCGGGTCCTCGCCGCGCAGGTCGAGCACGCGCTTCCAGCCCTCGATGGCGCCTTCGACGTTACCCAGCCGGTCCGCCGCCAAATGCGCGATCTTCGCGCGAATTTCGGCTTCCTGAACGTCGCCCCCGGCGTTCTCCAGCTCGCGCTGGAACACCGTGTTCAACTCCTGCCAAGCCTCGTTCTGCTCGTAGATCCGGGCGAGCGCCGCGATGGCTTCCTCGTTGGTCGGGGCGAGCGTGTCGAAGATCACGCGGTGTGCGCGGATCGCGTCCTCCAGACGCCCCAAGCGCTCCTCGTAGACCTGACCGAGTCGGCTGTAGAGCTCGACCTTGTCGAGCGTGTCGTCAGCCGCGACCGCGCGCTGCTCGAGCACGCCAGCGAGCTCGGGCCACTGCTCGAGCGAGCTGTAGATGCGATCGAGGTTCGCGAGCGCGTCCTTCTCGTGGGGTTCGACCGTGAGCACGTAGCGATAGGTCTCTTCGGCCTTCGCGACGTCAGCCAGCTCCTCTTCGAACACACGAGCCAGCTTCTTGCCGATCGCGACCTGCGTCGCGGCGTCGACACCCTCGATCGAGAGGACGTCCGCGTATGCGTTCGCTAACGGCTCCCAGCCGCCGTCGAGCATGCTCGCCAAGCGTTCGATTTCCTCGCCGGTGCGCTCGTCCAGCGGCGCCTCTTTGATGGCGCGCACGTGCACGTTGAAGGCGAGCACCGGATCGAGCAGCCGCTCCTCCGCGTCCTCCGCGATGCGGTGGTACATGGTGACGCGCTGCGCCGGATCGGTGGTGTGAGCGAGCTCGGCCTCGCGCACGCGAATCAGCTTCTCCCAGGCGCTCATCGACTGATAGAGCGGCTCGAGGATCTCGCCAATTTCCAGCTGCTTCGTGCCTGATTCGAAGAGCGCTTCGAGCGCGCGCAGGGTGTCTTCGTGCTCGGGGGCGGCGCTGATCACCTCGCGATAAGCGGCGATCGCCTTGTCCAGGTCGCCGAGGCGCGACTGGTACACCTGACCGAGGCGGAACTTGAAGCCCAGAATCTCGTCCGGGCTCTGTCCGATCTCGCTCTCGCGCGCCAATACCTCGGCGAGGTCCTGCCAACGCTCGAGCTGCGTGAACAGACGATCGAGCGAGCGCACTGCGACCTGATTCTCGGGATCCTTCTCGAGCACCAGCCGATAGCGTTGTACCGCTTGGTCGAAGCTCTCCAACTGAACTTCGTAAACCTGCGCCGCGCGCAAGCCGAGCTCGACGAACCGTTCGGGTTCGCCATGCAGCTTGTCGAGCTCGCGATCGTAGAGCTGCGCCACGGCGGGCCAACGCTCGATCATCATCGCGAGTCGTTCGAGTGAACCGAGCGACTCTTCGTTCTGGCTGTCGGCGGAGACCGCGCGCGCGTAGGTATCGAAAGCGCGCGCGTGATCGCCCAGGCTCTCCTCGTACAACCGCGCGATGCGGTGCAAGAGCTCGACCTTCTGGAACGGATCTTCGGCGAAGCGAACGGTCACTTCGAGCACGCTGATCAGCCGCGGGTAGTCACCCATGGCGTCGTACACGGGCTCGAGCACCGAGGCTGCGGCCAGCGGCGCGCGCTCGCCGTCCTTGATGCCTTCCAGGGCATTCAGCGTGGGTACGTGGTCCGACTGAATGTTGAGGATTTCGCGGTACAGCTCGACCGCGCGATCCACGTCCTGCAGATGCTTTTCGTACAGCTCGGCGATGCGGTAGTGGAAGCTGACGGCCTCCGCCGGGTCGGCGGTGAGCTCGGCCTCGTGCTGCAGGATGCTGAGCAGCTCCTGGTAGTTGCCCGCGGCCTGGAACAACACGTCCAAGCGACCGAGCGCGGTGAGATCGTCCGGATCGAGCTCGAGCACCTTCTGGTAGGCGTCGATGGCGCGTCGAACGTCGCTGAGCTCGCGCTCGTACACGGCGCCCACCTGGTAGAAGATCATCTTCTTCTCGTCCGGGTCGGCAACCAGGTCGGCCTTCTTGGAATAGACCGAGAGCAGCTCTTCCCAACGCGACGAGCCCAGGTACAGCTTGACCAGCGCGTCGATGCTGCGCAGGTCTTCGCCGTCGATCTCGAGGATCTTCAGGTACACGGCGATGGACTGGTCCTGTCGCTCCAGTACCTCTTCTTCGATCGCGGCGGCCTGATACAGCGCCGCCTTCTGCTGATCCACGTCCTCGAGGATCTCGGCCTTGCGCTGCAAGATCAGCGACATGTCCGCGTAGCGCTCGGCCGACTGGAACAGCCCCTGCAGCGATTCAGCTGCCTCGAGGTTGGTCGGATCGATGCTGAGCACCTTGCGGTACAGCTCGATCGCGCGCTCCACGTCGCGCACTTCGGCCTCGTAAACGCGAGCCGCGGAACCGTAAAGGCTCGAGCCAATCTCCGGGTCCTGCTGCTGCGTGGCGAGCTGCTCGAAGACGCGTGCCAGGTCCTGAAAGCGACCGGTGGCGCGAGCCAGACGATCGAGGCCCTCGCGGGTACCGTCGTTCGTGGGATCTGCGGCGAGCGCGCGCGCCATGGTCTCGAACGAAGCGTGCAAGTCCCCGGCCGCGTCCTCGTGGAGCTGCGCGATTTGATGGAGCAGCTCGACCTTGCGCTCGGCGCCGTCGGCGCGAGCAACCTGCACCTCGTGGACGCCGATCAGCTTCTGGTAATCGCCTTGCGTGCGATACAGCGGCTCGAGGATCTCGGCGATGGCGAGCGAATGCGCGCTCCCCTGCCCGAGCCGCTCGAGCGCGCCGAGGGCAGCTTGATTGGTCGGATCGCGATCGAGCACCTGGCGGTAGCCCTCGATGGCGGAATCCACCTGCTTCATCTCGCTCTCACGCAGCGCGGCGAGGCGCAGCATGAGCGCCAGCTGTGACTCGTCAGTGTCGGCGAGGCCCAGCTGCGTCTCCAGGTTCTCGGCCAGATCGGTCCACAGCCCGCTGCGGGTGAACAGACCGTCGAGCGCGTGCAGCGCTACCTGACTCGTGGGGTCGAGCGCCAAGACTTCGCGGTAGCCGGCGATCGCCTCGTCGGGCTTGCCCAGCTTCTCCTCGTAGACTTGCGCCATCTGGGCGTAGATCGCCTCGCGCTCGCCGCCGTCTTGAGCCAGCTCGATGCGCTTGCGGAACACGCCGATCAGCTCTTCCCAGTGCCCGGTGCGCCGATACAGCGCATCCATGGCCTGCAAGGCCTCCGCGTCCGAGGGATCCAGCGCGAGCACCTTCTCATAGCTCGACGCGGCTTCGTCCACCTTGCCCAGCCGCTCTTCGATCGAGGCCAGGCGCATCCAATACTGGCGCGCCAGCTCCGGATCGCTGAGGCCGCCGGCTAACTCGTTGTAGATCGCGATCAGCTGGTCCCAGGCTCCGGCCGCCTCCGCGAGCTGCTCGAGCTCGAGGCGCGAATCAGCCAGGCTCGGATCTTCTTTGAGCGCTCGCGCTTGAGCGTCGAGGGCACGATCGAGCGTGCGCAGCCGATCGGCCGCCACGTAGGCGATCTTGCGCAGCAGAGACACCTTACGCTCCACCTGCGAGTCGCTGGCCGCCAGGATTTCGAGCGCTGCAATGAGCTTTTCCCAATCCTCGCGCGCCTCGTAGATGCCTTCCAAGATGGCCGCGGCGTCCGCCTTCAGGCCCTTCTTCTTCAGCATCCCTTCGAGCGCGACGCGCGCGCCCTCGTGATCGCCGTTGATGAACAGGATCTCGCGGTAGTTCTCGAGCGCTGCGCGCTCGTCGTCGAGGTGCTCGAGCTGAGTGCCGGCCAGGCGGTACTTCAGGTCGACCAGCGTCGCCTCTTCGCCCTCGAGCTCGATGCGCTGCCGCAGCACTTCGGCGTAGCGATCCCAGGCCTTCGTCTTGGCGTAGAGGGCGTCGAGCGCCGCCAGCGCGGTTGCGTCAGCGGGGTCGTCTTCGAGCACTGCTTGATGCGTCTCGATAGCAGCCGCCGAATCGCCGATCTGCCCTTCGTAAAGCCGCGCGATCTCGTACAGGATGTGCTTGCGCTCGCCCGGATCGGCAGCCAGCTCGCGCTTCTTCGAATACACGTCGAGCAGGTCGCGCCAGCGCTCGGTCTGGCGGTACAGGTACTCGAGCGCGCCGAGCGCGGTGGCGTTTTCGGGCTCGCTCTCGTAAACGGCCCGGTACTGGGTGAGTGCGTCGTCGACGCGGCCCGCCTGCTCGACCAGCACGCGGCCGAGCTTCAAGCGCAGGGCGTTGGCGGTGTAGCCGTCGCCGGAGTCGTCCGCCGAAGTGATGGCCGACTTGTAGGCACCGATCACGGCTTCCCAATTGCCGGTCTGCGCGGCGGCGCGCTCGATGTCGGCCTGGCCCTGCTCGTCACCCGGGGCGATCTCGAAGGCCGACAAATAGCGCTCGAACGCCTTCGGCTTGTCGTTGATGCGGCCCTCGTACAGCGCTGCCACCTCGCGCAGCAGACCCAGGCGCTCGCCCGGCTCCTGCACGTGATTCAGCTTGACCTCGATCGCCGAACCCAACCCCTTCGGGTTGTTGGTGCTGGCGTAGATCGGGATGAGGCGCTCGGCTGCCGCCAAGCTGTTCTCGTCGAGCGTCAGGATCTTCTCGTAGGCGCGCGCCGCACGATCGGCCTTGCCCTTCTGAGTCATCCACAACTCGGCGATCTTCATCAGCATGCCGATGCGCTGCGGCGTATCGGTTGCGCGCGTCTCGTTGCTCTCGAGCACGCGGATGAACTCGTCCCACTTGCCGCTGTCGGCGTAGAAAACCTCGAGGTCGTCCCAACGGCCAAGCGTGACGTAGCGCTTCTTCAGCTGCTCCTGCGCGCGGCGGTCGTCCGGAGACAACGTGAGCAGCGCGCGGTACGCGTCGACGGCGCGCTCTTCGTCCTTGAGGCGATCGCCAGCTACTTGACCGAGCTTGTTCAAGAGCTCGATCTTGGCGTTGGTGTCGTAGGTGGCCTCGGCCAGCTTTTGCAGGACGTCGGCTAGCTTGTCGTACTCGCGAGAACGCTCGTACAGCTGAGACAGCGCGTTGAGGGCGTCGATGTCTTCGGGATCGTTGTCGAGCACGACCGCCCACAAGTCGACACAAACCTCGGGCTTCTTGACCTTCTCGGTCGCGAGCAGCGCGATCTGCTTGAACTTTGCGGCGCGCTCCGCGCCCGAGTCGAGGCCTTCGGCTTCGCGACGCGAGAGCTGGATGAGCTTCTCCCAGTCGCGACGCTTCTCGTACATCTCGCGCAGGTACTGGATCGCGACGGGATTGTTCGAGTCCACGTCGAGCACCTTCTCGAACGCGCGCACGGCCTCCGCCTGGTTCGCGAACTTGTTCACGTACAGGTCCGCCGCCTTCAAGTAGTAGTCGGCGCGCTCCATCGGATCCGCGACCGCGTCACCCAGAAGGATGAGCGTCTTCACGTAGTCGTGGAAGCGCTTCGCCGTCTCCTGCTGGGCGAGCTTCTCCTTCAAGTCGGCGATCTGCGCGGCGCTGGCGCCGGATGCAGCAGGTGCGGGTGCGGGTGCCGCCGCCGCAGGTGCCGCCGCCGCAGGTGCCGCCGCCACAGGCTCCGGTTCCGGCTCGGGCTCGGGCTCGGCCGCAGCGACAGCTTCGGGCTCGGGTTCGGGCTCCGGCGCGCGCGCCGCGGGAGGTGCCTCCACGGCCGGCGGCGCCTCACTGACGCGCGCCGCAGCGCGACCGCTCTGACCGCCCGCGGCAGGCGCGGTGATCTTCTCACCGATCTGAGCTTCGAACGCGGCCAGCGCAGGATGCTGAGCGTCCACGCGCGATAGGCGCTCGAAGAATCGACGCGCGCGAATCAAATCGCCGCGCTCGCGCCAAGCCAGCAGCCCGGCGTTGGCGAGCAAATAGGCTCCGCGCTCGTCCAAACCTGCGCGATCCGAGAGCTCGTCCGCAAGACGGATCACCGCCTCGAAGTCGCCACCCTTCGTACCGTAAACGTCCTTCAAGAACGTGAATGCGGGCTCGAGCGACGGATCGAGGCGCAGCGCCTCTTCGAACAGCTGCGCGCTGACTTCGGCGTTCTGGTGCCGCACGGCCCAACGCGCGCCGAACACGAAGCCCAGCCCTGCCTTGGCTTGAGCGTCGCTCACGGCCTTCAAGCTCTCGCGCTGCGTTTCGAGGATGCGCTCAGTGCGCTCGGTCTCGACCAGGAGCCCCTCATAAATTGCCGCCGCCTTGACGTTGGTCGGATCGGCCACGTAGGCCTGCGCCAAAATGCCTTCGAACTCACCGGGCGCGTAGCGACGCGCGATGCGCGCGGCGCGCATGAACGCGTCCGACTTCGCCGCGGCGGACGATGACTCGTGCGCGGCGCGCAGCAGCTCACCCACGCGCTCTTGCCAATCTTCTGCGCTGGCTTGCACGTCAGCGAGACGCTCACCCGCGTCGGTCGGCGCGCCTTCAGCGCTCTGCAGCGCCTTGGCGTACGCTTCGGTCGCGCGCTCGTAGTCGCCGGCGTCGCACAGCACGTCGCCGAGCTCGCGGAACAAAGCGACGCGCGTCGCCGCGTCTTGCGTGCTCTTGAGCTGAAGCTCCAAGAGCTTCTGCACCATGTTGAGCTTGCCCAGCTCCCAGTAGATGCTGCGAGCCTCGCCCAGCGCTTCGATCAGCGCAGGGTTGAGCTTGAAAGCATCCTGGAAGTGTTTGAGGGCGCGCACCCCTTGCAGGAACTGCCCGTAGAGCACGCGACCGAGCCGCAAATGCAGCTCCGCCTTTTGGGTCCCATCCTGTGCCGCTGCCAACCCTTGTTCCAGGGCATCGGACAAACCCTGCCAGTCGTGGTGGCTCTCTAGCTGTTTCAGACGCTGCTCAAGATCCATGCTGCTGCCTCGGACAAGCTCAATACAGCGAAGCTCGCGGTCGCCTAATCGCGACGCGAGCTTCGAGTTTCGTCAACATTCGGAACCGCTAGAGCGGGGCTGGGGCCCACCCTTCGCGCGAGAACCTGCGATTTTCGTTGCCCCAGCAAACTGGCGGCCTTTCGGGATGGTGGCCAGGCCGCCGCTCACTGACCCAACTTCTGGATCAACGAGGCAGTCTGGGCGCACTGCTCGGCCCACTTCGCGGCGTTGCCGCTGCGGCACGTCCGCTTGGTGAATTGGTTCAACAGCCGCAGCGCCTTTTCCTTTTGTGGAGGCTCCATGGCTGCGTAGGTGCTGCCGAGGTTGAACGCGGCGTCGGGGTGTGAATCCTCGCCCACGAATTGCTCGGCCTTCTCGACCGCAGCGAGCTGCCCTGCGCTGTCACCGCGCAGCTGAGCAGACTGCGCTTGAAGCACGCAGAGACCGTAGAGCGAACCGTTGTTCTTCGGACCAGGCGGGACCGCCTTCAAGCCCTCGGAAGCAACCTGATCGGCCTCCTTGAACAGCTTGTAGGTGATGTAGAGCTCGGCGAGCGGCGGATAGAAGAAGCCTTTGCTCGCGTCGTGCTCGACAGCCTTCGTGTAGTTCTCGACGGCGGACTGCTCGTCGTTCGTCCACTGAAAGGCCTCGCCCAACAAGTGGTAGCACTCGGCGAGATTGGGATCGCGCTTGATGCACTCCTTCAGCGGCTCCTTCGCCTGCTCGAATGCATCGGGGTTGCCGCCCTCGGCCTGCATGATCAAAGCGTTGCCGCGCTTGAACCAGTAGTTGGCGAAGTCGGGGGCCACAGCCACCGCGCGCGACAGCGTCGACGCCATCTTCTCCCAGTCTTCCTTCTTCTCGTAGGCGACCGCGAGCTTCCAGAGGATGCGGTGATTCTGCGGATCGAGCTGAATCGCTTGCTCGTACTTTTGGATGGCGCCCTCGACGTTGACCTTGACGGCCTGGTCGCCCTCGTTCGCCAAGTTGACGGCCTCGATGTGATCGCGGCTGCAACCGGCAACAGCGACGAACGAAGCGCAAACCAAACCGACCTTCAGGAGCTTTTGGAGTGTCATCGCGAGCATTCCTCTATGTGACGTGACGCTATCCCAGAACCGACGAGCCACCTGAGCGACTTTGCTAGGCGAGCGCTGCGAGCGCAGGACTTCAAGCGACTCGATCCACTCGATCCGGGGCGATTTCCGGACCACGAAAGAGCACCGAGCATAGGCGGACGCACCCGGTGAAGTAAAGCTGCATCGCACGCGAAAATGGCGTGAGATCTCGGCGCGATTGGCAGCGCACAAAAGCGAAACGGCGCGTGCGGTGGGACACCGACACGCGCCGTGCGTCGTCCGCGGCTCGACTCAGCCCGGTGCGAGCATGATCGGGTAGACCACCGTGACGATACCGCCTTCGGGCTGCGGGAAGCTCAAGCCGTAGAAGGCGGAGAGCACGCAACTCACGACACCGCTATCGGGTAGATCCGACCCGCCGTTCGAGACGTTCGAAACCGCGCCGTCGCGTCCGATGACGAAGCGCGCGGAGACGCGCCCTTCGAGGTTCGGGTTACGACCGAGGCCCTGCTCGTAACACATGCGGAAACGTCCGAAGTTCTGGCGCACGATGCGCTGGATGACTTCCGGCGGGAGGCGACCGCTCACGGTGGTCGCACCCATGCGCACCTTAGGCGCCTTGGTTTGATGCGAGCCGCCGAGGCGACCGTGACCGGCGCCGAAGCCTTGGCCGGTGCCGACGCCCGCGCCGTGACCCAACGTGCCGATGTTACCGAGACCGATACCTTCGCCGCGGCCACCGCCGCCTTCACCGATACCGGACAGACCGAGACCACCGGCGCCGAAGGCGTCACCGATCTCGTCACCCCACATGTTGCCGCGGGCGCTGATCTCGTCGGAGCCGAGAGACGTATCGCGACCCCAGGGGGCGGTCGGCGCATTCGGGTCACCGGCGGCGCCCGTATTGAGCAGACCGATCATGCCGAATTCGGTCGCTTCGCGGAGTGCTGCCTGACGAGCCAGGTGCATGTCCTGGTTGTCCTTCGGGCCCTGAACCGCATAACGCTTGTTGGTGGCCTTGGTCGTGGGGTTACCCATCGACCCTTCCTCGCCCTTGGCGCGAGTACCGGTGCCGCCTTCCTTGTTGTCCGAGTTGTCTTGGACGACCTCGGCTTCCTTCTCTTCCTGTTCGCGCTCGGCGGCAGCCTTGAGGTACTGCTGCATCAGGTAGAGAGCGTCCTTGTCGAGCTCCTCGTCGTCCGTGAGACCCATCGGCGGGACGAAGAAGGCCATCGCGGCGAGCAGACCGCCCACCGTGAGGAACGACAGACCGAAGTACATCGCCACGGCCCAATCGAAGTTCGTCGCGACGCCGTGCTTGAGCGGCTTGCCGGCGTTGACGGCAGCCACCTGGAACACGAAGTCACCGAGCTCGATGCGAGCCTTGGCACCGCCCGGCAGCGACAGCTGATGACCGCCGCTGAGCTCCGCGCTCGGTTGCGCACGCTGACGCGCCTCGTCGAGCGACATCTTCGGCTGGCCGGGGATCTCCACCGAGCCGCGCGCGTTGGGCGGAATCACCACTGCCACCGAGGCGCGATCACCGACGACCACCGGCAGCCGCGTGGTGCCGAGGCGCTCGCTCGGGATGAAGAAGTCACAGGCGAAGTTCTTGCCCTGCTCCTCGCCCACGTAGAAGTTGCGGGGCGGCGTGAGGTGCGAAACGTGCAGCACGTTCGTGCCCCACAGCACCATCACCTCGACCGAAGCCAGGTGCGGCACCTCGACCTCGTCCGGGCTCACGTCGGGCCCGCTCTTCACCATCGTGTAGGTGTAAGTTCCGGGCGGGGCGTCGTCCGGCACGTGCAGCGCAGCCTGCGCGCGCGCCGCGGCTGCACCGGCAGCGAACGGGTTGCTGGCCGTCGCGAACGGATTGGCGGCCGCCGCGAACGGGCTGGACGCCGACGCTGCGGCGAAGGGATTCGGAGCCGAGCCGAATGCCGGAGGAGGAGGAGCGGGCGCCACATCGGCCCCAGCAGCCTCGGCGCTCTCCAAGATGATCTTCGTGTCGCCGACCTGAATCTGATCGCCGACGTGCAGCTTGCACTTGTTGACGCGGGCGCCGTTCACCATCGTGCCCGGCTCGTTGCCGAGATCGATCAGCGTGACGTCTTCCGGACCCGCCACTTCGATGACCGCGTGCATGCGCGACGCGAGCTCGTCGTCCACCCGCAGATGGCTCTTGGGATCCTTGCCGACCTTGACGATGTCCTGAGTCACCGTCTCACGCCGAGTCAGGACGTCAGCTTGGTAGAGCGCGAACGTTAGAACAGCCTTTGCCATCTTGCTTTTCTTCTTCGGTCTCGGTTCAGAGGTTCTCGACGGACTTGAGCATCTCGTCCACGAACTGGATGCGGGGACGAATCAGCGTCGTGCGTGCAGCGCGCGGACGAACGCGGATCGTCGCGTCGTTCGGCCCGAAGCCACCGGCGCTCAGGGGGTCGTCGTCGAATTCGTAGCCGTAGCCATCACCCTTGTCGCCACCAGCTGCAGCGTCTTTGGCCTGAGCGAACGCAGCGCCCGAGGCCATGAATGCGGCGAGTCCAACTGCCACCGACACGATTCGAACGCGCTTCGTCACCATTGCAGCCTCCTCAAAACTTTCTACGACTTTTTACAGCAACATTGTAGCGGGGCGCCGGTGTCTCCGTCAATCGCGGAGTCAGAGCGCGTCCCTAGAAAGTCGGTCCATGCGCCGGACGGGTGAACGACACCCGACCGGCGCGAAGGTTCCCGACTTATTTTCGAGCGTTCACTTTTTCGGAGCCGGAGCGGCGGGAGCCGCCGGCGCCGGTGCAGCCGGCGCTGCAGCCTTGTCGGCCGCAGCCTTGTCCGCGGCTTCCTTGGCGGCCGCAGCTTCCTGCTCCTTGGCTGCCTTTTCGGCCTCGGCCGCGTCCTTCTCGGCCTGGGCGCCTTCCTTGATGAACTTGATCGTGTCGTCGATATCGGTGCTGCGCTCCTTGGAGCGCTTCACCGCGTCGGCGAATTCGGCACCGTCGCCGGCCTTGGCGACGAAGTCACGGTACTGCTGGGCAGCCTTCTCGAGCTGGGGGATCGCGTTCGGACCCGCAGCACGCTTGGCCTTGTACTCGTGCGTGAGGATCGCCTCGTTGTAGTAAGTCTCGGCACGCGAAGGGTCGATCTTCTTGGCCTCGTCGAGCTCGGCCTGAGCGCCAGTAACCATCTTGTCGAAGTTGCTGTCGTCGATCTGCCCACGCAGCGCGAGCGCCAGCCCGAGGTGAGCCTCGAACTCCTTGGGGCGCAGCTTGAGCGCGTCGCGGTAGGCCTTCTCGGCCTCTTCGTAGCCGCGGAACGACAAGCTCACCGCCGCGTAGTTCATGTGCGCCTCGAAGAACTTCGAATCCAGCTGACGCGCGCGACCGAAGCTCTTCACGGCGCTGTTGAAGTTCTTGAGCTGCACCTGAATCAGCCCGGTGGTGTTGTGAATCGGCGCGTAGTTGGGGTTCTTGCGCTGCGCTTGCGACGCCACCAGCGCGGCCAGATCGAGCTGCTGCTCGTCGACGTCCACGCTCTTCACGCCCGACACCTCCATGCCGCGGCGACCGCGTCGGCCCTTCTTGGAGGCAGCGCCTGCCTTGGCCTTCGCCTGCTCGAGGTAATACACCGCGAGCTGGTTGAAGGCGGGCATGTAGCTGTCGTCGATGGCCAGCGCGCGCTGCAAGTTGCGCTGTGCGCGCTCGAGGTCGTTCTTCCCGTCTTGATCCGATTGATCGCTGCCGCGTTCCATCTGCAGCGCAGCCAGCGCGACCAGACCTTCGACGTTCTGGAACTTCGCGTCGCGGATGATCTGGTCGAGCTTGGTGATGGTGCCGTCGATGTCGCTGGACTTGGCGTAGTCGTAGAGCGCCAGCTGCGCCTTGGCTCGGTGAAAGCCCGCGTCAGCCTTGAGCGTCTCCTCGAACTGCTGCCGAGCCTCCGCGTCCTTGCCGCAACGCTGGTAAGCGAGGCCGGCGTTGTAGATGGCCTCGGGGAAGGCCGCCTTGGCGTCCGACTTCTGCGCGCTGGCCGCCTTGTCGAACGAATCGGCGACGCTCGAGCACGTGCTCTCCGCCCAGTCCTGCTTCTTGTCGTGCTCCACGAACTGGTCGAGCGCGGCGTCGAAGGTCTGCGCTGCTTCCTTGCTGACGCTGACGCTGCCGGTGCCCTTGCGACCGCTGTCCTTGTCGGGCGCTAGGGCGCCGGGCTTGCTCCCAGCGCCACCACCGCACGCGACCAGCGAAGCCGACAAGCCTACGAGCGCGATACCGAGAAACCGCTTGTTCATCACGCTCCGCCTTCCTTCTTCTTCTCGTCTTTCTTCTTCTCGTCGCTGTCCGTTGCCTTCTTCTTCTCAGGCTCGGCGCTCTGCACGACCATCGGTTCACCACCGATGCGCAGCGGGCTGCCCTGCTCGCGCAGCACGCTGTTCACGCGGTTCGGAGCGCCGCGGAACTCGTCGACGACGTGGAACTCGTTCTTGTAGTTCGTCGCCAGCCACACCTCGCAGGCACGGCTGTACTCGTCGAAGTACTGGTACTTCACCGAGTAGCCGAGGCAGATGCCGTAGGCGCTCTTGGCCTGCTGCTTCTGCGGCTCGGACGCATCGTCGAGAGAGCCGTAGTACGCGGTGCGCAGCTCGTAGTCCTTCTTGATGCTGTCCGGGATCGGAGCCGCACGGAACTCCTTCACGAACTGACCCCACATCGCGCCCACTTGCGAGCCGGCCGCGATGACCCAGCGCGGCGGCGGCACCGGCTGGAGGTCGACGATCTTCTTGTACTCGGCCGAAGCTTCGTCGATCAGCGGGCGCTTCTTGCCGATCC
>JBEHXA010000036.1:0-23468 GCA_048498935.1 Myxococcota bacterium
GTGCTGCATCGCCGGGCCAGCGAGTCTGGCGTTCGCAGCTCACGCCGTTCCACTCGGCATCGTCGAGATGAGCCCCGCGCAGGTCCGCGCCTTCCAGACGAGCGCCTTGAAGGCGAGCCCGCGTCAGGTCTGCTCCGCGTAGCACGGCTCTCCGAAAGTCAGCCTGGTTGGCTACCGCGCCGTCCAGCTTGGCGTTCTCGAGGATCGCGCAATAGAAGGAAGCATTCGGGGCATAGGTGCTACTCAGGATCGCCGAGTACAGCCTCGCGTACTTGAAATCAGCCGAGTCCAGACGCGCGCCGTCCAAGCGTGCGCGACGCATGTTGGCGCCCCGCAGCAGCGCGCTCTGTAGGTTGGCTCCTTTCAACTCTTCGTTCTCGAGGTTGGGCACGCTGAGCCGCACAATGACCGGCGGCAACGCGAGAACCAGACTCAACGCCGCTCCCAGGCTCAAGAGCGCAACGACCGCCGGTCGCACGCGCGGCCGAACTTCGCCGCGTGCATAAGAGGCGATCACCACCCGTTCGCGATGCCGGAGCCCCACGCTGAGCGCGACGCAAGCCCAGAACGTGAGCGTTGCGATCACCGTTTCGGCCCAGCGCTGCATCGCCACGACCCGAATGGTGAGCGCTGCGATGGTTAGCGGCACCAGGACCCAATTGACGAACGTAGTCGCGAGCCGGCCGAGGTCGGACATCAGGTCGACAGCGCGCAGGCCCTCTTCCCGACGCATCAGAATGGCTTCGTGGCCCAGTGCATCTCCGCCCAAGCGGCGGTCGAGCAGCATGTTGAAAGGCCACGGATAGGTGCGTTCCGAAAGCGTCAGCCCATCGGCGAAACGCGCCGGCAGCTTCAACATCAAGCGCAAGCCGTGGTGCGCGTAGAAATGCAGGTAGGCGAAGCCAAACAGACAAGCGAACGGCGCGAACACGAAGAACACCCGCGCAGACACGTCGATTTGGAGCAGCGGCAGCTTGAAGCTACCCGCGTCCGAAAGCAGTACCGCACGCTGCACGCTCATGCTGCTCAAGAGTGAATACGCACAAGCACCGAGCATACCGAGGGTCGCAGCGCGCGCGCCGGTCGACGTCGCTTCGACGAGACCGAGCACCCCATCGAAGCGCCCGCGGTCGAAGCGTGTGCCCGCCATGTTGGCGAGCGAGAAGCTGGCAGAGTCCAGCCCGACGCCTTCCAAATTGGCCGAGCGCAAATCGGCGCGCAGGAAGTCTGCCCAATCCAGCGAGGCGCCGGAGAAATCCGCGTTGACCAGCTTCGCATCCTCGAAACGGCTACCAATCGCGCGGACGCCGACGAACTTTGCCCCGGTCAGCTTGGCGCCGGGAAATCGCGCATCCACCAGCAACGCGTCGTCGAATTTCGCGTAGTCGGCGACGATGGTCGTTAGGTTAGCGTTGACGAGGCGCGCTCGAGCGAAGCCAGCGTGCTCCGCGTGGGCACCACTGAGATCGGAGCCGGCGAGATCGGCGTCGGAAAGGTCGGCGCGCGTGAGCTTCGCGCCTGCGAGGTTCGCGCGCCGCAGATCGCAGTGCGAAAAGTCGACACCAGTCAAGTCAGCGCCCCGCAGATCGCACCCTGCGAGCGACGGCGGTCTCGCGACCTGCCTCCACCGGTTCCAGTATCCTACCGCTCCACCTCGTAACAGCACGGCCGCCTCCTCGGCATCGAGGCCTGCTTCCATTTCTCCGAAAGCACTCGGAAACGCCCCCGGGCTCGCGCTCAGCTCGCGAATATCCGACGAGACCGAGCTCGCGTCGGATCTGGCCTCGACTTCGAGTTGGTTCGGTACGCGCTTGTCCATGGTCGACAGTCCCGCGTCAGCAGTCGCTTCCGCCAAGGCCAGCGCGGATCGACCGATCCCGCCACCCTAAACGGGCACAGTGAAAAAATGCCCAGGTATTGGGCGAGAAGGAATCCGCCCTCCACCGCCCTTTACCGTACGACGCCTCGCCCGACGGCTGCGCTCATCGACGGGTGCTGCTTCCAAGCGACACATTCGCGCGGTACTCGCAAACAACGCTTCGGCGGGAAACATAAAGGCCGTTGCGGCGGCCATCGGGAGCATGCAGCATTCGGGCGTAGCGACCGGCAAAGCTGGCTTGCCCTTTTACTTCCAGGAGCACCTGTGGTGACGAACGCGCTCGTAAGAAACTCCGCTCGCCTTGGTTCCATCGCTCTCCTCTCAGCCGGGCTATTCACGGCCGCGTTTGGGTGCAGCTCCGACGACCCGGGCACAGCCGGCACCGCGGGGACGAACGGAAGCGCCGGCTCGAATGGCACTGCCGGTAGCGCAGGTTCGACTGGCACCGCCGGCTCGAACGGCACTGCAGGAACAACCGGCGCTGCAGGGACGACCGGCACTGCAGGGACATCGGGCAGCGCAGGTTCGACCGGCACGGCGGGCAGCGCTGGTACGAGTGGCGCGGGCGGCACGACTGGTGGTGCGGGCGGCTCCGGCACTGCTGGAAGCGGGGGCATGGCCGGCGCCGGCACAGGCGGGACCGGCGGCAGCGGTGGCTCGGGCGGCAGCGGTGGCTCGGGCGGTGCGGCGCCCTTCAAGCTCACCAGCACTGCTTTCATGGAGGGCGCAGAAATCCCCATGGAGTACACGTGCGTGAGCACGAACGGCAGCATCGAATCGCGACCATCTCCGCCGCTGGCTTGGGGCGCCGGACCTGCGGGCACCATGGGCTACGCGATCGTGCTCAAGGACACGCAGAACAACTTCGTACATTGGGCGATCTGGGACATTCCCGCAGACAAGCTCGGGCTGCCGCGCGACGTCTCGCAGGCTTCGCACACGCCACCGGATCCTGCAGGCTCGAAACAGGTCGGTGGCAACAACGAATCGCTGGGCTACATCCGCCCCTGCCCGCCGAACGGCTCACACCCGTACGTCTTCACGCTATACGCGCAGTCCGCGCTCCCACTGCCGGGCGCGACGACCGCGCAGAATGCCGGCGCCGTTCAGAACGAGCTCGAGAAGGGCGCGAACAACGTGGGCAAGACGACCCTCGGCGCCAAGTGCACGCGCTGATCGCGTGACCTCGTTCGTGAAGATGACGCGCTGGTGGCGGCGCCGTCAGTGAGCTCGAAAGCTACCGCTAACGGTGCGGCGCGGCGGCTCGCTGCGGAGGAACTGATTGGTCGTGCTCTGGCGCAGCTCTGCCGCGCGTTTGGGGTCGCCTTCAGCCAGCTGTTTGAAGCCGAAGCTCGTCGATTGAGCGCTGGGCTTGCGATCCAGCGGAGGTAGCTTCCTCCCGGCCTCCGCCACGGCTTTGACGACCGCCTGCTCGCGCTCGAGCTCGAGCGCCCGAACGCGTTGTCGAGCCTGACGGACTTGCGCTGCTTGCGGCGCCTTCGGGCTGCCCGACGGCTTCAAGGCTTGGAGCCGTTCGATCTCTTTGCGCAAGCGAGGTGCGAACTTACTCGTCACCTTGTCCTCGATGCTGACGAATTGGTGGCGCGTCTTGTCGGGCTCGAACATGAAGCGCTCGCGACACGGGCATGTATCCTGGTTGAGCATCTCGTCGACCGCGATGCGACGACGCTCCGGCAGGAAGACCTCCTTGAGCGCGGGCGATAACTCGTGCACGCCCAGCGCCGGAGTCTCTTTGGTGTGCACGAAACCCAGCGAAATGGGCCACTCTGTGCTGGTCGTACCGTTCGGGAGCAAAACCGGCCCAATCGCGTCGGCGGTCGAGAGCCCAAACTCGTGCCCAGCATCGTGACAGCCCGCGCAAGTCTGCGTCATGGCACGGGCGACGAGCTGCCGACTGGTAAGGCCGCAGGTACCGGCGCTGGCAGCTAGCAACTCCCCGAACGTAAACGCGCTAGAAGGTGGCAGGCTCGGCTCCATTGAAGGGCCGCGGAAGTCGCTGGAGCCCCCCAGGGTATTCAGGCTTTGGGCATCGTCGAAGCGAATGTCCACTGGGTAGGAGATCCGATTGATGTCGCCGCCCATAGCGCCCGGGCACGACCCACTTTGGCTCACCGCCAGGCTCCGAACGTTGGCCAGAACGTCATTCTGAAAGTTCACGGCCATGCTTTGCAGAGCAGACGACGAATTCGTTCGCGTCTCCGCCGACCAAAGCTCGCCGAAAGGGGTCACTTTCACCATCGTAGGGACGAACTCGAGATCACAGTCTTCGCCCACACAGTCGAGCGACAGGCGAAACTCCTTCAGCGCCCACGGCGCTCCGAAGAACGAGTTCGTGCGGATCTGACCACTACCGGAGGAGCCGTACAGCGAGCTCACGCCTTGGGCGGTGTAGTGGTCGATGTGAACTACCGGTTCGAAGCCGGGAAGCCCACCGTAGTAGAAGTCTCGGAGCGCCTCGGCGCGTGCCGCAGTCGAAAGCCCCGGATCCGACAGGCTTGCCCAGAACTCGGCGACGGGCTGACAGGCAGAGCGACACCCTGGCCGAGGGTTCGGCAAGACAGCCTCGAAGATGATGAAAGCGCGGCCGAACTGGTTATTGCTGGTGACATCGTTGCGCCCATAAACGATTCGGTACTCGCCGCAGTTGCGCCACCCCTCGTGCGCGAGATCCAGGCGGTTGACGAGCCCGATCGGCCAATACTTCGCGATTTGAACAGCGGCATCGCTGGCCTGCGATCCTTCGGGGCGGCAGCTCTCCGGGAAGCCGTTGACTGTCCCGCCGTCGTCGGTGCATTGGGCGCCACCCGGAATCACAGAGACCGAGTTCTGCGTGTCCCACAATTCGGCGAAGAGGTGCTCCGCGCTGAGTGGCTTCCCAGGCCCCGGGATCTGCCGTGCCAGCTGCCCGAGCGTCGAGCGCAAGCTGAAGTCAGCGGGAACGCCGCGAGGCGGCGTCGGGTCGACCCAGTCGAGCGTCGCGCGATCGTGGATCCAGAAGCTGCGATCGAACTCGAGATCTGCAGGAGCAGTCGGCGTTGGCGTCACGCATAGCCCGCTCGACTCATCGTCGAAGAAGCCGAGGCTCTTGACGCGATTCCGTCGGAACACCTCGTCGGCAGCAAAGCGCCGCTGGCCAGCAGCCAGCGCCTCGCGCACTTGCTCGGCTATGACTGCGGGCTTGTTCGGCCCCGCCGGCCCGGGTGGCGCTGGCGGCCTCGACACCGGCGTCGCTCCCGGCTGCGGCCGCTGACCGCAGCCCACCAACATCGCCCACGTGAGCACGAACGAAATCGCAAAGAGCCCTCCGCCGCATCGCCCGCTTTGCATGCCGCAAACGTAACAAGGACCCAGCACGCGCCCAATAGGCTGAATTTTTGCCTATTTTGGTGCTCGGCACTCTGCCCTGCGAAATGAACGCGATTGGCTAGCTGACATCTATTGCGAGCACTGCGCGGGGTCGTGCGCTAGCTCGGGCACCAGTCGGCGGAGCTACTGACCGCTGCGCTTGCGGTTCAAGCGAAGCAGGTTGTCTTGCGCGGCGACGTAGCGAGGCTCGAGCTTGAGAGCACGCATGTACGCCACGAAGGCTTCGTTGTTTCGCCCCTCGAGCTCGTAGGCGACGCCGAGGTTGTTTTGGGCCCTGGGGTTCTTGGGTGCGACCCGCACCGTGCTCTGCCACAGCTTGACTTCGCTGAGGTAGTCGCCGTTTCGACGCAACGTGAGCACGGCGAGCCCAAGCCCGAGCCCCGCGGGAAGCCAACTGCGCCACAGCCCGGCCCGAGGCGCCGAAAGAGCACGCTCCCATAGCGCGCCGCAAGCGAGAAACAGGCCGACGTTGCCGACGTAAGCATGGCGCTCGTTGATGACGTCGACGCGCGGCAGCAGCACGAACGGCACGAACACCTGTAGCAAGAACCAGCCAACGCCAAAGAGCAACAAAGGCTCGCGACGTGCCCGCCACCCCGCCAGCCCGAGCGCGGCAACAACGACCACCGCTGCGCTCGTCACCGCGATGCCGGTCGGAGCCTTCATCCAAAGCCCCGGATCGATGCACAGCGGCTCGAGCAAGCTCAGTCGCCCGAACAGGTAGGTGAGCCCCCCCAGCTGATAATTCAAGGAATCAGCGAAGGAGCGCTGCCCCAGCACGTTGTACAGCAACGTGAAGTAGCGCGGGTTCATGACCAGCAGCACCGACGTCACGAGCGCGACTCCGAGCCACTGCCCGAAGCGCCGCAGGACCGCGCGCGGGCGAGAGCGTTCTATCAGTACATCCCAAAGCAGCAGACCAAGCGGCAAGGTCGCGCTCGTCTCCTTGGTTGCGAGCGCAGCCAGAAACGATAGAGACGTGAAGCCAAGCCAGTACCGAATGCTGCTGGCTCGCACCCCCTCGGCGTACAGCAGTAGCGCGAGCAGCAGAAATGTGCTGGCCAGCGACGCGGAACGGCCGCTGATGTAGGTGACCGCTTCGGTTTGGATTGGATGCAGGGCGAACAACATCGCCGCGAAGATCGCGCCGGGCGTGATGCGCCCGTGGAACGGCCAGCGCGACTCGGAGTCGGTGGCGGCCGCGAATACACGCACCAGCAGCGCCACGTTGAGTAGGTGGACGAGCACGTTGAAGACGTGGAACGTCACCGGTGATTGGCCGAGCGCCCAGCAAATGGCGTAGCTCAACTTGAGCAGCGGCCTCAGCCCCCACAGGCTCGTGAAGGTGGCGCTCAGTGAGTGGACCGTCTGGTCGCGCAGGATGACGCCCCGATCATCGAACTGAAACGGCCCCGCCAACGCGACCGAATAAGCCGCCAAGCCGCCGAGCAGCAGCAGCAGTAGCTGCGCACGCCGGCCGTTCGCTCCGGCGTGCTCACTCACGATGCCTGCCAATACTCAGGAGGGGGTGCCGGAGACGCCGTGGATGAAACGGCTGGCCAACATCTCCACGCGCTCCCAAAACCCGGCCGGTGGAGTCGGAGCGGGCGGTGACACGCGCAGCGCTACCGGAGGCAAGGGCTCCCACGTGCACTCCATGTCGGGCATGTCGGGGTCGCTCGCGCGCAGGTCGCTGAGGGAGTCAGCTAGGCTGCTGATACCACCCTTGTGCGCGAAGATCTCGGAGTCCGCTAACATCTGCGCGTCGAGCGTGTCGCAAAAACCCGTGGGCAAGTCCAACGTGACGCAGGCGGAGACCACTGAGAGGAGCTCCCCGATGGCCACGAAGCCAAAGCCGAAATGGATGTTCTCGTGGACCGCCGTCGCTTCCACGATGTCCTGACAAAACGTCTGGCAGAAACAGTCGTCGAGCGCGGCGCCGCCCTTGCTGATGGATACACCCGCGATCTTGCCCGGGTTGTGGTTCCCCTCCTCGATGGTCGGGCACGTCAGGAACTGTTCTTCCACGCGAGGATCGGCCTGTGGATCGAAGCGACGGTGGAAGTCAGCGATGGCCTCCTTCTGGGTCTCCGGTTGGTCGGGGCCTCCCCCAGGCGTCAAGATCGCGTCTTTCGTGTCTTCCCAGGAGCTGAGCGCCTTGCGCTGGTCGTTCAGGAACACCTCCATCATCGGAGCGTCGCTGCACTTGCAGGGCGGGCTGAGCTTCAGGCATTCACTCGGCGTGAGGAATCCCTCCGGAGCCGTGTCGGCATGCGCGGGCGTGGCTGAGCCGCACAATGCGGCGAGACTGAGCGCGGTCACAATCTGTAGCGGCTTCACGGCATCACCTCCGTCATGTCGATCTCGACGACTTCGGTCGGCCAATCCGCAGGTGGAAAGTCGCTTTCGTATTTTTGGAAGGTCGTGGTGGTGAAGACGAGCTGCGTCCCCTGAGCCACGGTGCTGGTCTGCGTCAGCGCGCCGTCCTCGAGCTGATAAATGCTCTGCTGCGAGCCGCTGCTGACGACGTACGCATCGTCTGCTTGCATGGCGGAGCGCGTGATGCGGTAGTACACTTCGCCGTCGACCGGGAACGCGAAGATGATCAGTTGATCGTCGACGAACTGCTGAAAGAACTCGACCTCCTGGTCGATATCCGGGAAATTTACCTGAACCCGCTTAGGCACATCGACGCTGAAGGTCTTGCCCGCGGTGGGCATGGTGGTGTCGAGCACATTGTGCTCCGCGCTCGCCGGACGCCAAACTGAGCTAAAGTCGCCCGGGTTCTGTGAGCCGTTGCCCTGGCCGCCCGCGTCGCTAGCGCCGTTGCCGGTCGCGCCGTTTCCGGTCGCGCCAGCCCCGTTGTCATCACCACCCGCCCCGCGGGACTTCGACCCGTGCGAGTTGCCGCAAGCGCTGAGCAAGAACAAAGCAGAGCCAAGCAAGAAGCCACTAAGCGAGGTCGCTCGACCTAACGATGCGCGCATAGTCGATCGCTATCTCGGCCTCCCCTCCGCGTCAAAGGCACGTCCCCCGCAGCCCAAAACGCAGGCGCGCCGCTTCAATCGATGCCGGTGAACGCCCTCCCGGCCGCAAATCGCTGATACTCGCATCGTCATGCTTCGCCCGCCTTTGCTCGAGGATGCTCCGATCCTGTTTCCGATGATCCATCGAACCAGCGTGGTTCGAACCTTGCTTTGGGACGGCCCGGCGAGCGCGGCTGAGTTCGCCGCGAATTGGGCTGAACGAGTCGCGCGCGCGGCAAGGTCCGAGGGTCACTTCTTCGTGATCACCGAGCCCGAGAGCGCAGCGCCGGTAGGCGCCTGTGACGTGCGTCCCGACGACCGACGCTTTCGCGGCAGTATCGGGCTCTGGATCGGCGAGCCCTATCAAGGTCGCGGGATCGGTACGCGGGCAATCAGCGCGCTGGTGCGCTACGCGTTCGACGAGCTCAAGCTCCACCGAATCGACGCAGAGGTGTTCGTCGGGAATTGGGCGAGCCGAGCAGCCTTCGAGAAAAACGGATTCGTGCTCGAGGGCACCGTGCGCGGCGCCGCGCTCAAGTTCGGAGTGCCGCAAGACGATTGGTGGCTCGGTCTCCTGAATCCGGCGTCACCGTTCAATCGCGAAGGCGCAGCACCCGGTTGAGGTCGTACTGTAATCCGTAAAGCGCTGCATCTGACGCAAGACGTGCCCTCGCGTCACGACCAACTCGCCCTGAACGGCAGCGACCGCTCGGCCGAGTATTGAGCGCTTCGTCATCGTCTGCTAGCAGCGGGACGGAGCGTAGCCGTCGCTACGTCGGGTTTCGAGGAGGAGTACATGCTGGATTTTCGTCCGAAGTGGGTGCTTTCGTGTTTGCCGCTGCTGCTTGGCGCTTGCCTCGTCGAGGCGGAAGACGAAGCGCCCGAGCAAGTTGCCAAGGTCGCGTCGGCGTTGACCGTCAACAACACGCTGGATCAGAACGGCATCAAAACGGCTCACGACGCGCAAGTGGCAATCGGCGCCGCAACCGATCACATCCTGGCGGTATGGGTCTCTTCCGCGAACGCGCAAATCGTTGGGCAACCATTCTCCACCAGCGCCGCCAACGATGGCAGCGGCGGCGGTACGGTCTACGGGCAGGCGCCTTTCAAGCTGAAAGAGTATTCGACCGGAACGCGGAAAAAGAGCTTTCCTTCGATGGCCTGGAATCACGACAGGAATCAGTTTCTGGTCGTGTGGCAGGACGACTTCTCGGCAACCGACAGCGACGTGTGGGGCGCCATCATCGACGACAAGGGCGACCGCGTCCCGCTGACCGACGACAACGGCAACTCTAGGTCCAACCCCTTCACGATCAACTACGACACCGACGCCGAGAAGATGCCGACGGTCACGTTCGTCCGCATTGGCAACGGTGGCTCGTTCCTCGTCACCTACACGCGCAAGGTCTCCGCGGAAAACCGCACGGCGCTCAGCTCGCAATGGGTGGGAGCCAGCGGCAACGTCGGCGCCGTCTTCGATACGGTATCGAGTGGGGTCAGTGAAACCGCGAGCCGCCCGACCAACGCTTACATCGCCACCAGCACCGCCACGCAAATCCTGTTCACGTGGAACGACAACAAGTTCGGCTGGGCACCGATGGAGTTTGCGCACATCGATACGCAAAACACGATCGCCGGTGCTGTGGGGCTCGCCGCCGCTGCGAACGCGACGCCGGGGGGCGAAAGTTACGGCCTCGCCTGGCGCACCGGCGATCTGAAGACGGCCAAGATCAACGCGCGCATCTACCCACGCGGCTGCTATTCCACGGCCTGCGCGACATCGGCCGAGCTGATGTCATCGAATGACACGCTCAAGAACCTGCACACACCGGTTATCTCGGCTGCCTTCAAGGGCTTCGGAGTTTTCGCGGGAACCGAGGAGAGCCCGTGGCGCATCCGCTACCGGACGATCCCGGTCGATGCCAGCAAGAACCTGGACTCGGTCACGCTGGCGTGCGGCGGCAGCCTGGTGTCGGCCAACGGACATTCACTCGGCTCGCCTGGCGGTGTCATCGCAGCCGCAACACCACCGAACTTGCTCGCCGAGCCCAATATCCGTCCCTACCTGCTCTACGACTCGTTCTGCAGCACGCCGTCGACCCACGCCAAAGAGCGCGTCGTCGGCATCAATCCCAAGACACCCAGCGACCTCCTGCATTTCAACGTGTCGATGAATGGCAACTGAAGATCAGCTGCGGGCGGCCAATTGGGCCCAGCTTAGGCTGCGCCCATGAAGACCTGGCCGCCGTGGTTGAGCCTCTCACTGAGCGTCGCGTGGGGCTGCGGAGGCGCCACCTCTGTGGACAGCGAAGCTCCCCCGCACCAGGGGCCCGGCATCTACGATCTGACCATCGAGCGCGTGGCAGACGACTGTCTGCCACCGCTCGTCGAAGGAGCCATGGGACCGACGCTCGTGGTTGTCGGGAACGAAGCCGACCGCGGGGCGAACGTGCCGCTCTTCGACGCTGGCGATCTAGAAGTCGCGCGCCAAGACGTGTCCTTCGATCGAACCAGGAGCTTCGACGTGCCAGCAGGATTGCCCGGCTGTGAAGCCAGCCGCCATTTCGAGCTCGCGGTCAGCGTCGCCAACAGCGAGCGGATCGAGGTCGCGTTCACCCAGGCCCTGTCTGGTTTCTCCGCGTGCCCCTCTAGCGTGCAGCAAGATTGCACCTCCAAACGCTTATTCCACTTTCGGTGGCTCAAGGAGTGCCTCACCGGAGGCAGCACCGTGTGCGCGAGTAGTGAGTGAGTCAGCACGGTGCTGATATGCGCCAAAACAGCTTACCGATGATCGAACCGCGAGCGCCGCAATCTTCTCCGTCGCTCCCAACCCTCGATGCTGATAGACTGTTCGAGAGAGGTTGGGTTGCTGATGGTGGCGGGTCGCTTGTTTTGCGTACCGTTTGTGGCGCTATTGTTCGGAGGCTGTGAGCTATCGGGCTCGAGCTGCTTCCCATGAAGCGGTTACGTGGGAACGCCGGCAGCTGGAAGAGTCGCAGCCAGCGTGGTCCCAAGCGAAGGCCCGCGCGGACCAACGATTGGTCCAAAGACCTCGCCGTCTTGAGCAAGATCCGCGAGCCCTTCGGCGCCTGCGCGCGCGAGCTCACGGCGCGACTGTTTCGCGAATACTTGGCGGACGCCGAGCATTTGGTAGAGGTCGGCGCCGGGTCCGGTCAGCTCCGACGCTGGTTACCAGACGGTGAAGAAGAGCGCTGGGTGTTCACCGATTCCGACGCTCCGGCATTGGAGGATTTTCGTCGGTCCTTTCCAACCGCCGTGGTGCGCCCGGCCAGCCTCGAAGCATTGCCGTTCGAGGCTCGTTCGCAGAGCGGCGTGGTCGGCCTCTGCATTCTCGATATGTTGCCGGACCTAACGGCCGCGTTCGACGAGATACGTCGCGTCCTTCGCCCAGGAGGACGCGTGATTCATTTGCTCGACATGGCGCCGAATCACTCGACACAGTTCGAGGAGTTCGCGGCGCGAGGGCAACTGGCGTTCCCCAACTTGTTCGGCGACCCACTGACGACCGCGTGGCCCTTGGACCTGCTCGTCACCGATCAAGCCCCGCTGCACGCCTTGTTGGCAGCACTCAAGCGTATCGACCACCCGTTACCGAGCGTCTTCGGACGTTACTTCGCAGCGGCGATGGCGCGCCCGTTCGACGCCGAGCGCGCCTGCGCCGAGTTCGACGGCATCTCACGGACGAGCAACGTGAGACGGCTGCTGAGAGCAACACTGGAGAGCGCCTACCGAGTCGGCGATCAACTACGGCTCGAGCCGCAGCGGGGCAACCTCTCGTCCTCGGGACGATACTTAGCCGCGCGCCTCGAAAACGCAGCCAGAACCGCGGGGCTTCACGTCGAGCTCAATGACGTGCTCACGACCTGGCGCCACGTCGCCATCAATGACCCCACGATTCGTCACCGCGTCTTCTCGCTGGGACAAGGCCGGCTGGAGACCACACTCGACGCGCCGCGCCTCTGCGCGGACGCGCCGCCACCGGACGCGGGAGAGCAGCTCACCGAGCTCGGTATCATGGCATTCGTAGCGCGCGCGCCGGACTAGAGGCGCGGCGGATCAAGACTTCAGCTGAGTTGCTTCTGCCCAGCCCCAGGTGCCGCTCGGACGGCTCCTCGGAGGGGTGGAAGCTTTGGCCGAACCGCGAAAATGCCCGCTGCTCTTTTCGACCGTTGCGCCGCAAGCGGGGCAGCTATCGAAGGTGATTTCCGCAGTCTCGCTCCACTCGTGACCGCAGCTGGAACACTCGAGGGAATAGGTAACCGACGACGACTCGTGATGCGCCATGACTTCCGCCTCTAGATCGGAATGACAGCGCAAGCCTGAAGGCCGCGCCATGGGTAATCTTCGCCCCACTGACTCGGGGGTGAGAGGCCGAGCCGGGTGTTTCCCGGCAATTTCACAGCCGTGTCACTATTCGGTCCGAATCCGTCGCATCGCGGCCAGCTCTTCCGTCGTGATGCCAGCGTCGCGCAGCACGGCCTCCGCACCGCCGAGGGACTCGATCTCGTCGAGCACTGCGGCCAAGCTGTCCGGATACGCCCCTACACTCGCCCCCGACCGCAGGTAGTCTTGCATGACGGTTTCGCGGCTGGCGCCGAGCGCGAGCAACCAGAGCGCGATCACGACACCGGTGCGATCACGTCCGTAAGTGCAATGCAAGTAGACCGGGTACGCGGCAGGGTCGCCTAGCGCGCGGAACGCGATCGCGATCGACTTTTTTTCATGCAGATCGGCGAGGTAGTCGGAGGGGCCGAGTCCATAAGGTATCGGTAGAGGCGCGTGGACGCGCTCCGGCGCGACGCACGGTGCGTCGGGCCTCGCGTCGCGCTCGCCCGAAACTCGCAAGTCAATCAGCGTTCTTACGCCCAGCCGAGCTGCCTCGTCACAGCCTTCCTTCGAAAGGATCAGCGGGGGTCCGCGGAACACGGCGCCACAACCGACGCTCCCACCTGCCACCAGCGGTAGACCGCCGAGGTCGCGCGCGTTGACGACGTGAGGCACCAGAATGGGACTACCAGGCTCACAACCGGTGGGCCCACTCGTGGCTCCGCTGCTGCCGGGCTCGCCGCTAGTCGCTGAAGACGCGCCCGCGGCCGCCGCCCCGCCACCGCTCGGCTCCTCCTCGGGGAGAGCCCCCGCCGCTCCGGTGCTGCCGGGCTCCCCAGCGCTGGACGCGAACGCTCCCGCTGCACCGCTGTCGCCGGCCGCGCCCGGTGTGGCATTCGTGCGGGTCGGCTCAGCGGGATTGCGCGCGATTGTGGTCGCCACATCGGCGTTCGCCGAGCAGCCGAGCGCTGCCGCCAGCAGCGGGGAGAGCCGCCAAAAATTGCTCATTCGCCAGGTGCAAGTGAACTCGCTACTCGACCTGCGGTCAAATGGGAGGACGCAGGTCTCGTCGGACACCCGTACGGTCAGCGTGTTAGCCTCAAAGGCTTCGGAATGATCACCCCGCAGGATCTGGCGCGCTTCGACACGGATGGCTTCGTCGTGCTGCGACATGTCATCGATCCCGAGCGCATCGCAGCCTTGCGCAGCGAGTGGGAAGCCTTTGCTTCCACCACGCTGGAGACGCGACCGAACCTGCTACCGAAGGATCAACCAGCAGCGGTATTTTGGCGTCACGTTCCCGGGGAAAAGAAACGCATACGCCCCATGTCCGAGTTCCCGGCCCTGCGCCAAATCGTGCTGGACGGCGCCCTGTCCGATGTCGTGCGGCGGATGTGCGGTCGCGGCGACGCGCAGGATAGAACCGAGCTCAGGCTTTTCGAATCAATCGTTTTCGACAAGCCAGCCCGGGTAGGCACCGACCTGCGCTGGCACCAGGACATCTCCTACTTCCCCTTCGATCCGAACAACCAGTGCTCGCTGTGGATCCCCCTCGACAAGGTGGATACCGACAATGGCACACTGCGCTACGCGGCCGGCTCGCACAAGCTCGGCGCCGTGTGCTCGACCGACCTGCAGTCGGGGCAGCCATTTGCGGGTGACGAACGACCTGCCATCCCTGCCGATCCCGCCGCGGCCGGCTTTCCCGTCGTCCCCATCGCGCTCTCGCCCGGCGACGTGGCGGTGCACGACGGCAAGACCTGGCATTGCTCGACGCCCAATTTGACTGACCGACCGCGTCGTTCGCTCTCCATCCGCTACCTGGTCGGGCCGACGCGCTACGCGCCGACCAAAGGCAGCGCGGCCGTGTTCGTCGCACAAATGGCCGTCGAACCTGGCGAGCTCATCAGCGGCCCCATCTTCCCTCTGGTATGACGGCCGTGGCTGCCGCGTCCGACACCAGCACCGAGGCCGTGTGCCACGTCTGTCGAGCGAACGCGCTCGAGCTTCGTTCCGGCTTTGAAGGACTGCCGCGCGTTTCGTCCGATTGCCGGCCCTGGCCTGCAGGCGGCGAGCTCGCGCTGTGCGAAAGCTGCGGCCTCCTGCAAAAGGTGGTGGACGCGAGCTTTGCAGGCGACGCCGCGGCCATCTACGGCAGCTATCAGCTCTACCACCAGACCCAGGGACAGACCGAGCAGGTCATCTTCGATCAACAGACCGGGATCGGTAAGCCTCGCTCCGAGTTAGTCCTTGCGTCGCTGCTCGGGCAACTCGCACTGCCCGATCGTGGCCGCATGCTCGACATGGGCTGCGGCACCGGACCGACCCTGCGCGCGTTCTCGCGACTGGTCGAGGGCTGGTCGCTCTACGGCTACGACCCGCACCTGCCCGATCGCGATCGCGTCGCGAATATCCCGGGCGTTGAGGGCATTTTCGAGGGCAACCCCGAAAGTATCGAAGAACGCTTCGACCTCGTGACTGCCGTCCACGTGCTGGAGCACGTGCCCGATCCGCTGTCGTTCTTGAAGAGCATGGCACGGTGTCTCGATCGCGATGGCAAGGTGCTGATTCAAATCCCCTACTTTCCAGATTCGCCGTTCGATCTGGTGATCGCCGACCATTGCTCGCACTTCACGCTCGGCTACATCAGCGAGCTCTGCCGACAAGCTGGGCTCGTGCCACTCTTGCTGTCAGCCGACCAGTTGCCCAAGGAAATCACACTGGTGGCGCGCCTCGGCCGAAGCGAGGCGACGACAGCTGGGCTTCCCGCCGCTACCGGAGCCGCTGCAGACGCCGGACTGTCGTGGCTCCACTCGGTGGCGCAGCAGGCGCGTGACACCAAGGCGTCGAGCTTGGGTGTGTTCGGAACTTCGATCGGCGGCAATTGGCTGCTCGGGACCTTGGGTGATCGCGTGCAGTTCTTCGTCGACGAAGATCCGGGTCGGGCGAGCTCGACCTATCGCGATCGGCCGGTGTTGCATCCCGATGCCGTGCCGCGCGGCAGCACGGTGCTTGCCCCGTTGCCGCTTGCCCTCGCAACGCGCATTCGCGCCCGCCTTTCCCCGCAGACCTACGATTTCGTGCTCCCGCCGGCCTATCAGGCCCCACCCCGGCTGTGAGCCCACAGAGGTGCCGATGAGCAAGTTCGACGGCTTTCGCAAGACTGGCAGCGATCAAGATACCGAGGAGCGCATCGCGCGGCACTGCGAGCAATTCGGCCTCGCGCCGCTCGAAGCCATGAAGATGTTTCCGGTGCTGGCTCGACGCCAATGGCTGAAGCGCTTTCTCGCGCACACCGAGCTGTTCGATCTGACCATCGACGTGCCCGGCGACATCGCCGAGCTCGGTGTGTTCCGTGGCTTGGGCCTGTTGACCTGGGCCAACCTGCTCGAGGCGCGATGCATCGGCGATCGCACCAAAGTCGTTTACGGCTTCGACAACTGGGCTGGCTTTACCAAGCTCGCGCCCGAAGACGGCGCGCCCGCGACCGAGGTCAACAAAGTGGTCGGCGGCTACAACCCCGCCGCGTCGCGCGAGGAAGTGCTCTCGGCCATCTCGATCTTCGACGGTGACCGGTTCGTCCCGTGGAAGAAGCGCATCGAGCTGATCGACGGACAAATCGAGCATACCGTGCCCGCCTTCGTTGCAGAAAATCCGGGCGTGCGTTTCTCGCTCGTACACTTCGACTGTGATCTTTACGAACCGACGTTGGCGGCGCTGCAGGCGCTTTGGCCGCGGTTGAGCCGTGGCGGCGTCATGCTGTTCGACGAGTACGCGCTCAAGGAGTGGGCCGGCGAGACCCGGGCGGTCGACGAGTTCTTCGCCGACAAGCCGGAGGTTCGGGTGCAGACCTTGCCTTGGACGAATTCACCGGCCGGCTATGTCGTCAAGCAGTAGCGAGCACGTCGATCTCGCGCTTGGCCTCGACGAGCTGCTCCGAGCGTGCCCGAGTGAGCTCACCGCGTGCCTGCCGGATTGGCAGCAGGAAGTGCGGGCGCAGTCGGTCAACTTGCGGGTTCAGCTGAGCACGCTGTTCGAGGCCATGAACGCCACGCACCCGGAGCCGAAGACCGCGTTGGTGCAGGCGCTGTCGCCCCTGACCGAACCCGTGTGCCGCGCGCTCACCGACCGCGGCTGTCGAGTGACGCTCCAACTGCTCGAGCATCCCGGCACCGGCAGCGAGATGTTCGGTGTGCCAGTCGCACGCGATTTTCGAGACTTTGCCGCCTTCGACCTGGTCGTGGCTTGCGACGGCGGGAGCCGGGCGCCACGCAATCAACGGGTGGTGGCCCTCGCAGCCGCGCACGTCTTTCCGACCTACCAGCGCGCCCTCGCCGAGCATCGCACGCGGCTGGCCGAGCAACTGGCAACGGTCGTGGGCGCGGAAAAGCACGTGGTGTTCGTATCGCGCAAGGTTTACTTCAACCAGATTCGCATGAGCGCGGCGCTGCGCCGACGCGGCTACCGCACTGCAGCGCTGGTGCTCGACACAGGTTCGCTCGCGTACTTCGAAGGCTATTTCGACCACGTGCTCTCGACCGACTTGTGCAGCTTGCTTCTATGGGTAAGCCGCGCCGAGCAGGCGCTACTGCACACGCAAGGTTGGCTCTTCGGGTACGACTTGCCGGTGCTGGTCGACGCCTTCCTGCCGCAGAGCTCACGGCACGTGGTCGACTTGATGGACATCAACTCGTTGATCTTCCCCGAGCAGGGGATGGAGCGAGCCTTGCCGTTCATGCGTCGGGCCTGGGGCCCGGAAGTCGAGGCCATGCAGCGCAAGCAGGTGGCGTGCGAAAAGTACATTTGCCGTCACGCTGACGGCGTGCTCTTGCCCGGCGTGGAGGCGCACGTCGACGCGCTCGGGGCGCGTGAGCTGGGGCGCGATCAGAACTTCTTGCCGTTCTTGGTGTATCCGCTCGCCGACTTCTTCTCGGAGTCGACTCCTCCCCCCGAATCTTCCGAGCCAGACCCGCGCCGAGCTCAGGACCTGCGCCTGGTCTTTTCCGGCGGCGTAGTCCCCACCGGTCCGTCCCATCCCCCTGAGCTGTTCGGCGACGCGCAAATGATCGGCACTTCCGAGCTGCTGCTACGCCAGGGCCTGGGCCTCACCGTTTACAACAATCCGCTGATCGGCCCGGAGAGCAGCTACCGAGAACTCTACCCGGAGCACATGGCGCTCACAGAGCAGTACCACAACTACCACTTTCGCCTCGGCGCCATGCCTTGGGAAATGAAGAACCTGCTGGCCGATTTCGACTACGGCCTGATCGTCTACGACTACACCGGCAACGTGTTCGGTCCCGATCACTTTCGCCTGCTGATCCCCTCGAAGCTCTTCATGTACGTGGAAGCTGGCTTGCCGGTGCTGGTCAGCGCGCGCGCCGAAGCCACCACTCGCTTCGTGGAAACCGAGGGGATCGGCAAGGGCGTGAGCGATGAAGAGCTTCAGGATTTGCCCGCGCTGCTCGACACGCTGGACCATCGGCAGCTGAAACGAAACGTCCTACTGGCACGTGAGCGGCTCGCGATGGACGTACAAATCCAGCGATTGATCGAGCTTTACACACGCATCACGCGGCCGACCACGTAGTCCACGCCTCAGTCTTCGCGGCTCTTGGCGTGCAGCCGAAAGTCGATACTGCGGCGCGCTCCAGGAGTGCCGGAGACGATCTGCGTGCCGTGCGGAACGTACTTGTTGAAGATCAAGAGATCACCCGGCTCGAACACCGGCGCAAAGCGAGTCTCGGGGATGATCAGGTCCTCGTTCATGCTCCAGTCGTAGGGCGAGCGCGGCGCCTTGGCCGGCCCCGCCGGACAGAAGCTTCGAAATGGATAGGTAACGAGCTCGAGCCCGGGGCGATCCACACCGCAAGCGTCGAGCGCCATCCAGAAGGTGCAATAGCGCGAAGGCGAGTTGCTGGTGCGCCCGTCCTGGTGCCAGGCCGCGTAATAGTCGGCGCCCATGGCGCGCCCAAACGAGTCCGGATGCCAGTAAAATTCGCCCAGGTAATGGTGGGCCGCCTTGAGCAAGCCTTTGTGCCGTAGCTCGGCCATGAGCGCTTCACACGCCTTGGCGGGCAGTCGGCCTCCGTCAGGCGTGAGGCAAGAAGCTATGTCGTCGGTCCAGGCGCGCAACTGAGCCACCGTAGCCGGCTCGAACGCGCGCTTGATGACGACATAGCCGTGCTGCTCGAGCGCTTCGAGCACCGTGAATTCTGCCTGATCGTCGAGCACCAGTGGCTCTCGGCCCTGCCGAGCGACCGCGAGCACCTCCTCCTTGACGCGCGCTCCCAGGTCGTCACCCGCTGGAGCCGACGCGACCAAGTGGTACCGCACGTCGACATCACTGGGTCGTTGCTCGTAGAGCTCGCGATACAGCTGCTGGGCCGCCACCTTGCGCCCTGCATCCAGCAGGCTGCCGGCGAGCTCCTTCTTCACCTCGAAGTGCAGGGGTGCCCGCGCGACACTCTCACGGCACAGCTGGGCTGCCGCGTCCCAACGCTGCTCGTAGCGCAGCGTTCGTGCCATGCGTACCCTCGTTGCCTCTCCCGCTTCGCCCGCACCATCGAGCGCGCGCTGAAACGCCTGTTCGTAGGCGGGACCGTGCTGGCCCAGGTCGTGGGTGCGCTGGCTCAGCCAATACAACCCGTCGTTTGCTTCTGTCAGCACCAGCTCCGCAAGCTGGGCATCGAGCTCGAGCAGCCGCTCCAGGAGCGCCGGCAACTCGGCCCAGCGCTGGGAACGCGACAACGTGCGGCACACGCGCGACGCGATCTTGCGCGTAATTTCGGCGTATTCAGCCTGAGATTCCGGCCGATTCCTGCAGGCGGCTACCGCGAGCAGCAGCTGCTCGACGATTTCAGCGCGCAAGGTCGCCGGGTCGCGCTCCATCGCGCGCAAGAGCAAGGCCCAGGACTTGGCGTCGCCCGGGTCAGCGTCGAGCGCGCGACGCAGGTGCTCGTGAGCGCGACCCGATGCTGGCTCGGCGGTTGCGGGTGCGCCCGAGGAGCTCTTGTACCAAAGCCCATAGCCCGTATTGAACGGGTCCACGAAGTAGTCGGTGGCGCCTGCAAAGCGGCGCTTCAGCTTGCCGTACCAGGTCCCCTTGATGCCGCTCGGGCTCTCGAGCTGCACGTCGTGCCAGATGACCAGGCCTCCTTCACGAACCAGCGGCAAGTAGCACTCGGTGTCGGCCAGCACCCCCTGCTCGGTGTGATCTCCGTCGATCAGCAGCAAGTCACACTCGGGCATCAGCGCCTTGACTCGCGCCAGCACTTCCTTGCTCGACGAGCTTCCCAGCTCCAGGTGGAAGCGCGGGTGCTCGAGCACGTCGCGCGCAATCAGGTCCTTCGAGATGTCGATGCCGACGACCTGGCCCTCGGCGCCGCACAAGTCCAGGAACAGCCGCGTGGTGCCCCCCTGAGCCACCCCGATTTCGATGATGCGCCTCGGACGATGGGGCGCGAGGTGGTTGGCATGGAGCCAGGCAAGCTCGGACCGGTCCTGATACGCGCCTTCGGTCAGTGCGACAAAGCGGTCGTCCATGGTTTCCCTGGGGTTGTCGGGGCTACGGCCACCATCGAGCTTTCTTCAGGGGGGCCAGCCGGCGCTCGTCGGAATCGAGTAGAGCGGCCAGCGATCGCGCCAAGGCTGCGCCCGCTCGAGCTCGTGCGCCAGCCCCAAGAGCAGCGCATCTTGGCCGGGAGCTGCCGCGAGTTGCGAGCCGACCGGCAGCCCCGACTCCGACCAATGCAGCGGCAGCGACATGGCCGGGCAGCCCGCGATATTGTGAATCGGCGTGTACCCGAGCACGCGCAGGGTGCGCTGCATCAACGTAGCGAGCGGCAGAACCGGCGAGAGCTCGCCGAGCGGGAGCGGTTCGACCGGCGCCGTGGGCGTGAGCACCGCGTCGAAACCAGTTGTCGCGTCGCGGTAGGCCTGTACGGCGGCCGCGAAGGCCGCGCGGGTTCCGGCAAGCACGTCACTATCACGCTCACGCAGTAGGTCGAGCAGCGCCCAGGAGAAGGGTTCGAGCTCGTCCTGTTGCACCGGCTCGGCGCGAACGCGATCGATGGTGTCGACCACGTTGCGGATCGCGACGGCTGCTACCAGGTAGAAGGCTTCACCCAGCTCGGCAATCTGGTAGCGCGGTGCCGGCATCTGCTCCACCTGATGACCCAGGTCGGTCAGTAGCCGCATCGCGGCCTCGTGCGCGGCAAGCACGCTGGGCTCGGGCTCCTCGCCGCCCATGGTTTGCGTGAAGGTTCCGATGCGCAAGCGCTTGCGCCCCGGCTCGCTCACGAAGCCGAGCGCATCCGACCGCGTGCGATCCTCGGTGAGCGACAAGAAGAGCGCGCTGTCGCGAACGCTGCGACTCACGCAATGTTCGCTGGTCATATCGGCGAAATCCGAGCTGCTGCGGTTGGCGTTCACGGTGCGGCCACGGCTCGGTTTGAAGCCGAAAACACCGCACGCCGAAGCCGGCACCCGGATCGAGCCGCCGCCGTCGTTGGCGTGCGCCAACGGAACCAGACCAGCCGCCACCGCGACCGCGCTCCCACCCGACGACCCGAACGCCGATCGGGACAGCTGCCACGGATTGTGAGTAGCCCCAAACAACAGCGACTCGGTGCTGGCGAGCAAGCCAAATTCGGAGAGGGCCGTCTTGCCCGCGCACACCAAACCGGACTCGGCCAGGCGCTTGCCGTACTCGGTTTGCTGCCCCGTCACGCGCTCCCGAAAGAGGCGCGCCCCGAGCGTCCAGCGCAACCCAGGCCATGGCTGCGAGTCCTTGACCAAAAACGGCACGCCCGCGAGCGGCCCCGACGCCGGCACAGCACGCTCGAGGTTCGGAGTAATCACGGTGCGGAGCAGCGGGTCGAGCTTCTCCAAGCGTGCCCGGCAGGCATCCCACAACTCCTCAGCGCTCACCTCGCCGCGCCGGCAAAGCTCAGCTTGGGCCATGGCGTCGAGCCGCGCCAAGTCGCTGAGATCAAGCATGTGGCAGCAGAGTACACGATCAAGTGCCCAGCAACTGCGCGCGGCGTCGCGGCGACGCTCAGCGCAGTTGCTGCACGAAGCCGAGACGATCGACGACTTGCCAATGGCCGGCGATCTGCCCGCTTTTCAGCTCGTAGATGGTCTGGCCCGAGAACGTGAGTCTGCGACCGCTCGCCGCGAGGCCGGGTAGTGCTCCCATTTGCGTACCGGCAGCGCTCCAGCGCACCGCCACGCGATCGCCAGCCGCCACCAGGTCGTGCATTTCGAAGCGCAAGTCCGGGAATGCATCGCGCGAGAAACGCGCCCGCTCTACGTATCCTCCGCGATCGAGCGATTGGCCCTCCCAGGCGTCGCCGGGGTCGGAATGGATCGTGTAGTGCGGCGCGATCAGGCGCTCCACGGCCGAGTAGTCGCCGTCGCTCCAAACGCGGTCGTACAGCTGACTCACCATGATTTCGCTGGTCGTCATCGCTCCTTCTCCTGCTCCGCAGCGGCGGCGTTTTGCGCCTGCTGAACTGCATACTCACGGATGTCCTTGGGCCAGCGCTCCACGAGCGCCGCAAACTGCGCGGTCTCGCCGGCGAAAAGCGCGCGACACGCTTCTTCGTAGTGCGGGCGATCGCCGGCCATGGCCGACAAGAATCGGCTCAGCGCCGCGCGAACGCGCCGTGCGCGCTCTTTACCCGGCTCGTGCTTGATGGCGGCCTCCACCAGGCGGCGCAGCGCAGCCGACGCGCCGCTCGGTTGCTCTTCGAGCCAATCCCAATGCCGCGGCAAGAGCGACACCTCACGGCTCGTGACACCGAGCTTGG
Organism: Myxococcota bacterium; assembly: GCA_048498935.1. Taxonomy (GTDB): domain Bacteria; phylum Myxococcota_A; class Polyangia; order Polyangiales; family Polyangiaceae; genus PMG-095. The sequence goes on from JBEHXA010000036.1 coordinate 22,452, forward strand.
GTCGCCCGGGACCTTTCGCGGCTGCAGGCACATAGCGCTCCAGCACCTCTTCGAGCGCGCCGCGCAAATCGACGTCGATCTGCCGGCCAGTTTCGACCTCGAAGATCAGAACCAGCTCCGTCGCGTCCCGTTCAGCGCGTTCTTTTAACCCGGGTATAATTTCACCCATAGCTCCGGCCGCAACTCGGCGCGGGCCAACGAAGGCCACATAATTCAGTTGTTTTTCCATGCCCACCAATATTATCCGGGTTTAATTGTTCGTCAATATCACCCGGGTAAAATTTCCAAGATTTTGAGCTACACTGCTCGCGCCATGCAAGACCACGACGAAGACGAGTCCCTGCTGCTCGAGTACGACAGCGAAGCTTCGGGTCGCACCGCGATGATCGCGGACGAGGGCGACAGCGTCTGGCTCTACCTCACGCACTCGGCTCAGCCGGAGATCGAGCGGGACTGCTGGCTGTTCAACACACCCAACGCACCCGCCGAGCCCGATCCGGCCGAGTACGAAGCGCAGAGCTCGCCTCCCCCGGCACCCGCACATTTCATCACCGAGGAAGGTAAGCGCGCGGTTCCCCAGGAGCGCGACTTTCGCGTGCGCTGGTCAGCAGACGGCCACTCGGTGGTCGTCTTGCTCGATGGCACGCCCATCGGCGTCGCAACGATGGCCGAAGAGCACGGCATCAGTCGCTACCTGAAGGAACCAGGAGCGTGGGGTCGCCCTTGGGACGAAGCCCGGTTCGCCGCGCTCTTCGGTCAAAGCTGAGACCGCAACGACCGCTCTGGATTTAGCTGTATTGAATCACGGTGCGGATCGACTTCCCTTCGTGCATCAGGTCGAAGGCTTCGTTGATGCGCTCGAGCGGCAGCGTGTGAGTGATGAGCGGGTCGATTTCGATCTTCTTGTCCATGTACCAGTCGACCAGCTTGGGCACGTCCGTGCGGCCGCGCGCGCCGCCGAAAGCCGTACCCTTCCAGACGCGCCCCGTGACCAACTGAAAAGGCCGCGTCGAGATC
>JBEHXA010000037.1:0-23291 GCA_048498935.1 Myxococcota bacterium
GGCTCACGTGTACACCAGCCGAAGGCGTGGCTCGGTCACCTGACCTTCTCCACACGAACCTGGTTCTGGTGCAACGAGACCGTCGCTAGAAGCACGTTGCCGTAGAAGACAGATCGAAAGCTCGCTGAGCCCGCCAACTGTTGGCGAAGCGAATGGTGGCCCATTGTCCGAGCGAATACGCATCACCACCGCCGGGACCGTGAGCGTCGTGCCGTTCAGCGCCCATTTCTCCCATAGGGCGAGCGCTCGGCGCTGGCGCCGCTCCACCCCAATGAAGGCCCCGGTGTCGAGCGTGACCCCGGCCATTTACTCGTCGCGGACCGCGGCGCGCTCTTCTTCGGTGATAGGCGGCTGACCTTCGAGCAGGTGCTCCAGGAGAGCGAGGCGGGCCTTCTTCTGGCCCTCCCGCTTGCGGGTCTCAATAGCGGCTAGAATCTCGCGCAAGCTGTCTTCGAGACCGTGCCGTTCCAATAGACGCACGAGGGCCTGTGCCGGGGACTCATCGGGGTCCGGGGTGGCGGGGAAGCCGGTGTCGGGCGCCTGCATGCCCCTAAGGGTAAGCCGGCGAGCCGGGAGCGACAAGGTCACCAGGCAAACGGGCGCCAACTGCTATACATGCGCTACACGGCCTCCGCCGAACCCGCTTCGCACGCCAGGCCCATGCGTGAACTCGTACCAGCGTTCTTCGTGGGCCTGATATTCGCGGGAGCATTGGTCCAGGGCATGGTCCACGGCGCACGCAAGTCAGGGCAGGCCGTGCCGTGGCCGCGCGTGCTCATATTCGCGTTGTTCGCGTTCTGCCTCGCGGGCGCCACCTACGCCTTCTTCGGGGCGGTTCGAGCGCCTGGTCGCTAAAGTGGCGTACTGGCTCTCTCGCGTGCTCTACGTGCGCTGGCGCAACAGCCGTCGCGGTACGTGACGCATCGAAGGCGTTTGCCGAGCGAGACGACCGGGGCCCCGTCCGACCCCTCGAACTCATCACGATCGCGTCGATCATGTGCTTGTGCCCAAGCCGTAGTTCGCGAAGAACCTCACCCGCGACGCGAGCGAGCGAGCGACTCGTCGACCGGCTCGACGTCGACTCGGGGTATCCCTGCCAAGCGACAGGACAAGGCGTGGCCTGATGCGGCGATCCCCTCGCGCGCCGGTCGCTTCCCCCGGAGGGGAAACAGCTTCGGAGGCGGGGGAACGCTCGCAAGTGTTGGGGGAACGGTGGCGCGGCGCAGGGGGACGAGTTTTTCGAGGGAGGGGAGCGCTCCGCCGTGCGGGGGGAACGCTCTGCCGAGCCGGGGGACGGGTTGAAAGGTGCTGGGGGAGCGCTTTTTCGAGCAGGGGGAACGATGCCGGGCGCAGGGGGAACGGCGGCTGGGGCGCCAATTCGCCCGCTCGTTCACTTCGCGAGCTTCATGATTTCGCCGGTGCTGTTGTTCGTCCAATAGATGGCGGTGGCGTCGAGCGCGATGGCGGTCGGGTTGCCTTGCCCGGTGGCGAGGGTCTCGATGCCGGCAGCCGAGGAGCGCATGATGGTGCCGGAGCTGGTTTTGTTGGTCCAGTAGACGCCACTGCCGTCGACCGCGATGCCCCACGGGGTCGACTGCGTGGGCGCGAGGGTGGTGATGGTGCCGCCGAAGATCGAGACGGACTTCACGCTGTTGCTGTCCGTGAAATACATCGTGGTGCCGCTGGCCGCGATGTTCTTGGTCCCTTGAGCTGCGGCGAAGGTGGCCGGGGTTCCCCCTGATGTCGACACTTTATAGAGGTTCATGGCGTCGAAGTTCGCCCAGAAGACGGTCGAATTCGTCACGGCTACGGCCCATGGCCCGTAGCCCGAGGCGTACGAGGTTTTGGTGCCGCCGTTGATGGGCACCGAAGCGACGCCCATCTCGTAGCCCGCGAAGTAGACTTTCCCGCCGTCCAGCGCGACTTCGCGCGGTATGTACACTTGAGTGGCAAGGATGGTGGCAGCGCCGCCGGCTAGCGGAACCTTGCGCACGGTGCCGTAGTCGGGCGGCCCGCCGTCGCTGCTGAAATAGACGGAGTCGGCGTCGACCGCGATGCCATACGGAGCGCTCAGACCGCTCGTGAGCGTTGCCAGACCGGTGCCGTCGGTGTTGATCCGCATCACCGCCGTGCTCGTGGTCCAATAGACGACGTTCCCCGCGACCGCGATGCGAAGTGGCGAAGTGAGGCCCGAAGCCAAGACGACCGGCTTGCACTTCGAGGTGCTGCATCCCCCACCCAAACAGCTGTGATTGCAGTCACCGCAATGGTTGGCGTTGACGCTCAGATCGACGCATTCGGCGCCGCACGTCGTTTTGTCGCAGGCGCACTTGCCCTGGGCGCAGGTGGGCGCCGACGTTTGCGAGCAATCGCTGGGGTCGTCGCAATCACCGTTCAGCGCCGGGAAAGGCGCGCACTTTTGGCCGATGCACGTGTTGACGCAATCGCCGTTATTCACGCACGCGCCGCCGTTAGTGACCTTGCAAGCGGTGGTGCAGCCGTCCGAGTTGCTTTGGTTGCCGTCGTCGCACGGCTCGACGCCGGCACGCACGTAACCGTCACCACAATACGCATTCTTGCAAGCGACGCAGGCATCGGTGTTCGAGTTGTTGCCGTCTTCGCATTCTTCGACGTCGGCGCGTAACTTCAGGTCTCCGCACACCGCGTTGCTGCAGCTCACGCAACCGTCGGTATCAATCTGGTTGCCGTCGTCGCAACTTTCCACGCCGGCGCGGGTGTGATGGTCGCCGCAATACGCATTTTTGCAGGCAATGCAGGCGTCGGTATCTGCCCCGTTGCCGTCGTCGCACTCTTCGTGGCCCACCCAGGTGGCGCCGTCGCCGCACCTCGCGATCGTGCATGCGTTGGTGCAGTCGTCGCCGTTGTTGGTGTTCCCGTCGTCGCAGTCCTCATTGGCCTGCATTTTCCCGTCGCCGCAGGTTTCGGGGGCGCACGACGCGCTCGCCGTCAACGCCACGCATTTGCCGGCGCAGCTCTCCTTCGTGGCGGTAACGAGGTCGGGCCCGCAGCTTTCGACGACGTCACCCGGCGCGCAAAACGCAGCTCCTGTCGCGTGACCGACGCATTCGGCCAGGATTGCTTCGCACATCCCGGTTGGCTGACTGCAATTCTGACCGCTCTCACACTCGGTGTACGCCTGCCATTCGCCTTGGGTGCAGCGCAAGCGCAACCGTTGCGCGATTCCCGAGCACGCCAGCGCGTCGAGCTCAGTGCATGGCTTGCCCAGCACCGGGCCGCCGGGCTCCTCCCCACCTTCACCACCCGTCCCGGCCTCGCCCCCCATCCCGGCGCTGCCGCCCTCACCTGCTTCGCCGCTGATGCCCGCCGCACCGCCTTGACTCACCGCGCCGCTGCCGCCCTCGCCTCCTGAAGCCGAGCCCGACGTCCCATTGGGCTGCACAACGGGTATACCGCCGGTGCCGCCCGTCGCGGGCCCCGTCATGGTCGGATCATACGGATCGTGCTTCGCGTCCGTGCCAACGCAGCGTCCCTCGACGCACTCTTGGCCGCCCACGCAATCATTGGAAGTCGAGCACTCGGTCCGGCACGCGCCATGGACACACTCGGTGCCGTCGGGACAGCCTTCGCCACAATCCTCGAGCGCCGGAATGCACGCAGTCGTGGTGAGCGCCTTGAGGCACCGCGAGCCTTCGCCGCATTCCTGATCCGATTGGCAGCCGCTGCGGCACGTCCCAAGTAGACATCCATAGCCGGGAGCGCAATCAGTATTCTGAACACAGGCGCCTTGAGTCGTCGAATCCTCGAGGCCGATGAGCTGCGCACAGCCCGCCAGACCGAACGCGAACGTCAGCGCGCGACCACGACCCCAGAAGCCACGGCGCCGCACAGGCGCCTCAGAAGGCATGGTGAGCCTCCAGGCCCCAACCAGCCGTAGCCGGCGTGATTGCCCACGCCGAGCGCGGCGCCTTTCGCTCCCGCTTGCCGAGTTGCTCGGCTTTCGGCGCCGTGAACCAGAGCACGGCGGCGGTCGCCAGCGCCGCGACACCGACGCTCGTCGTGATCGTAGCGACGAGCGCCTTCGTGCTCGCTTCTTCCCGGAGCTCATGCCCCTGCTCGGTGCAGATATTTTGCTCGTTGCACAACTCTTTCGAGTCGCTCTGCGACGCCTGCGCGCTCAGGCCGAAGAAGCCACCGACACCGACCGCCGCGATGCCGAGACCTCCAACGGCCAGGGCGGCGATGCGCTGCGACGCCCCAGGCGAAGCTGGCGGCGCGGCCTTGGCGTTCGGCTCCGCCACGAGCCTTGGCAGGGCCAGCGTCGTGCTACTCCCCTCTTTCACGACTTCGACCTGCTGCTGCCAGCTCTTGTAGCCTGGCGCGCGCGCTTGGACTTGGTGCTTGCCGGTGTCGATGGCAGCTCGCCCACCCCAAAGCACCTGCGCGACCGCAACGCCGTCGCGCAGCACCTCCAAGCCCGGCACGCGCGCCTCCTTCGGCACCTCGATGACCAGGTAGCTGAGCCGGGGCTCGAGCGCGGCCGCTCGGGTAGCGGCTTCGTCGGCGCGCGGGTCGCTTCGTTTGCGCGCGATCTCTTCCGCTTCGCGAAAGCTGCCCCAAGCGCTCGCGAGCTGCTGATTCTTTTCGTAGCACTCGGCCAGGTAGATCAGCGCACCGAGCTGCGGGTCCAACCTGTAGCTCTCGGCGTACTTGGGGCAGGCTTGTGCGGTCTGCCCTTTGGCGAAAAGCGCTTCCGCTTCGTCGAAGAGCTGCACGGCGAGCGCTCGTGCGCCTGCATCTGGTTCGGCGTGCGCCAGTTTGGGCGCGCTCGTGGCGACGCCAATCAGTAATGCCACCGCGCACGTAGCGCTCTGGTAGCGAGATATCATAGCCGGCTCCTCTTGACGGGTTGAGTCGAGGCGGGAGCCGGGGCCGCAGCCGGTTCCGGCACGGGTGTGCGCGCAGGCTCGGCGGCGGGCGCTGCCGCAGCTACCGAGCGAGCCGTGGGGGCGGCGGTGGCTGCCGCCGCGGACGGTGAGCTCGCGCTCGCTGCTCGCGCGGCTGGGCGCGCCGCGCGTGGGGCCGCCGGCGCAGGCTGTTCTGCAATCGCAGCGGAGCTAGCTGCAGGTGCCGCCTCCGGAGGAGTAGCCAGGACCACGCTAGTCGCGGCACTTGGCGACGGCTCGGCCACGGCACCTTCGGCGCGAGTTGCCGCGATTGGCGGTACCGCAGCGAGCTGCGCACCGCTCGCACTCGCCGCCAACGGCTCGGCGTCGGTCCTGGCCTTGAAGAGCTGCGCGGCGAATCCGCCGCCCAGCAAGACCAAGACCCCGAGGCCGAGCGCGATGGATAGGCCGCGCTTACGCGGTTCCGCCCGCGGGGGCTTCGTTTCGGACAGCGGCGCGTAGGTCTCGGCCTTCGGTTGGTGGATGCTCGGCTCGAGCGAGGGTGCGCTAACGGCCTGCACCGCCGACGTCACAACAGTGCCCGACGGCACGACAGCACTTGCGACGCCGCTCGGAACGACTCCCTGAACTCGCAAGATGCGCTCGATGGATTGACGGGCGCGCGGCGTGCTCAAAGGCTCGAGCGCCTGCGCCAACTCGGCGATGCTCTGGTAGCGAGCGTCCGCAGGCTTGCGCAGGCAACGCTCGACGACGGCGTAGGCGAGCGGAGGCAAGCCGGGCGCCCGAGTAGCGAGCTGTCTCGGCTCCTCGCTGAGCACCATCCCGCACACTTGCGGCAGTGTTTCACCGTCGAAGGGCGGCGCCCCACCGAGCATTTCGTAAAGGACTACGCCGAGAGACCACACGTCGCTGCGAGCATCGACGGACTTGGACGACCCCATCTGCTCAGGCGACATGTAGAGCGGCGAACCCATCAAGGCGGCGGTGCGCGTCAGCGGCGCCTGCGACTGAAGCGCCGCACCGGTCATCTTGGAGATGCCAAAATCGAGGACCTTTACGAGAGTTTGCCCATCGATGCGATGCGCCAGGAACAAGTTTCCCGGCTTCAAGTCGCGATGGACGATGCCGGCGGCGTGAGCCTGCGAGAGCGCTTCGCAGGCCTGCAGCAAGTACTCGACCGCTTCGCCCAGCGGCAAGCGCCCGCGCGACGCCAAAAGCTGCGCCAGATCCGTGCCTTCGAGGTACTCCATCGCGATGTACGGCTCGCCGCTCTCAATCGCTCCGACGTCGAAGACTCGCGCCACGTGCTCGCTCGAAATGCGCGCCGCGGCACGAGCCTCCCGCAGAAAGCGCGAAACCGCGTCCTTGCTCCCCATCGCATGCGGCAGCATCAGCTTCAGCGCCACGCGCTGATCCAAATGCAAGTGATGAGCAGCCGCGACGATGCCCATCCCGCCCTGACCAATGACGCGTTCGATCCGATACTTCCCAGCCAGAACCACGCCCGGCTCTAAGTTAACGCCCAACGCCTCCGTCATCTCCAGAATGCCGGATTGGACGCGGACCGTTAACTCCCGTCCATGGTAATATTTATGTCACCCTCGCTCCGGCCCCGGTGACAGCGCCCTCTCTATGGCGGCAACCGCGTACCAAGGCCGTCGCTCAAACCGCTGATTTGTCGAAGATTTTAGACAGCAGCCCGCAGCAGGGGGTACCAGGTGAGCGAAGCCGGGCGGTCGACGGGCAGCGGGGCTTGGCCGGTCATGGTGCTGCTTGCGGCGCTAGGCGCATCAAGGCAGCGACGGCATCGGCCGCGTCACCACGCGCGGCACGTAGATGGCCATGTTGGCCACGAGCTTGTTGAAGCTCAGGCTGTTGCACGTGTAGGTAAAGAGCAACTCGGTATCGGGTCGGGGGTTGAACAACACCTGCTCGGCAGAGCCATAGCAGATGGTCTCGGCGTCGTATTCGGGGGAACCCTGCTTCATCTCGGGGATCGAATAGACCTCGACAGGCTTGGACCAAGGCCCTTCGAGTGCGGCAGCGAAGCTCACGGCAATGGACGCCGAGGGCCAGCCGCTCGTATCCGTGAACAGCGCGACCCAGCGCCCTGAAGCCTCGATGTAGCGCACCGTCAAACCGGTGTTGGCCGGGATGCCCAGGCGCTTGGCGCTACTGGGCACGAGCCCCGGCGCCCACGAGCCGTCGCTCTTCAAATACTCGAGTGATGCCTCCGAAATGCTCGGCTCGAGCAGGCGCGCTTTGGCAATGCGCGCCAGCAGCATGTCCCCGCCATCGGGAGTGAATAGGTAGACGAAATCGTCTGCGACGAAGATGCCCTTACCGACGGTCAGTCGCTGATCGGTGAGGGTGAAGTACTCGGTGTTCCAGCGGCTGGGCGCATCTTCCGGGTTGCTCACGCGGGCGAGCGCGATACCCAGCTCGTGAAAGCCTTGGTCATCGGAGGTCACGCGCGTGGCAGTGAGGAACAGCTTGCCTTGGTGGATCCAGGGCCGGTGAATCCACAACCGTTCGCCCGCTCGGCCTTCATCGAACTGCGCGCGATGATCCTTATTGGCCCCGCCCCAGTAGTAATCCACCGCGTATCGGCCCGCGTCGCAGGTGATGCTGGCGACGCTGTTGCCGACCATCGCGCTGCCGGCGCGCGACGCCGCGCTCGAGCCGCCGACGAAGGTGTCTTGAAACGTCATGAGCGCGTGAGTCGGAGAAAGCGCGACCGAAAAGTTGCTGTCGGCGCCCAACCAGAACCCGCGCGGGGACTGCTCGAGGTAGGGAAACGCCAACGTGCAATCGGCGAGCGTGTCGACAGGCGCGCTACCTGCGCTTCCAGTGCTCCCACCGCTGGCTTCCCCACCGCCACCTGCACCACCGCCCGCCACGCTCCCCGCGCCACCGCCTGCGCCCACCGCCGCCATGCAACCACCGCCGCCCGCTTCACCACCCACGCCGCCGCCACCAAGACTGGACATCGCTCCGCCCGCCGGAGATGGCGCCGTACCACTGCCGCCCGATCCTCCGGTGCCGCTCATGCCACCAGGCCGTGCAGGCGTGCTCTCACCACACGCAGCCGCACCGAGCGCCAGAGCCAGGAAAACGAAGCGTCTCACCTGCTACCTAGTCAATGCCGCGCCCAAAAGCGGGCCAAGTTCCGCAGCCGCGCCGTGTCGGGGACGCACAACGGGCCGCTTTTGGTCCGGTAAGTAGACCGGTAAGGCGATAGGCCGGGCATCACGAACCCGGGTCACGTATCCTCAAAGCAATGCTCCGCAAGCTTGCGACCGCACTTGGCATCGTCGTCGTGACCGGGAGTGCCGGCGCGCAGATACCGGCCGCGACCCCCACCGAAAAACCTTCGGTCGGAGTGCCGACGTATTGGGTGATGATGGTGAGCGGCGAGAAGGACGGCCTCTCCTACGTGAAGACCGTCACGCCAGAGACCATGGGCGGCACTCTCAAGGGCACGGGCGCCTGGACTTGCACCTATCCTCCTACCGAGCGCGGCACCGAGGGCGACGCTGGATACGAGGCGATGGAGGTCTCGTGCGGTGTCGGCGATGCCGAGGTTTTTCTGAGCTTGCGCTGCGACTTTCGTACGAAAGCACGCCCCGGCAAGGTACCCGGCAAGGGCTGGAAGCGCGGTGAGCTAGAGACGCTCAACCTGCGTCGCAAGGGCGACGCCAAGAGCACCATCACGGTCAGCCTGCGTTGCGACGTCGACGCGGCCTTCGCTCGTGATTGATAGTGCCACCCCGCCGACGGCGGTGGGGGGAGTGCCTTTACCGGCCGGGGGGGACCGGGGCGAGGTGGCAGGCGCAACAAACCGAAGTTTGTGCGCTTCGTCTAGCGCCGACTGCAGCGCTGAGTGAGTTTCGGACGCGCGAACAAGACGCCCCCTCAGCCAGCGTCACGCAATCTCAAGAGCACGCGCTCGATCTTGGGGATGAGCGTCGCGGCGTCGCGTTTTTCCACGTAGTCTTCAGCACCCAAATCGAGCGCAATACGCCGATCGGATTCAGGGTCGCGCCCCGACCAGACCACCACGGGAATCGACGCTGTAATCGGGTCCGCTTTCAAGCGCGAGAGCACGTCCCGACCGTCAGCGTCTGGGAAATGAATGTCGAGCACGATCAGATCCGGCCGATGTTCGAGTGCCGCTTGGTAAACGTTTCTGCCGCTCAGCACCGGCGTGAGCTCGAGGCCCGTTTTCTGCCCGAGCCGCTGCAGCGCGCGCTGCAGTGCAGGATCATCATCCGCCAAAAGAATGCGCCGCCCAGTCGCCATGGAGTCCTCAGGCTACGCTACAGCTGACTTTGTTTACAATGGGGGCCGACCGAAGTTCTCGAATCGCGACAGGCGACCAACGATCTTGCGGAGTTAGCTGCGACTTTTTGTCGCGATCTGCCAGTCGTCGTCCGCAGAACCCCGGACAGCGTCAGGCGCCCACCAGCTCGTCGGCCTTCCGCAGCAATGCTTGAGGATTGATCTTGCCCTTGTAGACATAAAGGCTCGCGGCCTCCGCGCCCTCCAGGAGCTCCTCACTCACGCGCAGGCGTGAGCTCACCACGAACAACACGCGGCTCTTCATGCCGCGCTCGACCGCTTCGATGCGGCGGAACACGGCGTCACGGCTCCAAAATCCCAAAATTTCGACGAGCACGCGGTGGCCGTCACGCGATAGCTCGAGGTCGGGCACCAGCACTCCCCCACCCCGCTCGCTCAAGTCGAGCAGCTCTTCCGAGAGGCGCGCTTGCCATCCCGAGCGCGCGGCGCCGAGCGCCTCGAGCAGCTCGACCACCTCGCTGCGCACGCCTGCTTGCGTGTCATTCGCGAGCGGCGCAGCGTAGCTTTGCTCGAACGAAAGCCGTTCGCGGCGCTTGCCCCAGCGCAGCGCCGCTTTGAGCTCGAGCTTGCCGCACGAAAGCAGCGCCGGAAGCGACAACGCCAGCTCCAGCCCGTACTTCGTCGTCGGACCGAACAAGCTCATGGGTCCGTCGATTTCCAGTCGATAGCCGGAGCTAGCCAGCGGCTGGATACGACACAGCAGCTGGCGGAACTTGAGCTTTCTAAAGAGCTCACGGTAAGCGTCCGGGCGCGGAGCGCGCACCTCCGCTTCGATGCGCTCGGCGCGCAAAAGCACCGATTGAACTTGCACCAGCTCGTACTCGGCGACGAGCGCCGCAGCGCTGGGGAGCGGACACGCCGTCAGACGCTGAGCGCTCCGCAGATCGGCGTACAGGGCCTGTTCGAGCTGCTCGGGGCTCAGGCCCAGCTCCGTACCCGCTGCCTCGAGCACCTCGTTGCGATCGAGGTGCACGCCGGGTCCGAGCGCCGCGCGCCGCTTCGCAGCCAGCTCGAAGACTGCGCGCCGCACGCGCTCAGGTTCCGCGTCGCTCGTCGCTGCGAACTCGATCCTACCTTCGAGCAAATGAGTGAGGCCGAGCAGCAGCTTGCGCTCCTTGGGTGCAGCCGGCACGGCGCCCCAACCGAGCTCGACGTGCTCGCGCGCCTCACCCACGCCCGCGCGCGCCACCGCGAGCAGCGCCTCACTCAGCTCGGCAGCTCGTAGCCGCTCCTTCGGCGACAGCTCGCTCAGCGTGAGCTTGCCTTCACGCTTGCGTGTGCGTGTGAGCTCGGGCGGTAGCATTCAGCCTGCCCCGGCGTACGCCGAGTGCTCGCGGCGCCGCTCCGAAGTCCCCGACTCGTTCGTGCGCGCCGATACCAGCTCGTAGAGCACCGCGCGCTTGTCGCCTTGACGCCGCAGCACCCGACCGAGTCGCTGCACGTGCTCGCGCACCGAGCCGCTGCCGGAAAGCACGATCGCCACGCTGGCGTCGGGCACGTCGACGCCCTCGTTCAGCACTTTTGACGTCGCGACGGCGGTGTAGGTACCGGCCGCGAATTTTTCGAGAATCTCGCTGCGCTCTTTGACCTTGGTCTGGTGGGTGATGACCGGGATCAAGAAGCGGCGGGACACCGCGTAGGCAGTGGCGTTGTCTTGAGTGAACACCAGGGAGCGTTGCTGGCGGTGCTCGCTCAGCAGGTGCTCGAGCAACTCGAGCTTCGCGCTCGACGCCAGAGCCAGCTCGCGTTGCCTACGATAGGCCCGCATGGCGCGCTGTCCAGCCGCCGACTGAGCCGAGCGCATCACGAATTGCCCGAAGCCAGCCGGGTGATCGAAGCGAATGCCCTGCGAGCGCACGAACTCGAGGTAAACCGCGCGCTCTGCCTCGTACTCGCGGCGCTCGTCCTCCGTGAGCTCGACGTCGATGCGCTCGACGTCGTAGTCGGCCAGGTAGCGCCCCGAGAGCTCGACGATGTCCTTGCGATAGACGATCGGGCCGATCAGCGTGTCGAGCTTGTGGCTGGTACCGTCGGCGCGTTCCGGAGTGGCGCTCAGGCCGAGCCGAAAAGGCGCCAGCGACTGTTCGGCCGCGAGCGCGTAGCTGGGCCCCGGCAAATGATGGCACTCATCGAACACGATCAGCCCGAAGCGCGCGCCCAGGTGCTCCATGTGCAGGCACGCCGAATCGTAGGTGGTGACCGTGAGCGGCCGCACCTCGTGCGAGCCGCCGCCGACGATGCCTACTTCCGTACCGAAGCTGCGCCGGAGCAAGTCGTACCACTGGCGAACGAGATCGAGCGTCGGCGCGACTACCAAGGCGCCGCGACGCCGAGCATCGATCGCCATCAACGCGACGTGGCTCTTGCCTGCGCCGGTCGGAAGCACGACCACGCCGCGGCCGCGCGCCTTTTCCCAAGCCGCCAGGGCCTCTACCTGAAAGGGCCGCGGCTCGCGCCGCACCAGCAGACCCGAACTGAGCTCCGGGTAGACGCGCGCGCGATCTTCGTACGCCAGCTCCTGGCGGCGCAGCGCGAGCACCACTTCGGCGTACGCCACGGCAGGAGCTCGAAACAGGCCGCTGCGCTTGTCCCAGGTGAGCGGCGCCGGTAGCGCGCTATCGGGCTGGGCTCCGCTCAGCTCCAGCGTTCCGCTGCGAAACGACAGGCTCAGCATGCCTCAAAACACTCCGACCAGGCCCTCGCCGCTGGAACCGCCGAGCAGCTCGACCGGCAGATGAAACACGATTTCACCCAGGTATTGGCCGCGGCGCTCGCGGAGGCGCACGAGCGTCGCCGTGCAGTTGCCGAACTTGAGGCTCATCACGCGCGGCACCGGCTCGCACACCAAGGCCTTGACCAGGTGGAAGTTGGTGCCCCCATGCGCGACCGCCAAGATGCGATGAGCGGCCTCGCGATGACTCGCCTGCCAGCGCGACAAGAGCGTACGGATGCGCAGCTGCACGTCGCCGTAGCTCTCGCCTCCATACTCGGCGAAGTCTCCGAGCTCGGTGATGCCGCGACCGAAAAAGCTCGGGTGCTCGAGCGCGATCTCGTCGCGCGTCAGGCCCTGGAGGCGGCCGGCGTTGAGCTCGGAGAGCTCGGGAGCGAGCTCGGCTTCCGGCAGCCCGAGCGCGTCCGTGAGGAGCCGCGCGGTCGAACGCGCACGGGTGAGCGGCGACGTGTAGGCCGCGTCGAAGCGCAGCCCTTGCCGAGCGAGGAAAGCACCCAAGCGCGCGGCCTGCGCCTGGCCCAGCTCGGAGAGCGGGTAATCGCTCTGACCTTGCATGCGCCCTTCGGCGTTGGCCACGCTCTCGCCGTGGCGAACGATCAGTAGCTCCATGGCTCGAGCGCGGTGGCGACACAGCGGCGATCGCCGTCGTCGAAGCAGCGCACAGCGGCTATCTCGCCGGCTCCCATGCGCCCGGCCGTCACGCGCAGCGCGTGATGCAAGGCCAAGTCGTCGCAATCAGCGCAGCGCGCCGAGACCTGTCCCACCTCTTTTCGACCGACGGCAGCATCGTGCGTTTCGGCGACGCGATCGTAGCGGCGTGGAGAGCGCGCGGCCGCGCCGGAGCTCGGCTCGAAGCTCACACGAATGGCGGCACTTTCGTGCGGATCAGGCTCGTCGAGATCCTGCACCTGGGCAGCCGACGGAGCGGGGCTCGAAGGCTCGGCAGCCGAGCGCGCTGCCTCCTCCAAACCGACGCTTTCTTTCCGCTCCACCGTGTGGGCCGAACAGTTGATGCGATAGTGCGTGCCGCCGGTGCTGCGGCAGCGCTTGCCGACGAGGGCGGGCGAATCGAGCTCCGCGGCGCGAGCCCGCAGAGCGCGCGTCACGCGCTCGATGCTGCAGTCGACATTGCCGAGCGCTTCATCGCCGATCACGCGCAGGCCGTGCTCACCCTGGCACCCCTCGCTCAGCGCTTTGCCGAGCGAGTAGCCGGGCGCTGGAGCAGCGAGCTCCACCACGTCGCTCGGTCTCACTGGCGCCGATGGGGCGCGCTGTGATCCGGCGCACGCGACCGAAAGCAGACCCAACGTAGCGAGTGCTCGGGCGATATGCATGCAGGCGGCCAGTATAGGACGGCGCTACTCCGATGAGCAGCTCACCGCGCGCAGCCTGCGCGGGCGCACAAAAAAAAGCGGCGTGGCAGATCGAAACCTGCCACGCCAAGCTTCAGGTTGGGGCTAAACGCTCAGGGAGCGCCGCCGGCACCGGCACCGCCAGCACCCGCGCCGCCACCGTCAACGCCACCAGCACCGGCGGCCGCGCCACCCGCACCAGCAGCCGCGCCGCCCGCACCAGCGGCCGCGCCGCCAGCAGCCGGAACGCCGCCGTCACCACCATTACCGGGGGTGCCACCGTTGCTCGGCGTGCCACCGTCGCTCGGCGTGCCGCCGTCGGTGTTGTTGCTGCCGCCCTTGCCGGCGGAGCCAGCCGAGCCAGCCTTGCCGCCCGTGCCGCCCGTGTTATCGGCGTCGTCGTCGTCGCCGCCGCATCCCACCACAGCGATGGTCGTACCGAGCGCGACCATGGCGAGCAGGCTAGTTAGCTTCTTCATTACAGTTCCTCCGAAATAACCTAGGTTAGTTACGTGGGCAGAGGCGCCCGCCGGGCCTTAAGCATGGTTCGTGCCACTGAGCTGTAATTCGGTCACCATGTCGATAAATGTCTGTAATTGTTTAGCATTTATCCGTGGCGGTTCGGTTTGGCTCGCATGACTTATTGAAGACGACCCGGACTTTGGTGTCATAGGTAGGTGGGGCCCGTACAGCGTCGCCTTGATTCTTAGCAGTTACTGATCAGGCCCTCAGGGCGTCCAAGACCACACAAAGTGGCGCTTCTCAGACCCACTTTTCAATAATTTCGCCCAGTTGCGTAGCAAATGGCGCCAATGAAACCCCTATGGCATCCATGTCGCGGTTCTCCCCACAATGGTTCAACCTGCTGCGCGGCCGCCCTCGGTAAGAGGAGACCTGACGCGGCCTTAGTCCCCAGGCTTGCGCCGCAACGAGGGAGAGACCTTGTCCGGAGCCGCGACAGCTCGGCCGATCACATCGGCTCCGAAGCGCTCGCGGATGGCGTCGAGCGTCGGACCCAGCTCGCGCCGTCGAGGCGCGAACAAGTCGAGCTGTTCCTCGGCCCGCGGGCTGAGCGCGCTGGCGCTGACTCCGATGAGCCGAACCGGTTGGTCGAGCGCAACCTGATCCCAGAGCTCGATCGCGGTGCGCGAGATCGTCTGACCGTCGGTGGTCGGGCTCCCGAGGGTGCGCTGGCGGGTGAGTAGAGGGTAGTCCGGTTCGCGATCGCTGCCCACGCGACCGGAGCCCGAGCGCGGCAGGCGTGCCTTGGCGAGCTTCATCTTCAAGGTCACGCAACCGCACGTGTAGCCGGCTCGGCGGAGACGACGCGCCACTTCTTCCGAATGGGCAACGATGGCCTGCGTCACGACGTCGCGCTCCAGCACGTCGCGTTCGAAGGTGCTCTCTTCGCCGATCGACTTCGGAGCGCGATCAGCGACGACCGGTCGAGCATCCACGCCGCGCGCGAGAGCGAGGAAGTACGCTGCGCGCTCGCCGGCCGCGCGCGCCACGAGCTCGGGTTGTGCGCTCGCGAGCTCCCCCACGGTGCGGATGCCGAGGGCGATCAGCTTGTCGCCCAGGACCGGCCCAATCCCCCACAAGTAGCGGATCGGTAGCGGCGCGAGCGTGGAGCGCTCGGCGCCTGGGGGTACGACGCGCAGACCGTCGGGCTTGCCGAGACGACACGCGATTTTGGCGACTAGCTTGTTGCTCGCGATTCCGACCGAAACGGTCAGCTCGGTGGCCTTGCGGACGCGCGCTTTGAGCTCACGTCCGAGCTGCTCGGCGTCACCGAACAAGCCGAGCGAGCCGCTCACGTCGAGGAACGCTTCGTCGAGCGCGAGCGGTTCGACTTCCGGTGTGAACTGCTCGAACACGCGATGCACTTCGGCCGAGACCGCCGCATAGCGCGACATGTCGGGAGGCAAGAATACGCCCTCGGGACAGAGGCGCTTGGCTTCGAAGCCCGGCATCGCCGAGCGCACGCCGAACTGTCGCGCCTCGTACGACGCGGCGGAGACCACGCCGCGTGCCTGTTCACCACCGACGATTACCGGCAGCCCGCGCAGCTCGGGGCGGTCGCGCTGCTCGATGGACGCGTAGAAGGCGTCCATGTCGGCGTGGAGGATGACCCGCAGGGCGTGGCTGCCAGGCACTCGTCACCTCGCAGAGCTCAACGGCTCTGTTCGACCGTGCCAGCGCCGGGCACGAAATGGATCGGTACCGCGCCGGTGTTGCCGAGCCGGTTCTTGGTCACGACGAGGTTGAGCTCGCGCGCTCCGAGCGCAGTCAAGCGCTCCCCCTGTTCGGCGAGCACGGCGCCCGGCTGTAGCTCGAGCACCGCCGTAGCGGCCGGCGAAAGCGGTGATAGGTGCTCGGAGAGCACCGTCGCGATCACGCACGCGCCTTGCTCGGCAATGCGCCGCAGCTCGTAGCCCACCTGGGTGAGGCGCGCCTCGAAGCTGGCGTTGACCAGCGCGGCGCGCGTCGGGCCGCCATCACCCATGGCCAGAAAGCCTTCGACATCGTCCACGACGAGCACGACGCGCTCACTGCGTGCCCATTGCTGCGCAACGCACTCGGCGAGCGCCTGGGTCGTCTCGAGCCCGGTGCCGCGGAAAAGATGCAGCTGCGTGCCCACCTTTTTCATCACGGTGTCGATCGCGTCGGCGATCGGGCGACGGCTCGCGTCGTCCTTCCAGGCTCGTCCGCTCCAAATCTCGCCGTACGAGGTGCGGGCGTCCGGGTATTCGCGATGCAGCGCCCGAGCTGCCAAGCGCGCTACGACCTCAGTCGGATCGACGGCCGCCCCCGCCAGCACCACGCCGGCGCGTGCCCGAGCCGCCAGGTAAGCGAGCGCGAGAGCCACCGAGGTGCGACCGCTGCCAGCCGCACCCGAGAGCGCGAGCACCGTACCGGAGCGCAGACCACCGCCGAGCAGCTCGTCGAGCCGCGGCATTCCGGTGGAGGTTGCCGGCCCCACCGCCCCCAAGTGAGTCGTGACGTCCACCTGCATGGCCGCCAACGAAACGGCGGCCACTCCTGACACCTTGGGCAGTCGATCGGTGCTGCTGCTCACTGGGTCGAAGGTTACCAAGTCTGAGCCCGAAACGCCGCCTTCCCCATCCCGCCTTGAAACTTCGCGTTCTGAGCCATTCCCAGTTTGGGGCGACGGTCGCCGTCGACCGATCGGTCTTTTTCTCGAGAAATCTCGATGGCTGGGCCGTGGCACGCGCCTCGCAACGTGCCTGGGCGATGTCATCCCGGAGGGTTCACCCAGCTGCCGTCGCGGCAGCTTCAGACGGCTCGGTCCTGCTCAACGTCGGCCTACTGCTCCCCGAAGCGCTTCAGCAGCGCCTCGAGCAGCAGCTCGGAGGGCAGGTTTTCGTGGGCGTCGCGCTCAATCAACGCGATGCGAGCGCGGTGGTGACTCGGCTCGACGACGCGGCCGCCGAAGCTGCGGCGCACCTCTTGGGCAGCGAGCACGGTGCTTCTAAGGCGCAAAAGCGCGCCAAATCCCGCTCGTCGGCAGCGACCGGTACGCGCGGTAAGCAGACCGCCAAACGCGCCACCGCAACCACGAAGCGCCGTTAATGCCGTAAATTTGTGCCTACGGTGTCGGGCCTGGCGCAGCCGCGAAAGCCGACGTCAGGCGCGTTTCTCCGCTGATTTCGGCTTGAAGCAGCGTACGATGCGCCCCCCATGGCAAAGAGTGACGGTGGAACGGGAACGGAGTTCAAGTCTTCTCTGAAATCGGCGTCGGAGAGGTTTTTGGCGCAGACGGTCGCGCACGTGCTGGAGCGGGGGTTCCGCACACCTGACGACTTTCTCCGACATTTCAAACCGGCCGATCTGATGCAGGGGCTCGAGGGGGCACCTGACCTGCGCGCGAAGATCCTGATCGAGGGTGCAGGTGTTCACGAGAAGATCGCGCGCAAGAAGTCGACGACCTCGGCAGCAGAAGATCTGAAGCTCGCGCTCGACGAAGGCGTGACCAACGCCGCGCAGCTGCTCACGCTGCTGCCGCCCGACGATCGCGTTCGCTACCTCGATCACAAGAAGCTGTGGGCGTTCACGACAGAGGACGAGTTTTGGTCGCCGCTCAACGCCGAGGCCGATGTGGATCGCGCGCTGTCGCGCGTCGTCTTCCTGATCGAGAACGCGCTGCGCGAAAGCCTGCTCACGCTGCAGGTGCTCACCGACGGCATCACGTTCGACTCCATTTCGACGCGCTTGCCGCTCAAAGAGCTGCAAAAATTGGTGCGGCACGCGCTCAAGCTAGGCCGCGAGAAGAAGCCGCTCAGCGAGTCCGAGCTGCTGGAAAGCGTCGGGTTGAAGACGCTGGTCGGCTATATCCCGCTCGAGCACGTGTACAACAACGTGCTGGTCGAGAAGGTGGCCAAGCCCGCCGGCTTCGTCGCCGGTGAGGGGCGCGACGCGATCGTGGCCGACAAGGCTGCCGCCAAGGTCGAGGAGCGCAGCAAGTCGGTGCCGCCGCCGAAGCCCGCTGCGCCCCCGGCAGCCGTCGCAGCACCGCCCGCATCGCCGCCGAAGGAAGAGCCGGTGGAGGCCAAGAACGATGCGAGCGGCGACGACGACGTGGATCTGCTCATGCAGAGCACGCGTCCGCCGGCTGAAGAAGAAGCGCGCAAGAAGGTGATCGAGAAGCTCTCGATTATCAGCCGCCTGCCGCCTCGCCACGAGTCGCTCACCACGCCGGTGCTGCTCTCGATCGAATCGATGTACGCGGAGCTGCTGTCGTCTTCGACCGACGAGGCTCGCGAGATGTGCATTCGGGACTCGTTCCCGAACGAGCAGCAGCTGACCACGGCACTGCTCGCCCTGATCGAGCTGCTCGACCCGACGATCGACATCAACGACCCGGTCATCAAGGACGCCGACGTCGACAGCCTGATCAAGGTCGTGCTGTTCGAGGAGCGCCACCGCTACGAGCAGCAGCACCCGTCCGCCCGCCCGGCCCCGGCACCTGCGCCGCTTCCGCCGCCCACCGGTGGTCGGAAGGCGTCGATCGCTCCGCCGCCACTGCCGCGCTCGAGCAACCTCCCGCCCCCCCTGCCGGAAGGCAAACGCGCCCGCTAGGCCCCGATAAAGCTAGGCCGAAGACCGGGAGGCCTGCCTGCCTCCCACCTCCTGTTGATTCGCGTGCCGATTAACGCGGCTCGAGCGTGATTTCTCCTTGCGGCACCGCCTGAGGGTGAGCTACACCCCCGCTCGCCCTAGGGATTCGTCCCTAGCCCCACGCCGACGTGGCGGAATTGGCAGACGCACGTGGTTCAGGTCCACGCGATCGCAAGGTCGTGGGGGTTCAAGTCCCTCCGTCGGCACCCAAAAGCCAGCTCTCACGAGCTGGCTTTTTTCTTTTCCGGCGCTTTTGGGCTAGCAGCCAAAAGCATGCGACAATTCCTCTTGGGTCTCGGAGTCTCCGCGGTCTTCATCGCCGGTTGCATGGCCGGGGCCTCCAGTGTCGGCGTCCCGGCAGCCAAGGCGGCTGGAGAGACCGGGCAGCGCTGGGCCTACCTGTGCGTCGACGCGAACAGCGCCCAAGACGCCCACGTCAAAGCCAACGCCGCCGGCGACAAGGGCTGGGAGATGACCGCGGCTACCACGGTCAGAAACGACGAAGCCATCTGGTGTTTCCGCCGGCCCGCCGAATGACCGGTCGCTCGTGCTACGCTTTCCGATCACTCCATGGCGTACAAGCCCGGTGACGTAATCAGCAATCGCTTCAGGATCCTGGAGCGGCTGGGGGCCGGCGCGCAGGGCGTCGTTTATCGCGCTCGCGACCTCGAGACGCGCGGAGAGGTCGCGCTGAAGTTCTTGGGCGACGGCAAGGGACTGGATCCCGAGCTGAGTCGCCGCATGGAGCGCGAGGCGTTCGCCATGGCGCGCCTGCGCGGCACGAGCGCCGTCTACGTTCACGGCATCGCGACAGCGCAGGACGGCATGCTCTACGTCGCGATGGAGATGCTCTACGGCAAAGACTTCGAAGATTACCTGAGCGAAGCCGAGAAGCTCGGCGGACGCATCAAAGCCGCACGCCTGCTGGAGATCTTGCGCCCGGTCGCCGACACGCTCGAGCAGGCGCACCGGCAAGGCATTATTCATCGCGATCTCAAGCCGAGCAACGTATTCATCGTGGACCCGGCCAAGGGCGGTGGCGTGCGGCTCCTGGACTTTGGCCTCGCCAAGCTGCTCGACGCCAGCACGCTGACGACCGAGGGCATGATCGCGGGTACGCCCAGCTACATCGCCCCCGAGGCTTGGCGCGGGGTTTCAAAGACGCTCGACCATCGCATCGACGTGTACTCCTTCGGGGTGATCGTATTTCGGGCTCTTTCCGGCAAATTGCCGCCGCCTTCGAGCGACTTGCTCGAGATTTGCCGCTGGGCCACGAACGGCGAGCGGCCCAGCCTCTATGCGCTGCGCACGACGCTGCCGCAGAACATCGACGTCTGGGTGCAGCACGCCCTGGCGATCGAGCCCGAGCGCCGTTTCGCCAACATCCGGGACGCCTTTGCTTCGCTGGAGAACATCTTGGCGGTGCGCCCCGCCGCGCCCTTCTGAGCGACGACGGGGGCCGCAGCCTCAGCCCATCCCGAGCCGCCGCTTCATCGCGAATGCGGCGTCGCTGACCCAGAAGCCGAGCATGTCACCCAGCAGGCGGCGGGCAGCGAGCTGTGAAGGCGAGTCGTTGGCTAGCGCCTGATCACTCCGGCGCAGCATGTCGGCCGCGGCAGCCACGTCGTCGCAAACCAGGGTCGCCACGCGCGCCGAGGTCATGCGCGCCGCCAGCAGCCATTCCGCGTGATCTAGCGGCGGTGCGCTGGCATACGAGCTCGCCGCAGCCTCGATCGCTCCGCGCCCCAGCCAGGGCATCGCCTTGGCCACGCGCCGCTGCATCGACGCGAGCTGGTCTTCGTCCGGTGTGCCGCTCCCGAACGATGCGTCCACGCCACGCGCGGCGCCGCCGAGCAGCAGGCGGACCTGGTCGAGCTCTAGCCGCTCGATGGCTGCCAGGCCGCGCGCCACGCTCGCGAACACGCGCGCCAAAGCGAACACCGCCACCGGCTCCGGCAAGCCCGCAACGCTGGCTGGCACCAAGACGCTCACCGGATCGGTGAGCTCCAGAGTCACCGCGCTCGAATGCGCCCGATGCACGTAAAGGTCGTAGCTCTCGATGCCGAACACGGCCGCGACCCGATCCGCGAGCGCGCGCAGCGGATGGCCAGATTTTTGCGAAAGCTTGTCACGCGGGGACAGGCCCCAGCGATCGAGATCCGGCGGGTACACCTTGCCCGCGGCGTCGCCGAGCGCGGCCAGCAGCACCGAGGCGGTGCTGTCAGCGGGGTTCACGTCGACGCTAGCCAGCTCGGAGCCGTCCAAGCTGCCCGGCGCTTGCGCCGCAGCCCGCACGACGCGCGACGACATCGCGGTCAGCTCGAGATCGTTGCCGGCGCCCAGCGCGACGACCGCACCGACGGCGCAGCTCGACTCGGCAGCGCGACCGAGCGCGCGCCACGCTTCGCTGAGGCCGCGAAAGGCCTCGGGTTGAAACACATCGAGCGCCAGCGCTCGCCGAAAAGCCTGCACGGCGTCTTGGTAGCGCTGCGCTGCTTGCAAGCGCTGCGCGTACGCCAAGGCCAGATCCGGATCGCCGCCACCGCCGCTGAGACCCCGCTCTAGCGCCTGTGCAGCCTGATCGGGCTGCTGCATGTCGTCGCCGAGCACGCGCGCGAGCTCGACGTAGATCGCGGTGAGCTCGGGTCCCGACGCCCGATTCTGCTCGGCAAAGCTGCGGAGCGCGCCGGCATAGCGCGCATGGCTCGGCGGCTCGCCGCGGCGCGCCTGGTCGGCGGTCAAGCTGCGAAACCGCTCGGCGGCGACGCCCGTGAGCCCGCACAGCGACACCGCTTGCTCGTAGGCCTGCACGGCCGCCGCGTTCTGGCCGCGCCCGCGCTCCAAGTCGCCGAGCAGCGTGAGCGCCTCGACGCGCTGACCGAGCTCCGGCGACACGCGCACGAGGCGCGCAGCGAGCTCGGCAGCCTGATCGCCCTTGCCGCGCTGCAGCTCGAGCCGCGCCAAGCGCGACAGCGCGAGACGCGACCCCGAGTCCAATGCCAGAGCCGCGTTGAGGCTCCCGAGCGCCCGCTCCGGATCGCCGAGTTGATCTTGAAGGATGGCGGCGAGGCGCAGGTGAATGTCGACCTTGAGCTCGTCGGAGCTCGCGTGACCGAGCGCTTGCTTCAGGCGATCCACGGCCTCGGCCCATTGCTTGTCGCTGGCGTAAAGGTCGGCCAGCTTGACCAGCGTGCCGGCGTGGCCCGGCACCAAGTTTTGCGCGCGGTGCAGCGTTGCCAGGGCGGCGGGCACGTCGTTCTTGCGAGTCGCATAGAGGTCGGAGACGACGCTCCAGAGCGAGGCTACGCGCGCCGGCAACGTGGCCGCGTTGGCCGCATTGCTGAGCACCGCGATCAAGTCGTCGACCGCTCCACGCGCCACCAAGAGCTCGGTCAGCTTGGCTGCGGCAGCTTCGAAGTCCGGGTTCTGCTCGAGCGCCTGGCGCAGCAGGCGCACCGCGGCGTCCACCTCGCCGCGCTCGGCGCGCACGATGGCCGACCGCACCAAGAGCCGCGCCGCGACGTCGGTATCACCCGTGACTCGCGCCTCGTGTGCGCTCGCCTCTTCGAGCAGCGTCGGGTCACCCGTGCGCTCTGCCAGGCGCGTGATGCCCCGTGCCGCCGAAATGCTCTCTGGATCGGCAGCGATCGCGCTACGCCATACCTCGAGCGCCGTCGGATCGCTGGCGCGCTCGAGCGCTTCGGCCAGGCGCGTGAGGAGCGCCGCCTTCAACTCGGGATCGTCGGCCAGAGCGGCCTGCTTGGCGTCGACGTGAGCCAGCAAGCTGGCATCGCCACTCTCGAGGGCGATGCGCTCGAGGGCCGAGAGCGCCGTCTGGTCCTGAGGAGCGAGCTGCAGAATCGCAAAATACGCGGCCTTGCGCTCATCTTCGGTGCCGACGCCCTTGGTCTCCTCGAGGCGGCCGAGCTCCGAAAGCGCCGCGATACGCGCGCCGGGCTCGGTGAGCACGCGCGCTTCCGTGGCGTACACCTTGGAGAGCGGCTCCCAGAGCGAGCGCTCCGCGTACAGCGACTCGAGCGCCAGAAGAGCGTCGATGTGGCCCGGATCTTTGGCCAGCACCGCCTCGAAGCATTCGATGGCCTTCTGAGCGGCGCCGAGCTCGGTTTGCCAAATCTCGCCGGCCCGCAGCAGCGCCGCGATCGCGAGCTTCGGGTCTTGACTGGTTTCGGCTTCCTTGCCGAGCTCGTCGACTAGGCGCTTCCAATCCTTGGCTTCGGTGAGCAAGCGCACGCGCGCGTCGCGCGCGGGGCGGAACTCCGGATCCGCCGTGAGCGCTCGCTCATAAGCAACGAGCGCCTTGTCGCTCGCGTTCATGCGATTTTCGAACACTTCGCCGAGGCGCAGCGCCGCCCGGGCAATCGCGGTCGGATCGGTCTCGGCCGAGAGCTCGCTCTCGATCAGCTTGGCGATCTCTTCGAAGTGGTGCTTGTCGCCCAGCTTGCGCTCCAGCGCGCGGCGCGCCGGCAGGTGCAGCGGGTCGGCCTCGAGCGCGCGCCGGTAAGCGGCCAGCGCCAGGTCGTCCTTGGCCACCCGAATTTCGTAAATTTCGCCGATTTTGTAGTCGAGGCGCGCCGATTCGTGACCGCGCGGCAGCGCCGAGAGCTCCGCCTGGTAGACGTGAATCAGGTCCTCCCAGCGGCCAGCACGGAAGTACAGTCGGCCCAAGCTGGCGAGCGCCGGTTGAAACTTGGGATCGAGCTCCAGCACGCGCCGTTGCAGGCCGAGCGCCAGCGCGTCGTCTTGCAAGTCGTGCTCCGCCACCTCGCCAGCTCGATGCAGGAGCATCAAGCGCTCGCGTGC
>JBEHXA010000038.1:0-23160 GCA_048498935.1 Myxococcota bacterium
ACGGCACCACGCGCGGCGCGACGATCGAGAACATCTCCTTCACGGGCGGCAACATGGTGCTCACCATCACCAATACGCCGCAACCTGGCGCGTACTCGTTCTCCGCAGCCGACAACGTCGCGGCGAAGCCGCTTTCGAGCGGCGAGCTGCGCTCGATGTACAACAACTTCCGCTACGGTCGCTACGAAGTGCGCATGAAGGCGCCGCCCAGCGGCAGCAACTACATCTTTACGATGTTTGCGTACCGCACGCCGGCCTACCTGCTGTGGCGCGAGATCGACATCGAGGTGCAGGCCTCGCCGCAAACGACCTTCATTACCAACCTGATCACGGCTGGTGCGGGCACGCGCGTGTGGAGCCCGACCATCGAGGACGCCACCACCCAGTACCCCTACGGCGGCAACGGCGCGATGGGCCTGCCCGCGAACCTCAACACGCACACCGAGTATCACACGTACGCGTTCGAGTGGCTGCCCACCGAGATCAAGTGGTACGTCGACGACGTGCTGATCCGCACCAAGCAGGACGGCGTGGGTAAGAACAACCTGGCCGTGCCGAAAGAGTCGACCAAGATCGTGATGAACCTCTGGGTGTTCACGAGCAAGGATCTGGGCGGCGGCGATCCGGCGCTCAATGTTTACCCGATCGCCGGGCAATACGACTGGTTCCGCTTCTACAAGTGGAACCAGGACGACACGTACCCGAAGAGCGGCGCGCCCGCTTCGCTCCCGCCTGCGGATCTGGAGCTCGCGAAGAACAACCCGACCGACGGCTTGCCCGACCTTCGCCCCGAGCTGTGCACGGGTGCCGACGGCATGCGCAACGCTCCCTGCGGCCGCTGAGCGGCGCGAGGCGGTCAGCGAGCAGGCGACGCGTGGTCGCCTGCTGAGCGGCTGAGAAAGCTCCAAATGGCGCTCGGCGCCGGTGCGCGGAAGCCGATCATGTGCTGGCCGCCACCGACCGTCCACAGCGCCACGCTGCCGCGCGCACAGCCTTCGTAGCTCGCCACGCGCGTCTCTTCGCCCGCCAGCCGGGGTTCGACATCGAGCGGAGCGAGCGACTTGGGCTCGCCCAGGCACCCCAAGCGACCGGCCCAGTCGCGCAGTGTTTGCTGAGCCGAAGCGTGCTCGGGTAGCCGCGGATCCTGAAAGAGATGACCACCCGCGTAGGTCACGATTGCGTCGGCATCGCCCTGCACCTGCAGCACCCGTAGCGACTTCGGGGTGTGGCAGCCCGAGCCGTCGAGCGGTCCTGAGCCCGCGATGCTGACGATACCCGCCACCAAGTCCGGGCGCTCGCAGGCCAGGCGGTGCGCCATGAAGCCGCCGTTCGAGTAGCCGCCGACGTAGACGCGCGCGCGGTCGACTCGCGGCTCGTTGCCGAAGCGCTCAATCAGCGCGCCGAGTGCAGCCACGTGATCGACCGGTAGCCGATCGAAGTTGCAACAGCTCGGCCCCGCATCCCAGAAACGACGGCCGCGGCGATCGAAGGGCCCGTCCGGTGCCGCCCACGCGATCCCGGCTTGCTCTGCGAAGGTGGGCCAGTCGCTGTACCGCCCGATGGCTTCGGAGGAGGAGCCGAGACCGTGCAGCATGATGAGCAGCGGCACCCGAACGCCGCTCGGCTGCTGCGACGGCAGATGGAGCTGCGCCGTGAGCTCTGCTGATGCCGTCGCAGATGCGGACGGAGCGGGCTCGGCATCGACACTGCTGGACGCAGCAGAGCGGCTCGCCGGCTCCCGTGGCTCTGCTTGCTTGGCGCGGCAGCCACCACCGGCAACTGCAAGGGCCACAAAAGCGAGCAGCGTTCGAGAGCTCATGCTCCCGAACGCTTAGCTCAGCTGGCGTTCACCCGCGATGTGGCAAGCGGCAGCGACTTTTCAGCGCGCCGGCAACGTGGACCAAATGTCCCAAAACGTCTTGTTGGAGACGTTGTACTTGCCGTCGCCGCGACCGTGACCGTCCCCCGGGCCGATGCAGTAGAGGACCGGGTTGCTCTCGCAGCCCTTCTTCCAAATCTGGCAGATGGGGTTATCGGCGTAGGTCTCGGCGCCCGCCATGTCACAGCCGTTGGCTGCGATGAGGTGATCGCGCGCGCCCATCACACCA
Organism: Myxococcota bacterium; assembly: GCA_048498935.1. GTDB lineage: Bacteria > Myxococcota_A > Polyangia > Polyangiales > Polyangiaceae > PMG-095. The sequence continues at coordinate 2,109 of JBEHXA010000038.1, forward strand.
TATTGAAAGCCCGTGTCGTCTTTGACGTCGGCCGGGTTTTCCATGTCGTTTTGGCCGGAGTAGAAGATGCCGGCAGCAGGCGTGGCCCCGGGCGTGTTGCACATGTAGCCGTCGATCGTGGTCTTGCGCAGGCCGCCCGCTGCGGTGCCGATCGCGCGGATGCGCGGCCCCATCGCACAGGCGAGCACGCTGGCGAGCCAAGAGCCGCTGCTGTAGCCCGAGACGAACACCTTGCCGGCGTCGGTGCAGTACTTGCCCTGCACTTCGTCGAGCGCCTGGGTGAAGTACGGAACCTCGGGCGAAGGATAGCCGGTGCTGAAGCAGTTGCTCTTCTGCAGCAAGAAGACGTGGATCGCGTCGTTCTTGATCTGGTTCATCATGGGCGTGCCCTCGACCATGCTGGCGCCGCAACCGGGACCGTAGAAGACGATCGGATACGGTTTCGTATGATCGTAGTCGACCGGCAAGCGCACGAAGTACTGGCGCTGCCCGAACATCGCCACCTTATCGGCGGGCAGGTTGGCCACCGTGATGTTGTTGGTGATCCAGGTCTGCGGCTCTTGCTGCGGATCGGGCTTCATGCAGCCGCTCGTGGGCCCGCTCGGGCCGACGGCCGTGCCGCCGCCCGTGCCGCCGGAACCGGCCGCGCTACCGCCACTTCCACCGGTCTCGCCTCCGCTGCCGCCCGTGGACAGCGGTTGCCCACCCGCACCCGCGGTGCTGCTCGATCCACCTGCCGAGCCGCCGCTACCGCCCTGACCGTTGCCGGCTGTGGCAGGAATGACGTTGGTACCGGCGGTTCCGCTACCCGCCGTCCCTTGAGCGGAGTCACCGCCGTGATTGGCCGGCGGCGGCGGGGTCACAGTCCCCGGCTCAGCCGGGCTCGAGCAATTGAGGAGAGTGAGACCGCAAACTGACACTGCGAACAGACGTACCAACGCGCGCATCCCCCCTAGTGTCCGAGATGTACAGTTTTGCTCACTGATTCGGAACGACACACAGACACACCGCCACTCGAAAATTCTCGCGTTGCTCGCGATCGCGCTAGCTCGAGGGTAAGGGCGGAGCGACACGCTAGCATCACCCTTGCGGGTTACTTTGAGCGCGCTCCCCCGCGGCGCGGGTGGCATCGCGAGCAAGCCGAGCACCAGCGCGCAAACCCTGCGCGTCACGCCTACATGTCGACCACTGTGCCGGCATGAAGGCACGTCAAAGTGAGACGTCAGCGGCTGAAGTTTTGATCGCGGGCGGCCGTGAGTGGGGGGGTGAATATCTCGCCCCCAGCCCCCAGCAGCTCCAGAAAAGCCCAGCTCGTGGCGCGCGCGAGCCACGTCACGCGCCTGCGACATCCCAACTTGGTGAGGATGCTCCCGCTGCCCGGCGGCGCAGGCCTCTCGCCGATTCTCGATGAGTCGCGCAGTCTGGCGGAGCTCACGCACCGCGGCAGCTTGCGCCGGTTCGAGCTCGCCCAAACCGTGCGCATGTTGCTCGACGTGCTGCGCGGACTCAACGCGCTCCACGCGCTGAACATCGACGGTGAGCAGTTCGTGCACGGCCACGTCGCGCCGGAGCACATCTACGTCGACAGCCACGGCAGCGCGCGCCTCGTGCCGCTGCTGAACGGTCACTTGATGCCCGACCCGCCTCTGGAGTCGAACGGCTACGTGGCGCCCGAGCTGCTGCTTGGCGACGCCGTCGAAGCGCGCGCCGATCTTTTCAGCATCGGCGTGATGCTGTGGGAAGCCATTGCTGGACGGCGGCTGTTCGTGGATACGTCGGTCGACGGCGTGATCGCCACCATGGTGGGCGGAAAAATCCCTCCGCTCACGCCCCCAGCGCGAGCGGCTTGGGCAGCGCCGCTGTGCGCGGTAGCGCTGCGCGCGATCGCCGCCAATCCTGCCGAGCGCTACAGCAGCGCGCTCGAGCTCGCCAGCGCCATCTCGGTCGCGGGGGGCTTGCAGCTGGCAGTCGCGACGAGCTCACAAGAGCGGGCCCTGAACCCGCCGGCCAAACCGCACCGGCCCGTGCCAACACGTGCCGCGACTCCCCCGGCGGTCGTGGTCGACGTCGCACCACCGTCGACCAGCAAGGGCGCACCGCCGTCGGTCCGCAAGGGCGCACCGCCGTCGGTCCGCAAGAGCCCAGCGCTGCCCGCGATCGCTCGTGTAACCACGCCGCCGGTGCTCCGCACGACCGCGCGCGTTGTCACGCCGCCCGCATTGCCCGCCACCACACGTGTAGCGACGCCGCCGCCGATCCCCGCCACCGCGCGGGTCATCACGCCTCCACCGCTCCCCGCCACTGCGCGGGTGGTCACGCCTCCGCCGCTCCCGTCGCTGCAACCGGCTGCGTCGATGCCCCCGATTCCGTCCACGCATCCGAGCTCGACGACGCGTCCCGTGGCAGCTGCCCCGCGAGAGACGCACGACTCGAGCGCCGAAGAGACCATTCCGAACTTTCGCCGTGCGCGACGTGGACGCGGTTGGCTCGCCCTGGTGGCAGTCGTGCCGGTCCTGGTGGGCGTCGGCATGCTCCAGGCACCCGAGCTGCGCAGTCGGCTCCCAGCCGTCTCTTTCGCAACGCTGAAAGGCGTGGCGACAGATGCGCTGACACGTCAGCACCCAGCCGCGCCTGCGGCCGCCGCCGCCCCTGCTGCAGCGGCCACACCGATCGCGATGCCCGCGCCCCCGCCTGCGGCTCCACCGGCGAGCGCGTCTGCGGCGGCCCCGTCTGCTGTGCCAGCAGCGGTGCCGTCCGCTTCCTCCGCCCCGATCCCTTCGGCGCTGCCGTCAACGTCGGCCTCGGCGGTCGCCCCCATTCCACGCGCGCTCGCTGCCCCAGCTCGTCCTCACGCCACGCCCGCCCCCAAGCCGACTGCCGCCGATTACGGCATCTGAGCCGCAAGCCAGTCGTCGCCGACGAAGGGCGACACCTCGGTATCACCGTCCCGCAGCTCGACCCCCACGTTGATCAAACCTGACGAAAGGAGCAGCGCACCGCGCGGTTCTTGGCTGCGCTTCGACAAGTAGCCGCGCAGGCGCAGCTTGCCGCTCTGCGCGTCGATGCGACGCAGCTCGAGACTCTTTCCGCGCAACCGCAGCTGCGCCCGCGCATCGAGCGCTTGCAAATCCAGAGCCGTGCTGCTCACGTCACGCCACGGGCTAGCCATCACCAGCGGGAGCAGCGCTTCAGTCGAAGAGACGTGGAGGCGCAGTTGTCCCTGCGCTTCTGGGTCGCCATTCGGACGCAACTGCAGCCCCGAACCGTCGAGCCGCGCGGCGAACGGCTCGCTGCGATCGTCGCCGCTGCGCAACTGCGCGCCAGTGAGCGCGATCCGAAGCCGGTTGGCGCGCAGGTCGTGCGGCGCTCCCGACAGCGCTAGGTCCCCGCTGACGTTGGCCTGAGCCGCAAAGCCTTCGACCGCGACCCCGGCACGCTTCAGCTCGAGATGCGCCTGCCCTGCCAGCTTTCCGTTCGAATACCGCTCCAGGCCTAACTCGGCGCTACCGCTCCCGCTCAAGGACGCACCTGCGGGCGCGAACCAACCAAGATCGGGGATGCTGGCACGTCGTACCGCGACCTGCCCGGCACCGACCGATAGCTCACCGCTGAGGTCGGTGGCGTAGAGCTCCAGCCCGCCCGCAACGCCTTCCAGCGTGGGTCCCCGCGCAGGGCCAGGGCGACTCGCCCGGAGCTCGGGCGCGCTCCACGCCAGCTGCAGCCGATCGGGAGCGAGCTGAGGGTCGCGCCCCAGGTTGATCGCCATCTTGCCTCGCAAATCGCCGAGCTCGTGATGCAGCTCGAATGGGTCGGCCTGCAGCATGACGCGACTGCCCGGCTGAATGACACCGCGCTTCATGTCGACATCGAGGAGCCACTCGGCCACGCCGGCGTAGCGTGCCGAGCCAAGCCGACCGAGATACGCCGACAGGAAGTCGAGCTGCCCCGCAGCCAGTCGGAGCTCGACGCCAGCCGAAATGTCCTTGAACACTTGGCGTCCCTCGCTCTCTTGCACGCGCATATCCGGAATGGCGCAGCTGATCCGACCGTGAACGCGATCGGCCACGAGGTGCTTGCCGAGGCTGAGCTTGCCCGAGGCAATCTGCAGCTCGGCGGGCTGCACCTGCACCCAGCGCGCTGGTCTGATCACGAATGAACCGCGCACGAGCCCCTCGCCCCGCAGGCGATACTCCAGCATCCACAGCTCGCGCACGTGTCCCGTCACGTTCTCGACCCGGACCTCCCACAGGTCGTACTCTGAGTCCGGAATGGGCGGGGGCCGAACGCCGCGATAATATGGGGGGTCGGCAAAGCCGCGAATCGGCGGGTATGCAGCGACGCGCTCGGCGTCGTCACCGACGGTGATCAGCTTGTGTCGAGCGCGAAAGCGCACGCCATCCGCGTCGAGGCGAGTGATCCGAAACTTCTTGAACGGAAGCCGACTCAAATCGATATCGAGGCTGGCGTCGGCCAGAGCCACCTCGAATTGAATGTTGTAATCTTCGACGCGCAGCGAAAAGTCACGCACACGCACGTGGCCAGGCCACAACGTGTAAGCGCTGCCGTAGTCGAGCGTGAAACCATCGGCGCTGGCCACCCCGCGCTTGATCAGGCTCGAGCGCACGATGGCGTTGCCGATCACCAGGTACGAAAGCTCCAGCGCGCACAGCACCGCCAAGACACCTGCGAGCACCCCGACCCAGCGGTGCGCTCGCAAGTGATGGAGCGCGAAGCGTATCCGCGCGCCGAGTGGCGGTCCCCGTCCGTCAAGCGACGGGCGTGACGGGCGGGGGGTCTTCATAAGTCGGCAAGGGCTCGGGATCCGGCTGGGGAGAGTCGGGGGTCACCGGCTCCGGCGGTGGAGCGGGCACGGGGGTAGGTACCGCCGCCCGATAGCGGCTCGAGGCGACCATCACCGCCTCGCACCCGCCATACCGGCGGCAGCTTGTGCCGAGCTCTGCACGACGATCTCCACGCGGCGATTGTTGGCGCGCCCTTCGGGCGAGTCGTTCGAGGCGACCGGGCTGGCTTCGCCGCGGCCGATGGCGCGGAGTTTCTCGGTCTTGACGCCCTGACTCACCAGGTAGTCTTTGACCGCATCGGCTCGCTGTTGCGAGAGCTTCAGGTTGGCGTCGTCCGCGCCGCGCGAATCGGTGAAGCCTTCGACCGACACCAGCTTATCGTCGTCCAGGTCCTTGAGTGATTGGGCGACTTGGTTCAGGCGATCCCGCGCGATCGGCAACAGCTCTGCCTTTCCCGTGACGAACAGCACTTGGCCGTCGAGGGTGATCACGACGCCACGCTGCTCTTCCTTGACCTGCGCGATCTTGTTCAGGCTGGCCATGGCCGCAGCGGCGCTCTGTTCGGCCTTCACGCGCGCGGCCTTCTCTTGCGCCACCTCGGTGCGTGCCTGCGAGAGGTTGTCCCAGGTTGCTGCGAGCGTGCGCTGTGCTTCGGTCGCCTGCTGCTCGGCGCTGCGCCGCAGGTTGTCCTGCTTCGAGCGGTAAGCCTGCTCGGCTTCCGTCTGCTCGCGCCTCGCCTTCTCGTAATTGCCGTAGATGGCGGCGTACTGAGCTTTGCGTTGAGCGACGTAGGCCAGGCTCTTTTCCTCGAACGACCCGGCGTCACTCGCGTGGGCCGACTCGGCCTTTTCGAGCGCCTGCTTGGCGCTCAGCAGCTTGTCGGGCGAGTAGCTGGCCGCGTTCGACTGCCGCGCTTCGTCGTAAGAACGACGTGCGTCGATCAGCTCGGGCGTGGGACCGGTGGTGGCGCAACCGGCGCCCAGTAGTAGCAAGAGGCCAAGTGAATAGCTGAGCTTCATGACTCTATCTCCTGTGGGGGGCGTTTGCCCTTACTGGTTCCCGGTCGGTTGAAGGCCCTGCACTTCGGCCTGCGCCTTTCGGGTATTCGCTTCCGCTTGCGCCTCGCGCGTGATCATCAGCGCGACCTCGGCGTCTGCGTTTGCGCGCTCGAGCACGAGCCGCGCATCGTCGTTCTTGCCGTTGTTGATCAGGCCCTGAGCTTGGCTCAGTTGATCGCGCGCCATCTTGAGGTGAAGCGCCGCTTGAGGGTTTTGCTCGGCGCCGACGGCGGCAGCTGCGCTGATCGACGACTGCGTGTCCGCCACCTTGGCGGGCGGTAGCGAGCTCCCACCGCAGGCGACGACCAACAGGGTGCACGCAAGGGTGTTGGCGAGACGAATCATCATTTCCTCCTTGATTCCGAAACCACCCTCAACGTCAGCAACATCCGCGCCAGCCCAAACCACCTCAAATCAACCCTTTTGAGCCCAAATCTGCTGCCTCCCTGCCTCGCTCGACAAACCTGCCACGGGTTCTCGCTCGTTCTCTGATTGCCACTCTCATCAGGTAGCGAAGTACGCAGAGGGCGACACGCGAAGCCCAAACGAACAAGACCCTAGTCTGCCTATTTGCGTTTCGCCCAAATAAGCAACGGGAGAGATTCGCGTCGGTCGGAGACGCGAATCTCTCCCGTTAGGGGCGAGCAGTGGTTGGGGACCGCTCGACCTTGGTCCGTTGTGATTACGCGCGGCTCGGGCTCGAGACGGCGCCGTTGGCGACCTGCGACAGAGAGCGCAGGGCCTCGTCTTTCTGTTCCTTCAGCGCGTCGGCCGCTGCGTGACCGAACTTCGACGCCTCGCTGCCGATGCGGCGTCGAGTCTCGACTCCGCTTCCGGGCGCAAACAGGATGGCGGCGCCGGCACCCAGTATCGCGCCGACCGCCATCAGGCCGATGTTCTCGAGCGCGTGGCTGCGGCGACGCGAAAGGCCCACGGTACCGAGAACGTCGTCGAGCTCGATGCCGGACAGAGTCTTGGCAAACTTGGAGGCGGCGATCGCGGTCCCGACAGACATGAGTAGCTTCCTGTTGTCCATGGCGTTGTTCCTCTATGCTTTTTGACTGGTTGGCGAATTGGAGAGGCGATGCCCTGCGACATTCACGCTGCCTTCGCGTCGCCACGAAGGCTCGAAGTCGAGCAGGAACGTTCCCAGCTGCGAGAGCGCGGTGCTCACATCAGTCCCCAGTCGAGCGCTCAAGAAATGAGTGAAGTCCGCCGACAAGGCGGGGAGGACTACATCGCGATTCTCCGACATGCCCGATGCTGGTGCATCAAGCATGCCGTCGCGGCTTCAGCGCGTCTTCGCCGATGAAAGCGCCGCCCGCGCTTCGGCGCGTGCGTCAGTCTCCGCGCGCTCGGATCACGCCGAGTCACAAAGCCCCGACTCAGGCGTGACCGCACTCGAGCCGAATCACTGCGCCAGAGCCCGTCGTGGCTGCCACGACATCGAAGCTCCCACCGGTGCGCTTGGCGAGCCCCAAACACAGCCACAGCGTTTCGAGCGCGCCCGCGTCGTAGCGCACGCCAGGCTCTGGCGGCTCGAGCCGATCGAGTCGCCCCGGCGGAGGCTTGAGACCCGGCGCGCCCAGCTCGAGCAGCACAGCCTTTGGTCCGGATTCAGTCCCGGTCAACGTGACGACGCTGCCCTTGCCCGCCGTGCGGATGGAGAGCGACAAGAGCGTCGTGAGGGCTAGCTGCACCAACCCCGCATCGACGCGCAGCGTGCTCACCTCGTTGGCATTGACCTGAAGTGACACGCCCCACGCATCGGCTACCGGTTGATAGAGCGCGAGACAGTCCTCGAGAACATCAGCCAGCGCGCGCGGCTCTGCGCTCGGTTCGACCAGCCCGAAGTAGTCGATCATCCGACGAATTCGCTGAGAAAGCCGCTCGACCTGCTCCTCGATGCGGCGCGCATTTTCGTCGACGGCTTCGGGCGTCGGATTGCCGGTGCGCATCAAAGCGGCGCGCCCGGCGATCACGTTGAGCGGCGTGCCAATCAGGTGTCCGATAACCGAGACCATCCGGGCGCTCGCCGAGCGTCGCTCCGCGTTCCGCAGCTGGTCGAGGCTCGCCAGGAGCCTCGTGAGCTCCGACGGCGGCTCGGGCGCTTCAATGCTCATCGCTTCCATCTATACGCCTGTCCTGGCGATTGCGGGTAACCAAGGCCGACGCGGTGAGTCAGGCGCTGAGCAAAGCCTCGAGCGCCTCGGGCATGATCGGTTTGACGACGTACGCGTCGAAGCCAGCGGCACCCGCCGATTCGCGCATGGCGCCATCGGAATAGCCGGTCAGTGCGACCAGCCGCGTGTTGAGTCCGGGCGTGTCGACCATTGCCAAACGCAAGAGGCGCGCCAGCTCGCAGCCGTCGACCTCGGGCAACCCCAGATCGATGAGAGCCAGGTCCGGTTTTTGATCGCGCGCCTGCGCCAGGGCCTCTTCGGCGTTGGCCGCAGCGACTGGGCGATGGCCGAACGCCGAGATCAGCTCGCCCAGCATCTCCCGCGAGTCGTCATCGTCTTCGACGATGAGAACACAGCGCGGCGACTTTTCCCCCGCCGTGGTGGATAGGCTTGTCACTCCCAGAGAATAGACTTCGCGTCGACTCAGGGCGAGCCATTACTTCGATCTCTGCTCGAGACTTTTTGTCCCGGACAACAACGCCTCACGATGTTGCGAAGGCGACGCCCGCCTCCAACGAATCCGTGGACCTGGGCGAGGCACAGCCGTTGCACCGAAGCGACGCATCATGGCCGACGTGCGATTGCAGCAGAGCAGCGACCCAGGCGACTTACCAGTGCTGCCGGTACCGGGCGAGCTCGTGCACGAACGCTACCGCATCGCTGCTGAGCTAGGGCGCGGCGGAATGGGCGTGGTTTTGGACGCGCACGACGAAGTGCTCGGTCGCGACGTCGCCCTCAAAGTGGTGCTGCCGAAGATGATGCGCTCGACCGAAGTAGTCGAACGCTTCAGCAATGAAGCCCGCAGCCTGGCGCGGCTCGAAAGCCGACACGTAGTCAAAGTTTTGGACTTCGGCGCGCTGAGCTCCCCGCCTTCGTGTGCGGGTCTGCCTTTCATGGTGCTGGAGCGCCTGCGCGGAGAAGATTTGTTCAATTTCGCCACGCGCGAAGGCGCGCTCTCACCCAGCCGGGTTGTGCGTTTCGCGCTGCAGGCTTGCGACGGACTCGCGGCCGCACACGCGCAGGGCATCACCCATCGGGATTTGAAGCCTGAAAACCTGTTTGTGGCCACCGAGCCGGACGGCAGCGAGTGCCTCAAGGTGCTCGATTTCGGGATCGCACGCAGCCACACGCGCCGCGTCGCGCTCACCCAAGGTCAGGTCGGGGTTGGCTCACCCGGCTACATGTCTCCCGAGCAAGTCGAAGCCACCGGGGTCGACGGCCGCAGCGACATTTGGGCGCTCGGCGTCGTGATGTACGAGCTCTTGGCGCACCGGCCTGCCTTCGTGGGCGATAACCCCCAGGCATTGTGCCTGCAGATCCTCAACGCGCCCGTCGCGCCATTGGCCGAGCTGCGGCCGGACCTGCCGCCGGCACTGGTCTACGTCATCGAGCGTTGCATGGATCGCGACCCCGAGCAGCGATTTCAGAACGTCGCGGAGCTCGCGGAGGCGCTCGCTCCGCTCGACGACTGGAACCCGGCCTCGGAGGCGGAGCGCATTCGCCGCCGGCTCGACGCTGCGATCGACCCGGTCGTCAACCTCACCCCCGTGCGCCAAGCCCCCGCCAGTCAAGCGCCCGCGCCGAGCGCTCGCAGGCGCCCACGCGCTCGCACGCGCCGCGTGGTGTCGGTGGTGGCAGTGGGCGCAGCGATGGGACCGCTCGTGGCGCTCTTGCCGCGCGTCGCACAAGCGCCGGAGCTCGCACCTGCTCGCGCTTGGACTGCGCAAGCAGTAGCTTCTACCCAGGCGGCCTGGTTCCGAGCGCAAGATCGGGCCCGGGACTGGCTCGAGCGTCGACAAGAACCAGCCCCAGAGCCCGCTCAGCCGCAGTAGCGGCTACGGAACGATGCCAGCACAATCGCTGGCACAAGCGAAGGTGGCGCTGGAGCACGACCGATCGTCGATGCAGTCGTCACAGCGTTCCAAGCGACTCTCGCGCTCTTCGCTCGAGTCTGCGCTGTTTTCGCAGCGATCGGCGCAGCCGTCTACGTCATAATCCGAGTTGAAGCAGCTCGCGTAGCGCTCGCACACCTGACGGCAGTCGATGTGATTGGTCACCTCGTCTACCGCTTCGCTGCAGCCGCTACTCACCGCCACGCCGAGCACCAGCCCCAAGCTCACCACTGTTCGCACACACATTTTCAATCGCCGACTATCAATCATGAGATGCACCTCACCGACGCGAAGTGCAGGCTGTATGCCAGAAGCGCAAGCGGGGCTGGTGACGTCGCGTTTGGTCTCAATGAGTCACGAGCGCGCACCTGGGCAGGGCATTCCTGCGAAATCCCCGAATTACTCGGGATCTTCGGCTGGCACAGCTTCTGCTTTGTACCCAATCGAAGCGCTTCGCGCGCAACCTGGAGGACTCGTCATGTTGTATTGGGCAGCCGTATTTTTCGTGATCGCGCTGTTGGCCGCGGTGTTCGGGTTTGGCGGGATCGCAGCCAGCGCCGCTGGCGTCGCCAAGATCCTGTTCATCGTGTTCCTGATCCTCGCCGTGGTCTCGCTGATCTTCGGACGGCGCGTGCCTACCTGAGTCGAGGTCGGTGTGCAGACCGAATCCGAGCGCATTGCGGTTCCAGAAAATGCGCTAGCCGCCGTGGTGGACAACGCCACGGCGCTAGCGCGCGCCGAAGTGCGCTTGGTAGTAGCAGAAGCCAAAGCATGGCTCGCCCGCGCTGCAGTGGGCTTGGTCTTGCTCTGGCTTCTGTTGCTTTTGTTGCAGGTGTGCGCGCTGGCGCTCGCGTTCGCGCCGCTCGCTTGGCGTGAGTACCCGCCTTCCAGCGTGCTCGCCGCGCTGGGGCTGGCCGCGCTGCCTGCGCTCGTCGTTCTTGCCTGCGCGATGCGCGAGCTGCGCCGGCTGAAGGCCCCCCAAGATGCAAGCGTCCAGCCCGATCAACCATCGCGACACTGACGAGATTGCGCGCGCCGAAGCGCAGGTAGAGCTCCACAAAGCCGAGCTGGCGCGCAGCCTGCGCGTAGCCGGACGGAGCGGCGCGCGCCTGGCTCTGCGCCTGAGAGCCGAGCTGAAGCCCGCGGTGCTTGCCGCAGGGGCGGTGGCCGGCATCGCCGTCCTGACGGGCGTCGGAGTTGCGCTGTTGCGACGACGCCAGACACGCCACCACTGGCTGCAACCCGAACAACCGTCCGCGCTCGCCGGACTGGCTCGTGGCGCGGGCTTGTGGTTGGCGCGCGTCGCCGTGCGACGCTTGGCCAAAGAGGTTGCTCACCGCTTGGCTGCGCCGGCGCCTTCGCCGTCAGTAGCGGCGACGCCAGATCAGGTCTAGGGCGGAGGCGCCTCGGTCACCGACCAGCGCCGACAGCGCCCAGGCCCGCTTCAACCGCAGCTCCAACGTCAAGAAGGTGCGGTCGGGACTCTCGCCGGCGGCCGGAGCGCCGATCGCCCGCGTGACCCTGGCAGCCACGCGCGGCGAGACTTGGAACACCAGCTCGGGGCGCGCGCTGCCGGTGGTCGTATCGATGCGCGCGCTGACGTCGAGGTTCGTGAGCTTGTCCAGCGCGTGGTTCAGGCCCTGCGCAGCGGTGTCGCCGGCAACGCTCACTGCCAGCGAAGCAGTGCTGGTGTCGCCGCCACCAGCGGAGCCCTCGGGGGTGCCGAACAAGAGCAGACTCGCGATCTGATCTTGGCTGAGCGGAGGCTCCGAACGCAGCTTGATACGCCCGGTTTTGACGTCACCGACGTAGTCCGCATAGACGCTGTAGTCGGGCGCATCCCAGCGCGCGGTGGCGGTGATGGTCGGATTGCCAGGGTCGCCGCCGTCGAAGGTGACGACGCCTCGTTCGATCTCGAACCGCTTGCCCTGGACGTCCAGCCTACCGCCCTTCACTTCGATCCGACCCGTCAACTGGGTGGTCGTGGCTGTTTGCAGCTGCAAGTGCCCCGTGAGCTGCGCCGTCACGCTGCGATCGCGATCGATGACGATGTTGCCTAGCGCAATTTCCACGACTAGCGGGCGAACCGGTGTTGCCCCGCCCTCTTCACCCTTGCCACCGGGTTCGAGCGGTTGAACCGCGAGCGGCACGAATTTGCCGTCGGCGCGGTGCACACCCACGCGGATCTCTTCGGACTCGTCCAGGCTCTGGAGCCCCGTCCCGGAGTTGGGCGGCATGACGAGGTGGAAATCGGGCACATTCACGGCAACACGACGTGGGCCCTGCGCCGGATTCGCGTAGACGACAGCGACATTGCCCCAAGCCTCACCGAGCGCCTGCCCTTCCAAGGTAATCGGCAGCTTTTCTCCCTCGGCGATGGTCGCCTTGGCCTCGGCACCTCGGAGCTCGAAACCGTCGAGGCGTGCGCGACCGGTGACCGCGACCTTGCCGGTGGTGCCGCGCGCCTCCAGTTGCTCCAGCTGAAACTGATTGTCACGCACCGCGACGCGCGCGCGAATATCGCTGAAGCGTTGACCGAGCGCCGGGACTTGCAGCACGCCCTTCTGGAGCCGAGCCTCGCCCTCGAGTGTCGTGGTGGTCGGTGTAACCGAAATCTCGGTCGTAGCGTCGAGCAACCCTCCGACCTCGCTCACGTAGGAGCCGATGAAGGGCGTCAACGCTTCGAGACGAAAAGCGCGCGTCGAGAGCTTGGCGACGCCCTGGTGCTCGAGCTTCGGTAGGGGGCGAGCTCCCCAGCGCATGCCCGCGTCGAGCGATGCCGATGTCGTGCCACCGCCCGCATCGAGCGAAAGCGCTGCCGCTAGGCGGCGCGCATCAGTCGTGGCCGAGACGTCGAAGCGCTCGATCGCCAGCTGGCCCAAGGTGAGGCTGGTCGAGTGCAGGTGGGCGTCGAGGCGGGCATCTTTTCCCCAGTCCTCGAGCTTCAGCTCGCCGCTGAGCCGGCCATTGAGTTGCCTGTCCACCAGCATGGGCACGATGTCGAGCGGTAGGTCGTCGAGCCGAGCGGTAACGCTGCCGCTCATCGACGATCGGCCAGCGACCGACGCGAACGCGTTGCGCAAGTCACCCTGCCAGGCGGCTTTCAGATCGAGCGCCTGGGCGCCCGTACGCGCAACCTTGGCACTCGCCTCGAGTCGGCCTGCCGCGGGCGTGTACTCGAGCTTCGACTCGATATCGACGGGTTCCTTCGAACCCGATGCGCGCAGCGACTGCAGCGTGACCAGCGCGCTGGCACGCGGCTCGGCGATGCTGCCTTCGAGCTCGGCTTGAAGCCCGACGCGACCGCGGAGCGCTGCTGGCCGAATCAGTGGCGGCAAGCTGCCGAGCTTGCGCGTCGGCACCTCGAGCGTGACGTGAAGAGGCAGCGCGCGCAGCCGCTCCGTGTCGCCCAAGCGGTTGGGCCAAACACCTTTCAGGCTGGTTTCTGCCTGAACTTCGGCGAGCGTGCCACCCTGATCTCGCAGGATCAACGTGCCAACCCCCTCCCCCCGCTCGGGCTGAACGTGCAGCGACAGCCGCATATCGATGCCCTCGAGAGCGAGGGGCGCGCTGGCTTGCGCGTCGGCCGTGGTTTGAAACGACTGCGGCGCCTGGCGCTGCTCGATGACCCGCAACCCCGCCGTGTCGATCGATGCGGAGAGCTCGAGCTCCTCGTCTCGACCTGGCCCGCGCTCGGCAGCGAGCTCGAAGCGAACCTTGCCGGTCGTGCGCTCGATCGGCATGCCGCTCGCGACCCACAACGGCGCGAGCTCGCTTAGGTCCAGGTTACCGCTCACGTTGACTTCCCCTCGTCGCAACGTCGGCGCAGCTGCGCCGAGCTCGGGCAGCTCGAAGTCTCGTGCTCGAGCGCGGATGACCCCTACCTTGCCCAGGTCGGCTCGCGCGTTGCCATCGAGCTTGAAGGTCTTCGAAGGTGCAGCGCGAGCGAGTGCGAGCTCGAGCGACAACGTCCCCTGGTGCAGCGGCATTTGCGCGCCGAACGCGTGTGAAAGCCTGAGCAGATCGAGATCCGCTGCAAAGAGCTCCAGGGTCGTGGCCGAGGCCGAGTAGTCGAGGTCGGCATGGGCGCGCCCCGAAAACAGGTCGAGCGTGCTGGCGGCATGCACGCTCGGGTATTGCAGCGTGCCCGACACCCGCGCTCGAAGCTCGACGTTGCGCGCGCCCACCTGCCGGTAATCCAAGTGGCTCAGGCTCAGCTCGGACTTGCCGGTGAGCTGCCCGCTATCAGGCTCCAATGCCGCTGAGACCTCGAGCTTGCCGGCTGCGCGCACTCCCCACTGCTCGAGTCTGGGTGGGTCATCGAGGTCGGCTGCGAGCGATACGGCGACTCGCCCACTCCGTTGCTCGGAGAATGCCAGGTTGTAATTTCCTCGAGCGCTCACGCCCGGCTCCTCGACGCCGAGCCTTCCCGAGGCGCGAAGATCACCGGTTTCGCTCAGGTCGCTCGTGCCCGCGAGCCAGGCGCCGGGGGTCGCCTGCTGGTTCAGCATGCCGGGGGCGAACTCGACTCGTTCGGCGCCGACGAAGTACCCATCTTCTCGTTCGAACAGCACGCCCTGCGCGCTGATCGCGAGTTGACTCGAAGGGCCGCCGTCGACGACCCTCGACAGGTCCACGCCCGACGCTTCTGCCGTCGCGATCAACTCGAGCTCGCCGTCCACGATGACCGACCCTTCCGTCCGGGCATGCCCGGCCTCCGCCGCGAGATCTGCCGAGAAATCCAGGGTGGGCAGCTCACCATCAACCATGGCCGAGAGCGTGAGGTCGCCCTCGAGCGCCAAGCCCGGAACGCGCGCCTTCAGTTGTTCAGCGGGCATGCGGGCGAGGGCGAGGCGAGCAAACACCGCGTCACCTACCCAGCTCGCGTCGACGCTCAGCGGAGAGTCGAGAGCGCGCCCTTCGAGCGTCGCCTCGAGGCGCATGGGGCGCTGCTCCGCTTGCGGCACCTCCACGCGCCCAACCACGGTACCGCACGGGTCGAGCGCGCCTGGCATGCCGCGCGTCACCAACTGCAAACTATCGAGCTCGAGCGTGAAGCCTTCTGCCGAAGACTGCGTGAGGCTGGCTCGTAGCTTCAGCAAATCGGCATCGAGCTCCGGCGAACCGGCGACACGACCATGCACCCAGACCCGCTCCAGCCGGACATTCGCGATACTGATGCGCGGTCCAGCCGTAGTCGGCTCTGGAGCGCTCGGCTCCGTTTCACGGGGCAGGAACGCGCGCGCCAGCGTGACGCCGAGCTCCTCGTCCTCACGCAGCTGCACCTCGGCGTGATCGACTTGAACTCCGGCGATCGCCAACTCCGGGGCGTCGCCATGCGCGATGAGCTCCCAAACCAAACCGGGCACCCACGCCAGCGCGCTCAGCCCCTGCACGCGGATCACCTGTTTTCCCTGGTCGTCGAAGATGCGCGCGTCCACGCCGCGCACCCCACCGAGCCCCACATGACCCAGCCGATCCAGCTCGATTCGGCCGAGAAACAGCGGCGCCAGCGCGTCATTGACGCCGGCCCGAACGCGCTCGCGCACCCACGGAACCTCGAGCGCGTAGGGCAACGCCAACAGCGGCCCACCGAGCGCCAGCAGCGCGATCAGCGGGGCGAGCCACCACCGGCCGCGTCGACTCTTTCTCAGCGCCTTCGCCATCAGAACGACTCTCCGATTCCGAAGGACGCTGCCATCGGCAGCCCGAAGATGTCGCCGGGCACACCCTCGTCGGCTGCACCCTTCGGCGCCTGGAGTCCCGGGATGCGCACCCCCAAGTCGAAACGCACCGGACCGACGGGCGTGTCGTAACGCAGACCGAAGCCCGCGCTCAAATGCGGCCGATTGAAACGGAACGACAAGGGTCGCGGCGAAACGTCGCTCGCGTCGGTGAACAGGGTACCGCTGAGCGCGTCGATCAACGGGTAGCGCAGCTCGAGCCCGGCCTCCCACAGCGTGAAGCCGCCGAGCGGCAGGTCGCAGACCGCCGGGTCGTAGCTAGTGCTGCCAGAAGTGCAGTCGACGTCCGGATCGGCCGACGATTGGCCGTGATTGTAAAACGGCACGACGCCGTGAGGCCCGATTTCGCGCGACCCATAGCCGCGATTGGAGCCCGATCCGCCGGAAAAGAAGCCGCGCAGAAACATGATTTGGATATCGCGCACCCAACTCTTTCTATCCACGCCGGCCCCCGGCGAGCCCGTGAGCGCGTTGCTCTCCACGGTGTCTCCATAGTTCTGCGCAAACAACAGACCAACGGTACCGCGCGCCGCGAGCGTGACGCGCCGCGAGATCGGCAAATAGGCGCGCGCTTCGGGCTGCACTTTCAGGTCGCGCGCATCGCCGCCCAGGCCCGCCACCTCCAGCTCATTTCCGAGCCAGAAACCGCGGTGAGGGTGGATCGGATCATTTCGCAGATCGAGCGTGGTGAAAAGCGCCGGGTAAGAAATGATCACGCGATCGAGCGCCGGATCCTTCACCCCTTTGTAAACGAACGGGTCGTTGATCTGCAGGTTCTGCGACAGGTAGCTGTAGAGGCGGTAGTACGTGCGTTCGACGCCGAGCGCAGCGCGGTAGTCCAGGTAACCCAGGATGGGAGCTTCGGTGTCGGGTTCGCTCGTGAGCAGCACCGGGTAGGCGGCCACCTGTCCCTTCACGAGCAGGTTCGAGCGACCCGTCGGAAAACCGGGTTGACGAAACTCGGTTCGTAACCTGCCCTCGGGCAGCAATTGCTGAGGTGCCTGGAATGTTGGAAAGCGCGTCGGATACAGCACCACGCCCGGCACTGCCTCCAACTCGAGCTTGCGCATCCCGCCGAGAAAGCTCTGATTTTCCCAGCCGAACGTGAGATGCACGTCACTCTTGAGGGTATCGACGAGCAAACCACCGCCCACTCGGATCGCGCGTAGCTTTGCCTTCTCGAGCCGCACCCGAATCGGGACGCGCGGTTTGCCGTTCGGGCCCGGCGCCGCAGCGTCGACTTGCGGCTCGATCTCGACCGAGCTGAACACTCCCAGATCGAGCAAGGCGCGCTTGGCCTCGTCGAGCTCACTCTGAGAGTACGGAGTGCCCGGCTCGAGATCGAGAGCCGCACGCACGCGGTCCTCCGGCAGATCTTGCAGCCCCACGAGCTGGATCTCACCGAGCTCGACCGCTCGCCCCGCGTCGACCCAGAAGCCGACCGCGGCCTGGCGCTGCGGCAGGCTCACGTCCGCGCTCTTGCGCACGACTGCCTGCGCGTACCCGCGATTGGCGAGCACTCGGGCCACGGCCTTGGCTGCAGTCTCGAGTTTTTCCTCTTCGAAGGGTTCCTCGAGCGGCAATTCGTCTTCCGCGGCGCTCAGCGCTTGCCTGCGCACGTCGGCCGGCAGCCCATCCAGGCCGTGCACGTCGATGCGCCGCAGCAGCACCGGCGCGCCTTCTTCGACGACGATCTCGACGCGGACCTTCGACCCCGACCTAAAGACGTGCGCTGCCCGCGCGCGCGCCTGGTAGTAACCGCGCGACCGATAAAATCGCTCAATCCGCTGCAGGTCTCGCTCCAGCACGAAGCGATTGAAGACCTCGTAGTCGTAGATGACACCTGGAAACAGGCCGAGAAACTTGGGCGTCTCGCGGCTCGCGATGCGCTCCTGGAGCTCGTCGTCGTCGATGTGCTGGTTACCAGTCACGGTCAGGCTCTCGAGATCGAAGCGTTGCGACGGTGCCCGCGTGCAGGCGAAGCAGCTCGCGCACAGCAGCAGCACCCAGCACGACCGAGCGGCCAATGAAAGCAGCCCGGGTCGCTCGCGATGCACGGCATGCGGGGTGCAAGCAACGGGCCATCCACATGCTGCGCATTGCGTTCGTGACCGGCCTCCTGACTGCAGCGTGCGGCGCCTCGTTGCCCGCGCCTGCGCTCACTGAGCACCCCCTCGGAGCGTACGTCGAAGTCCCCTATCCGCCGCCTGCCGCGCTCGCCGAAACGGTTCCGAAGCGACCGAGCCGAGCCGGTGTCGTGTGGCTCGACGGGGAGTGGCTGTATCACGGCCAGTCGTTCGTCTGGCGGCGCGGCGGCTGGGTCGTGCCGCCTCCCGCGAGCCGATTCGCCCCGTGGCGTTCCTGGTACCGTCGCGATGGGCGACTCATGTTGGCGCGCGGCACCTGGTACGACGACGTCAAGCACGAGCGAATCCGCTGGGTGGAGCCCATCGCTCCCGCTGAAACTCCGCCCAACGAAGTGACGTCGGAGTTTCAGTCGGGGCGCTGAGCGATGGCCCGCGCTAACGCGCAGGCATCACGTGTCCGGGCGCGTACCCGGGAGGGTCGCTGGCCGGAAACGACTGCCACGAAGCCTCGTCGACGAGGTCTCGCTTGCCCTCGCCGAAGTGGTGACGGCGCGGGGTAACGAGCCAATGCTTGATGCGCAGCGCGCTCTCTTTCAGCGGCTTACCGGTCGCGCCACGCATGAGCAACATGGCCCCACTCAAAATCAACAATGGGGCCATCAAGCCACCACGCACGATGCCGATCGCTGCGAGTGCCGAGCCGCCTAGCAAGCGAGCCGCGCGCTTGCGCTTGATTCGCGCGTCCACGCGTTTGGCCATACCGATGATGTCGAACGTCGAGTTTTCCACGACCTTACTCCTTGGCTGAAGAGCCTGCGGTGATTGAAGCAGAGGCCGTGCCAAGTACCCGCGCTGCTGGTCCGGTTCGTGCAGTCACCTCGGCAATGCCTGCGGTGCCTTGGCCTGGGCAGAGCGACACAAGGAGCAAATCATGCAGACGCATACGAATCAGGACCATTCCGACACGATCTCGCAGCTCAACTCGTTCTTGCGTGGTGAGCTCTCCGCCGCTGAAACATATCGGCTGGCACTCGATCGCCTCGATCAAACCGAACACCGTGGGACGCTCGTGCAGTGCGAGCGCTCCCACGAAGAGCGCGCGCGCCTGCTCACCGAGGCGATCTTGGGACGCGGCGGCGATCCAGCCGATAGCTCGGGCGCATGGGGGTCGCTGGTTCGCATGATCGAGCGCAGCGCCGCCGCCATCAGCGAGCGCGCCGCAGTAGCGGCGCTCGAAGAGGGTGAAGACCACGGGCGCGACGATTACCTGCGCGATCTCGACAGCCTCGAACCGAGCGCCAGGCAGCTGATCGAGTACGCAATCTTGCCGGAGCAGCGCCGCACGCACGACACGATCAAGGCCGTCAAGCGCTCGCTCTCTTGATCCCAGCCGGCCTGAGAGCCCCGAGAAAGCCCTGAAGCAACGCGCTTCAGGGCTTTCTTTCTCTACAGCACCAGAGCAGCGTGCGCGCCGAGCGTATAGAAATCGAGCGCTCCGCTGTCCGCGCGCGCGAAGAGCACGTTGTAGCCGCCGTGCACGCCCAAGTCGATCAGCGGCAAGATGGTGAGGTCGATCGCGAGGCCGCCGTCCATGAGCGGCGCGGTGCGCGAGCCGACACCATTCAAGTGCCCGACACCGACGTGCGCAAAAATCGACGGCTCGATGATCTTGCCGAAGCCGAGCCGGCCTCCGAGAAAGCCCGCGTAGAGTCGGTTGTCGGCGTCACCACTGAAGCTGTGGTAGCTGCCGCCGAGCTCTGGCGTGAGCGACACCAGGAACAGATCGAGCTCCTGCCCGAGTCGGATCGCACCGCCACCGCCGGATTTGGCGCCTGGTTCGTCGATCGCACCGCCGAAGTCGAAGTCGACGGCGATGTGCGTGCGCGTGCCGTCGCGGTCGCGTCGGCTGCGCGAGCCTTCGTCCGAGTCGTAGGCCTGGGCGAGCGTGGGCGCAGCGAGCGCGGTGCAGACGGCACCCGCGAGCGCCAAAGAAAAGCAGCGAGCCACCTTGGCCAGAGGTGAAACGGAATGGCCCTTTTCGTTGTTCATACCGCGCACCGAGCAACGAACGTGCCTCGCCCCAAGGCTCGACCAATCGGCAATTATTCGCGCGCCTTGAGCACAATTGCCTCGGAAGTAGCGAATCGCCGCGTGGACTCCCGCAGCCCCGATCCCGAAACTCGCGTCACTCACTCGACTCCGCCGGGTCCCACAGCTTGATCCTGGCGTGCGACTCGACATCGTCCGAGTACTCGGGCTTGACCTCGAGAGGCTGACCCGTCACGTACGCTCGAGCCGCCTGCAGCGCACTCTTGATGCCCTGCAGGCCCGACCGGTCCCAGTACTCGGCGTCGAAGGTCGTCAAGCGCACCAGCACGATGTCCGGATCGCTGTCACCGTGGTACCAGACGCGATACGAGTCTTTCCACAAGGCGCGGATCCGATCGCGATCGAAGCTGAGCTCGGCGTTGCCATTGAGACAAAGAAAGCGCGTCGCACTTTGAAAGGTCGCCATGGCGCGAGAATCCTCAGCCACCTCATCGACCTTGGCCGAGGTGACGCTCGTGATGAACCAAATGGTCACGTCGTCGTCGACCTGCGCCACCGACATCGGACGACCGTGCAAGCTGCCCCCGCGGGCGCGAGTGATGAGCGTCGCGCTGTCGAACTCGCGGAGTAGCGACAGTAGGTGCGACACCGTTTGCGGCGACTTCTGGTTGCGGGCCGGGGCTTGAGTCATCATCGGGTTGATCGCAACCCGCGTGCCAGCCGCCCGTCCGATACCCCGGTCGCGTTTTTTCTTGGGACTGAACTGATCGATTTGGCCTCGCGGCGCCCCCAAACCGATGAAAAGTCACGAAACAATGACAATTGAGCGACTGCGAAGCAATTTTGCAGGGTTAGCGTGCAGTTTCGGGCTGCTGGCGACCCTGGTTGGTTGTTCGGGCTCCGATCCCGATCCTGGCTCTCCCAACAGCTCGGGCGGTAGCTCCGGCACTGGAGGCTCAGCGGGCTCTGGTCCTGGCGGCTCGGCCGGCACCAGCTCGGGCGGCTCGACGGGCGCAACCGGCGGTAGCTCGGCTATCCCCGGTTTGGTCGTCGGCTCTTTTCAGGTGGAGCTGAGCGCGCCGGAAGACGCCCCCGACACCTTGCGCACTTCGGTGCTCGGCAAAGTGAACGGTGGCGCCACCCCACCGACGATCATTTGGGAGACGACCAAGACCGACGGCGAGTGCTGGCTAGAGGTACCTCGGGTGCCCTTCTGCAGCGAAGGCTGCGGCGCCGA
>JBEHXA010000039.1:0-23136 GCA_048498935.1 Myxococcota bacterium
CAGCACCCGTCGCACCTCCGATGCTCCCCACACCCGCAGCACCGCCCATGTGGGCAGTACCGGCAGCGCCGGCAGTCGAGCCAGTTCCGCCGCTTTTCTCCGATCCGCAGCCGATGGTCACCCCGGCGAGCACCATCAAGAGCTGAAAGCCAACGTAACGAGAGCTGCGCATGCCCTCTAGGTGGCTCGCACGGGCGAGAAAGTGGTCAGAAATTCCGAAGCGGGCGGCACCAACGCCAGCTAGCTTAGCTAGAACCGACCGCTCTAGTCGCATTCCGCAGAGCAGTCAGGGTCGTCGCAGTCGTAAAGGCCGTCGTCATCGTTGTCGACGGTGTCGTCGCAGGGCCATTCGGTGATGTTCGGACCCTCGCAGTGGACCTGATCTTGGTCGTTCCGAGCACACTCGGACCCGAAGGCGTCCGCACAGTCGAAAACCCCGGCGTTGTGGAAATTCCTGTTAGGGTCGGTGCCGCAAATCACAGCCTTGGTACCATCACAGTACGACTCGTCCTTGCCGTCACAAAGCTCCACGGGAGCCAGGCAATCCGCCCAAGTGCGATCGCTTTGGTCGACGCCTTCGGTGCAGGTGGCTCCCGCGAGCTTGCAGTCGTACGAAACCTCGTGCCAAGTGAGATCGTCATCGGTCGTGCAGTACTTGACGACGTCGCCATCGCAGTGACCGGAGGACTCGTCATCGTCGCATACCGGCCAGTGACTTAGATCGTCGTCATTCATCAAGAAGTGCAGGTTGCAGGCGACAACCTCCTTGCAAATCTTGGCAGCGAGCACGCATTCGACGAATTCCTCGTCGTAGAGATCGGGCTTGGTCGTGATCATGATTCCCATCGACTGACGGACCGAGAGAGGTCGCCACCGTTCCACACCACATGCGTCCCAGCGCGTATCAACGATGGTACCGCGCTCGAAGTCCGTCAGCTCCTGAGGCGTTTCTTCAGCGTTGCCGTCGTCGCTATCGTCGCAACCGGCACTCAACGCACCGCACAGCGCAACGACTAGCCAACCGCAGCCCAACGCTCTGATGATTCGCGCTCTCATGGTAAGCGCAGCCTAGTGCGACAGTTGCCAAGAGCCAAATGCTCTACTCCCGCCTCCAGGATGCGTGAGTCCCAATAGAGGTCTCGAAGCCTCATATCGATTTGGCATCCCAGACGATGGCTACGAGTGCTCCCGTATGGGGGACTCCAAGTCTCTTGGACTCAAGGCCAGGGGAAAGCCGAAAGACGCAGCGGATCTTTTTCTTTCCTGTGTCAGACCGGTGCCACCCAAGGCTTCGGCGGCGAGCCTGTCGAAGCTGTATGGCAGTCGGGATTTCGGTCGGTGAGCACAAGCGTGGGCGGCGCAGCGTGGATCATGGGCTCCCGCTGGTGCCGTTCATCGATTTCATGGTTTGTTTGATCGCGTTTTTGATGGTCACGGCGGTGTGGACGCAGCTGTCGCGCATCGAGGCGACCGGCAAGGTACCGGGCGCGGAGCTGGGGCCGGTGGGGGAACCGCCGAAGGAGCTCCATGTGGTGGCGCGGGCGAACGATTTCGACCTGCGTTGGCAGCGGGGCGCGCTGGTGCTCGAGACGCAAAGCGTGCCTCGTAGCGCCATCGAGGTGAAGGGCGAGCCGCGCTACCCGGCCTTGCAAGAAGCGATCATCAAGCAGTGGAATGCTCAAGGCGAGCACCGCGCCGCAAGCGACCCGAAGCTCGATCACGCAGTGCTACACGTCCCCAACGACGCACCTTTCACCGAGATTGTCGCGGTGCTCGACGCGCTGCACGCGCCACGCCGTGGGGCGAAGTCGGCGTTCGACGTCGCGTTTTCGGCCAACTAGCGCGCCGAGGCGCTACGGTCCGCAGCCCGAACCGAAGAAGAAGACGAGGCCGTGATCAGGATCGCCGAGCACGACATCGGCGCACATGTCGGAATTCAGCTGCGCTATCGCGAGCGCGGAATGCGAATAGTGGTCGACCAGCGGCGCGGCGAACAGCCTCTCCGGTAGCAGGCGACCCTCGCACTGCACGTAGACGCCCAGCTTCGAGCCCACCTGACCGTTGGTGCTGTCGAGACCGGCGTGCGCAACCACGACGTCCTCGAGACCGTCGCCCGTGACGTCGGCGATGGCCAAGCTCTGCGCATTCGCGTAGGTGTCGACACGCTCCACCGCGTAGCCACTTCGACGGCGTAGCAAGGTGAGCTCGGAGGCCTCGCTCGTTGCCCCAGCGACGACTACGTCGGGCTTGCCATCTCCGTCGATGTCACCGACTTCGACGGAAGCGCGTCGTCCCCAACCAACGGGGACGGGCGACGCAACATCGGCTTCGAACCCCACCGCGCTCCCCTGGAGAATGGAGATTTGGCCGCTCTCTGCCCCGATCGCATCGAGAAAGCCATCGTCGTTCATATCGAGCAGCCCGAAGTCGAAGATCGGCCCGACAATGGGGTCTAAAACCCTGACGATCCGGGTACCGCCCCGCCCGTCGCCGTAGAGCGTCACGAGCTGGGCGGAAGTGCCTATCGCCAGCGTGGCATCGAGCAGCCCGTCGCGGTCCAGATCTGCGACGCGCACACGCCTGGGAGACTGCCCGCCGCTGTCGCTACGACCGGTGGCGAGCAGCTGCGCTGGCTTGAACCCCCGGCTGCGATCCCCTTCCAGCCAAGTGACGTCGACCCCGTGCTCCACGAACACATCGAGCAGCCCGTCGTTGTTCCAATCCCCGAGCACGAGGTCGCTACCATTCGTGCTGTAGTCCGCGTAGCTGGCGGTGACTTGATAGCCATTTTCACGCACGCGATCGAAGCGCAGGACGTTGTCGGGGTGGTCGAGGTCGCTGTCCGACGTCTTGAAGAGTGTCACGAGCTCCGGCACACCGTCGCCAGTCAGGTCAGCGGCTTGGACTGCAGCCTCGTTGGTGAACCCAGGCAAACCCATCGACGTCGAAACAGCCTCGGACAGCGCCCAATTGGACGCACAGCTCTTGGGCGTGGGCTCGACGCTTGGCGGAGCGCCAGCCTTGCCGCCGCGCGCGCTGTCCTCGCTCGGTGACCGCCCACCGCTACCCGCAACCGCAGAAGCTCCGCCCGCCCCGTCGGCTCCAATCAGAAGCCCTGAGCGCGCCCCGCAGCCCGCGATCGCAAGGACCAGCGCGCCGAGTACCCCGGTGATCCCCCACCCCGTCCCCCTCCGAAGCATGCTGCCGGTTACCTCTTCACGTCGCTGCTTGCCTGCACGATCGAACCATGACGCGACAGATCGATCGTCGCAACCGGCGTAGTGCCATCGAACAGGGTCGCTTTGGCAGCGACCTCACCTTTTTGCAGGCGCTGCGCGAGCCGGCCGGCTTGATCGGGGTCACCAATGCCGAGCGCCGGGCAACCGCCGCTCACCTTGCACGAGCGGCAAAGCTCCGGCGCGTACAAGATCGACAGCTGCAAATCCGCCTTCTCACCGTTGGAGAGTTGAAGGCTGAGCGCAGCTTGGTGCTCGGTCGGGATCTTGGCGGGCAGGCACGTGAGGCTTGCGTTTCCGTAGGTGCGCGTGTCGCTCGCTTGCTCGAGCCACGCTGCCGGGACGGCTGCAGCGACTGGCGCTGCGCTCGCCGTCGCGACCGGCGTCCCACCCGAAAGACGCACCCTCAGGGTCTCTTCGAGCGATGACAGCTCACGCGACAGAGCGCGATGCACTTGCCCGTCGTGCGCCAGGTAACCGCTTCCGCTCAGGCGAACCGCGCCGGCCAGCACCTCCACGTCGATGAAAGACTTTTTCGCGGCGTCCGAGCTCGTGTGCTTGGCTTCGAGCCTGATGCGCTTGGTCGCCGGGTCCTGAGCGACCACGGTGTACTCTTGGGCCTTGGCCACCTCGAGCGCGGTGCGATAGCTCGCGTCCGAATCCACCTGGGTGGGGACGTCGTGAGCCGTGGCAGGCGACCAGCGCGCGCACCCTGCCCCAAGCGCCACGCCTAGCATCACGACGAAGGCCACGTTCCGGAATCCGGACAAGAGCTGCATGGCGGCGGAGCGTAGTCGCGCGCTTTTGCGGAGACAACGCGGCCCAGGCGAGGCAGGGTATTCGCGATGCAGCAGAGCGTGCTGGCCGGTCGCTACCGCCTCGAGCGCCAGCTCGGCAAGGGCGGAATGGGCTCGGTTTGGCTCGCCGAGCATCTGGCGTTGCGCTCTTGGGTCGCGGTCAAGCTCATGGACCCGGCAATTGCTGCGACACCGGAGGGCGCCGAGCGCTTTCGCCGTGAAGCGCAGGCTGCCGCGTCGCTGCGCAGCGCGCACGTGGTGCAAGTGCTCGACTACGGCTTGCACGAGGCGACGCCGTTTCTGGTGATGGAGCTGCTGCAGGGGGAGAGCTTGGCGAGCTGCCTCGAGCGGGAGAAGCGACTACCGCCCCAACGCACGCTCGCGATCATCACGCAGGTGGCGCGCGCGCTCGGTCGCGCTCATGCCGCCGGCATCGTGCATCGCGACCTGAAGCCGGACAACGTGTTCTTGGTGCGCGAAGACGACCAAGAGTTGGTGAAAGTGCTCGACTTCGGGATCGCCAAAACGCCGCAAGCGCAGTTCGGCGGCATGGAGACTCGCACGGGCGTCACGATGGGTACGCCGTATTACATGAGCCCCGAGCAGGTCGAGGGACGACGCGCGGTCGATTTTCGCACCGATTTGTGGGCCATGACCGTGATCACGAGCGAGTGCATGACCGGCGTGAGGCCGTTCGACGGCTCCACTTTCGGCGAGCTGCTGCTCAATATTTGCGCGCGCCCGGTCGCGCCGCCCTCCAGCCAGGGTTTGATGCTGCCGGGCTTCGATGCCTGGTTCGCGCGCGGCACCAACCGCGACGCCGAGCAGCGCTTCACGAGCGCGCAAGAGCTGGCGACAACGCTGCGCGATCTGGTGGGTGGCACGGTACCGGTCTTCGCGTCGAACCCGGCCTTACTGGGCTCGAACCCGGCGGTCATGGGTTCGAACCCTGCCGTGATCGGCTCTCACCCCTCAGGTATGGGTTCGAGCGGAGCCGTGCTGGCGGTGTCGTCCTCGTCCTCGCTGCAAACGGCGCAACCGTTGGAGGTGCCGGCACGCCGGGGTGGGAGCAGCGCGCTGCCGTGGGTGTTGCTCGCGGCCACGCTACTGCTCGGTGGGGTAGTCGTAGCGTTGCTGCTACTTCGCCCACCCAAGGGTGAGGTCACGGCCGACAAGGCTGCCAGTGCACCGCCCAGCGCCCCACCAGCGAATGCAGCGCCTTCGCTCGCCGTGAGCCCAGCGAGCTCGACGGACGCAGCAACCACAGCGACGACAACGGCAGCCACTCCGCCGCTAGTTGCGGCCCGGCCCGGCAAGGCAACCGAGCCCAAGCCAACCAGCGCGTCAGAGCCCAAGCTCGTCACGCCAACCGAATCCAAGCCGGCCACGAGCACCAAGCCGGCAACCGCTCCGGAGCCAGCCGCACCCAAAACGCTGCGCTGCTTCAGCGACCCATTCTCGGGCCAGGTGCGGCCACTCGCTGCTGGCAGCGACAAGCCGAGCTTTGCGTGCCGGCAAGATCCCTTCACCGGCAACTACAAGAAACTGTGACGGCGCCCTCAGCGCTGGCGCGCCCTGACTAGGGCTTTTGCGCCGCCGGCATCGGCACGAAGCCGGGCAGCGCCTCGACGCGGCGAAGCCAGGCCTGCAGATTCGGGTACGGCTCGAGCGAGATGTCACCCTCGGGAGCCTTCGCGACGTACGCATAGAACGTCACGTCCGCGAGGGTAGCAGAGTCACCCACCAAGAACGCGCGTTGGCTCAGCTCAGCCTCGAGCAAGGTGAAGAGGCGCGTGGCCGTGGCGACTGCCGCGTCGTAATCCAGGTTGCGCTTGAGCAGCTTGACCTGGCGCGCGAGCGCTGGCCCCGAAACCAAAGGCCCCGCCGCAACCGAAAACCAGCGCGCCACCTGCGCTTTGCCTTGCGGCGTGCGCGGCCAATAGCGGCCCGCTTCGTCGTAGCGCTCGGCCAAGTACAGCAAAATCGCAGTACTTTCGCTCAACGTGTGCTCGCCGTCCTCGATGACCGGCACTTGGCCGAAGATGTTTTTGGCCAGAAAAGGCTGCTGCTTTTGCTCGCCCGCGAACAAGTCGACCTGCACCAGCTCGTACGGCAAGCCCAGCAGTGAGAGCAGCAGCTCGACGCGATGCGAATGACCCGAAAACGGATGACGGTGCAGGCGAATCGGCTGGGCGGGCTTCATGGGCCGAAGCGTGGTGCCGGACCTGCAAAGTCACAATTGGGGGTCCGACACTTTTTTAGCGCTCGGGCGCCCTCACTTGAGAGAGGCGACTTCGACCAAGCGAGCGGCGTGCGGCCCTTTCGGCTGACGAGCCAGGCTCTGGCGCGCGCGACTCCGCGCCGCTTGGACTTCACCGAGCGCCATCAGCGCCTCGACCGCGATCGAGTCCGACTCGCTTTGCAGCGGGCTGTTTTCGAACTCGCGGTCGTGCTCCTGCGTGAGCTCGAGCGCCGCGGCAGGCTTGGAGGCGAGCAACGCGTGCGCCCGCTCGAGCAGTTGCCCAGCCTCGAGCTGGGCCTGCATCTTCAAACGCGGCGCGACGTCGGGCAGCGCGCTGGGCAGCTGTAGCTCAGCCATCCCCGGAGCGATGGCGAGGGGTGCCACGACGGACGGCGCCGCGCCAAGCGACGACGCCCCCAGCGAGCCGGCATTAGCCGGAGTGGGCGCTGTTCCACGCGTGTACCAACCCACGAGCACGTGCACCCCAAAACCGGCCAAGCCTCCCAGCCCGAAGAGGAGCGCACCTCTGAAGAGGCGCGAGCTGCGCGTTGACCGGGAGAGCATCCGGCGCGGAGCGTAGCTCCAGGGGAGCGGCCAGCGCTAGCCAGTCAGGTTGGCGAGCGCGCCAGTGTTGTAGTCTTCGAGGCCGTAGCTGGTGCGGGTATCACCGAAGAGGTTGAGCACCCCGACCAGCAAATCGTTGTGCGAGCGGCCGCCGTATTTCAAGTGTCGGCCGCCCTTCAAGCCTCCGCCCCCGCCCGCGAGCAAAAGCGGAATGCTGGTCGCGGTGTGCTCGGGCGGATGCGCGAGCTCCGAGCCGAACATCACGACGCTCTCGTCGAGCAGCGAGTGGCCACCCATGTCGACGCGGTCCATCGCCTGGAGCAGGTACAGGTGCATCTCGGAGTACCAGGTCCCAATCTGCTGGCACTGGTCCGCCTGAAAGCCGCCGTCGTGTTGATAGAAATGGTGATGGTCGGGCAGGCCGAGCCACGGAAAGGTGTGCTTCGCCTCCGTGTCGGACCATTGAAAGGACCCGACCGCGGTGATGTCGCAGGCCAGCGCCATCACCATCATGTCCATCATCAGCTTGCCGACGGCGGGGATGAGCTTGTCGGTCTCGAGCGCGCTCTGCTGCACCATGTTTTGGTTGGCTTCAGTCAGCTCCAGACCGGCGGCGTAGTTGTACTTGCTCGTGTCGATCAGCGTCGGCGGCTTGCACACGCCGGTCTCGGTGATGGTCTTGTCGAGGCCGAGCTCGATGTCGCGGATCTTGCTCAGGTGGTCTTGCAGGCGCGCCTTGTCGGCGGCGCCCAGCTGGTTGGACAAGGCGTCGTAGCGCTTGTCGACGAAGTCGAGCACCGACTTGCGCCGCGCGACCCGCGCCTGCACGGCCGCCGCTTGACCAGGGTCGAGCGCGCCGAACAAGTTCGTAAAAATGGCCTGCGGATCGAGCAGCGGCGGGATCGGCGACACCGCCGCCGTGTCCTCGAAATTGACCGAGTTGATCGGGTGCAGCAACCCCTTGCTCTTGCCGGTGGCCCAGCGCACGGCCATTTGCAGGCTCGGTTTGGCCTTGATGCCCTTGGAGATGCGCGTCGCGATCACCTGGTCGATCGACGGAAATGACGAGTAGTTGCCGGGCGACCCGGTCTGTTTGCTGCCCGTCAAGAAGGCGATGATGCCGGCCTGGTGCTGCTCGCCATCCTTGCACTTGTAGTCGAGCCCCTCGAGCACCAGCAGCTTTTGCGCTACCGGCGCGAGGGGCGTGAGGATCGGGCTCGACGAAGGGTCCGTGGCCGTGCTGGGCCAGAACTTGCTCAGCACGGTGCCGCCCGGCGTGTACACGCTGAGAAAGCGCTTGGCGGTACCGGCAGCCTGAGCGCGCGCCTCGTCGGCGTGGCCCATGATTTCGAGCCACGGCAGCGCAATCGCGATGCTGCCTGCGCCGCGCAGCAGCGTGCGCCGGCCGAGCTTACGATGCTGCAAGAGCTTCACGGTCGCACCGCCGGTAGGTACAGGAAGGCGTCCGATTGCGTTAGCGCCAAGAGCAGCTCCTTGATGTTGTACCCGGTCTCGGCAAACTTGGTCTGCACGCTGCGCATGCTGCACAGCTCGTCGTCTTGCATGCTGCGGCCGTAGCCAAAGTTCATCCACTGCGTGGCAAAGCAGTTTTGTGCGTCGGGCGAAGCTGCGAGGCGCTGCCCCAGCTCGGCAGCGCCGTTGAACGGCACATCGCCGAGCAGCGCAGTCTGGCCGGTGGCGTCGATATCTTCGCCATTTTCCTGCGTGCGATACTGGCCGATGACGTCGTAGTTCTCGAGCGCGTAGCCAACCGGGTCCATGTTCCTGTGGCACGCACGACAGACCGGATCGAGCGAGTGCTGAGTGAAGCGCTGGCGCGCAGTCGCGGCGCTGTTCGGGTCCGGCGGCGTCACCTTGGCGGCGATCGCCCCGCTCGGAAATGGGATCGGAAAGCAGAGCAGCTTTTGCACCACGAAAGAGCCGCGAACCACCGGGTTCTCGTGATTGGTGTGGATCGGACCGGCGAGCACACCCGCGTGGGTGAGCAGACCGCGCCGCGGCGTGGCCGTGATGTCGACCTTGCGAAACTCTTCGCCGGTGACGCCGGGCACGCCGTAAAAATCTGCCAATTCGGCGTTGAGGAAGGTGTAGTTGGCGTTGAACGCCGTCGGCCAGGTGCCGGCAGGACCAGCTGAATAAATGAGATCTTCGAGGAACAGCTGCGTCTCTTGACGCATCAGCGAGCCGAGCTTCGGCGTGTAGGCGGGATACTCAACGGCATCGCGAGTCAGCGAAGAGAGCTCGGAGATCGGCAGCAGCTTGTCGAAGAATTGCCGCACCACTTCGTGCGAGCGCGGGTCGTCGAGCAAGCGCTGGGCCTGTGCCCTCACACCTTCGGCTGTCGAAAGCTGACCGCTCGCGGCTGCTGCACGCAGCGCGTCGTCGGGCAGCGAGCCCCAGTACAGATAAGACAGCCGCGTCGCCATCTCGTCGCCGGAGGGACGGAGCAGGTGCGGCTTATCGGGAACCGGCGTGCCCAGCTCGGGCTTGTAGATGAACTCCGGGCTCTCGAGCACGGCTTCGATCGCGGTGGCGAGGCTGGTCGAAAAGTCGGCGCTCGCACGCACGCTCTGAAATACGCCCAGGAAGGCTTCGGCCTCGGCAGCGGCCGAAGCTCGGCGAAACGCCTTCGGCAGCAGCGTGGCGAGGACGGTGCGGACACAGCTCGTTTCGGTGGCGGTGTCGCTGGTGGCGGTGATTTGTGCCGCACAGGCGCCCAGCGTGGCGATCCGATCCGGTTGGGTGACCGCCGCCGCGACCTTTTCGGCAACCAGCATGTACTGGTTGGCGAGCTCGCTACCAACCGGCTGCGACTCGGCGTCGTTGCCGAAGCCATTGCCGCTCAGCTCGCTCGGGAACGCGTTGCCGGGGGCGGTCGTGTCGCCCAGCAAGTCACGCACGGTGTTGTTGTATTCGAAGCGAGTGAGGCGCCGCAGCGGGGCGCGCGGAGCCGGCGTGCCCGCGCAGTCTTCGGGCTGAACGGGAGGAGTGCCGCCGCTACCGCCCGTGCCGCCGCTACCGCTGCCGGCCGCATTCGCCGTACCCGCGGTAGCGGACGGCGGCATGTTCATCGAACCAGTCACCTCAGCGGTACAACCGGCTACGAACAGCAAGCTCGATACGAGAGCCCAAGCGGCGTGGGGCCCAATCACGACTCGGAGAGGCACGCCGAGTTTATGCGTGCCAATGGCGCGGGGCTTTCCGGTTTCGCGTGCGCCGCTCAGCGAAGCTTCGCTCGCTCCAGCCAGCGACGAAAAATGCAGCTTCCGAGCGCGCGACATCCTTCTATGGATGAGTCACGCCTGGGCCTCGAACTGGTGCGCCTTTCATCGCGCCAGCGGTCGCGAGGCGTGGCGCGAGCGCGGCGTGAGTTGCGCCAGAATGGGGCAGATCGCGGCAAAAGGCGCGCCGCCGGGCCCTCGAGTTGACGTTCGGCTCCGCATGATAGACTCCCGCCGCCGTGAAAGTTCGCCTGATCCGAGAGCAACGCTTCGAAGCTGCCCACCGGCTACCGATGGTGCCGCCTGGTCATAAGTGCGCGCGCCTGCATGGCCACAGCTTCAAAATCGAGCTGGTCGTGTCCGGACCGGTCAACCCGCAAACTGGCTGGTTCATCGACTACGGCGAGCTCGACGCATTGTGGCAGCCGTTGCACGACAAGCTCGACCACAACTACCTGAACGAGGTGCCAGGTCTGGAGAACCCGACCAGCGAGAACCTCGCGCATTGGCTGTGGGAGCAGCTTCGCCCGAGCCTGCCCTCGCTCGAACGGATCATCGTTCACGAGACGTGCGACGCGCGCTGCGAGTACGAAGGAGGCTGAGCTGTGTTTGCCAAGACCGTCGAGCTTGCCGTGATCGTGTGCGCCGCTGTGGGTGTCTACGGGTTCGTGTCGACCGCGAAGGACTCCGAGCTGCGCCGGTCGTGTACCTCACTTTGCGCGCTACGCCCCGAGTATGCGGCGCGTAACCGCATGGCGCCGGACTTCGAGCTGCCCTCGATCAACGGCGGCAAGGTGAAGCTCTCGAGCTACCGCGGCAAGACGGTGATCTTGAACTTTTGGACCAAGACGTGCCGTCCGTGCCTGGAAGAGATGCCGTCGATCGCCGACCTGGCCAAGGCGCTCAAGGCGCACCCGAACGTGGCGCTGGTCACGATCACCACCGACGAGAGCGCGAGCGACGCGCGCGACACGATGAAATCGGTGCTCGGCGGCGGCGACCCCCCGTTCGAGGTGCTGATCGACTCCGAGAACGAGATCGTGCGCGACCGCTACGGCACCAAGCTGTTCCCGGAGACCTGGTTCATCGACCCGCAAGGCGTGATCCGCGCGCGTTTCGATGGCGGTCGGAGCTGGGCGAGCCCGCTCACGGTGGACCTGGCGGTGAGCCTGAGCAACCCGCTCGCTTGCACCGTCAACTTCGAGGGCGGCAAGCCTCAAGGTCCGCTCGCTGGTTTGTGCGGCGACTTCACCACGACGGACTGAGCCGAGCGCGATGAAGCAATTCGTCTGCCGCTGCGAAGACGTGACGCTGCACGAGCTGCATCACGCCATCGAGCTCGGTCATCGCGACATCGAGTCGCTGAAGCGCTACACCGGCTTCGGCACCGGCTACTGTCAGGGCAAGTGGTGCTTGGCCACCTGCGCGCGCATGCTGGCTGAGCGCGGCGGCGACCCGGGCCAAGGCATCACGCCCCGCCCTCCCTATCACCCGGTGTCGCTGGCCGAGCTGGCCGGCATCGACCCGGATTGGGGCTGAACTTCGGCATGGATCGTTTGGAGAAAAAGCTGCTCGGAGCGGTTGGGAAGGCTTCCGCCGACTTCAAGCTGCTCGAGCCGGGTGACCGCGTGATGGTGGCGGTGAGCGGCGGCAAAGACTCGCACGCGATGCTCTACCTGCTGCGCGAGCTGCAAAAGCGCGCGCCGTTCGACTTTTCGCTGTTCGCGCTGAACGTCGATCAAGGCCACCCGGGGTTTCCGAGCGAGCTGCTCCCCGAGTACTTCGAGCGCGAAGGCTACGAGTACGTGATCGTGAAGGAGGACACGTACTCGGTCGTCACCGAGAAGATCCCCGAGGGGAAGACCTTCTGCTCGCTGTGCTCGCGGCTTCGTCGCGGCATCCTTTACACGCAGGCCGAAAAGCTCGGGGCGACCAAGATCGCGCTCGGCCACCACCGCGACGACGTGATCGAGACCTTGATGCTCAACGTGCTCTACGCCGGGCAGCTCAAGGCCATGCCGGCCAGGCTGCGCTCCGACGACGGGCGCAACGTCGTGATCCGCCCGCTGGTGTACGCCGCCGAAGCGGAGCTGAGCGCGCTCGCAGAGCTCAAGCAATTCCCGATCATTCCTTGTGATTTGTGCGGCTCGCAGGACAACCTCAAGCGCAAGCAGGTCAAGCAGCTGCTCACCACCCTGAACGACGAGAACCCGACCGTGCGCGCCAACGTTTTCGCGGCGCTCGGCAATGTCAGGCCGTCGCACCTGTTCGACGTGGGGCTCCGTCAGGCGCTGGGCGTGGACGAAGCGCACGAGGAAGCGGCGCCGGGCACCAACGTGATTCCGCTCACAGCGCTCCGGCGCTAAGCTTTCGGAACCTTTTGGTCGGCGTCGCTGTCGAACCAAAAGACGCGCCGTGATGCCCATCGCACGCAGCCTGCCGGCTTTCGCCGCCATTTCGCTGGCGCTGCACGGCTCACTCTCACTGCTACCGGGCGCCGCCGCGCTGGCCGAGCGACTGCTTCATCCCGAAGCGCGACTCCCGGAGAGCGTTGCCATGAGCGGGACCTCGATGGAGACGGACGCGCCTTCACCGAACCTGGCCGGTACGCCGCCCGCACCCGAGCAGCGCGAGATTGAAGTCGACACCTCGCTCGAGCCGCCCGACGAGCCAGCCGTAACGCCGCCCGAACCTGCTGCGGCGCTTCCGGAGCCGCCCGCACCCGAGCCTGCGCCACCCGCTGTCGCGACGGCTGCGCCAGCAACAGCCGCGAAGCCGAAGCCCCCCGCTCCGAGACCGCGCCGAACTCAGCCCCCTCCGCGCGCTTCCGTCCCCGCGGGCGCGGCTTCACCAGCAGCTTCAGTGGCGGGCGCACCAGCAGCCGGCACCTTCGGCGCTGAAGGGCTCGCGCCGGGCGTGCGTCGTCTCGGCTACGCCTTCACGCGCGCGATCCCGGCCGCGACTCCTGCCGACTCCGCGTGGCGCGAGCTACCGGCCGGCAGCGTCGGCACGATCCGCATCGAGCTTTCGGTCGACGCGGAGGGTCACCTCGGTCCGCTCGAGCTCTGGCGATCGCGGCCGGGCGAGCCAGAGCCGCCCAGCGCATTGCTGCGGATGGTGCAGCGCACGCTGTTACTGCTGCGCGCTGGGCAATTCGCGCTTTCGGGTTCGAACGGCGCCGGGCGCGAGCGCTTGACCATCGAAGTACGCCTCCGCGACGACTCCCCGGACGAAGAGCCCACGTCGGAAGTAGTGCAAAAAAAGTTCGACGGCGCGCGCCCCGGACACCCCGGCACCGCGTCGTTTCGCTACGGAACCGGCCGCGTCTTCGAAGCCAAAGTCACGACGACGCCGGCGCCAAATTGAGCCGCCGCTGCTTGAGACGCTCGGGCGCGATCGGCGCTTCGACCTCGGCGTATCCGCGCCCGTCCGAGCTGTGCCCGAGCGCCGTGAACTCAGCGCGATAGTGAGCGAAGCTCCCACCGGCCATCACGGCCCGGTACAGCGCGAGCCCTTCCTGCACGCCGCCCTGCGCCAGCACGTATTCGACCCACGCCCACTTGGCGCTCACCGAGCGCACATCGGCGCGGCCGCGCAAACCACGGCGCAAGCGCTCGAGCCGCGCGTCGACCGTACGTATGCCGGCGTACGGCATGCGATCGAGCGGCGTGTTGCGCTTCGCACAAAAGGGAGCGACACCGAGCGCAACCGGGATCGTTTTGGAGAGCTCGCTGACGAAGCGCACGCACTCGTCGATGTCTTCGTCGGTTTCACCCGGTAGCCCGACCATCAAGTAGAGCTTGAGGCGATCGTAACCGTGGCGGCGCGCGTTCTCGGCGGCGATTTGGTAATGCGGCTCGCGGCCGCGGCGCTCGATCAGGTTGCGCATACGCTCGCTGGGGCCGTCGAGGGCCGTGGTGAGTGTGCGGTAACCGGCGCGACGGAGCGCCGCCACGAACTCGTCCTTCAGCTTGTCGGGGCGCAAGCTGGAGAGGCCTACTTCAGCGCCGCGATCGGCCAGGGCGTTGACGATATCGGTGATTTTCGGGTGATCGCTGACCGCGGCGCCAACCAGCCCGACGCGCCGGTGCTCCTCGGGGATGGCAGCCAGCACCACCTCTTGGGGCACGATGCGCATGCCGCCGTTGGTCGAGCGGCGCATCACGCAGTAGGTGCAGCCGCGCGAGCAGCCGCGCTCGGCCTCGAGCAAAAACATGTTCGAAAGCTCGGTGTGCGGCGTCACGATGGTGCTGGTCGCCGGCAAGAGCGCGTCGTCGCACGCCGCGATTTTCGCCAGTTGCTCGCCGTGGTGCTCCGGAACGAACACGTTCGGGTGCGCCGCTAGCGCTTCGAGCGCCGCCGCGCGGGTTGGACTTGCGCCGATGGTCTGCACTACCCACTCGACGACGCCTTCTGCCTCGCCCATCACGACTGCGTCGACGAAGGCCGCGAGCGGCGTTGGATTCGAAAACGTGAGCGGCCCGCCCGCGAGCACGAACGGCGCGTTCCCGTCGCGCTCGGAGCGGAGCGACGGGATGCCCGAAGCCTCGAGCATGCGCACGAGCCCCGCGAGCTCGAGCTCGTAGGCCACGCTGAAAGCGAGGATCGGAAAATCGGAGAGGCCGCGCAGCGACTCGTAGGTCACGGGGCGTTCGACCTCACTGCCAGCGCGCTCGGCGCCGTCGGGCAAGAAGGCGCGCTCGGCGCACACGCCCGGCAGCTCTTGCAGCGCGCGGTAGATGCGCTGGTAACCGAGCGAGCTCATGCCCACGTGGTACGGAGACGGGTACGCGAGCACCACCGTCAGCGGGGCCGACTTCACGATGCGTCCGCGCTCATCAGCGAGACGAGACGCAATGGCACGCCGGGTGGATTCAGAAAGCATCGTTTCGCCTGCAGTATATCCTCGCCGCACCATTGCGCAGGCTCCGAGGCCGGAATTGGACGGACGGCGGTAGTCCCAAGCCATTTCCCGAGGTAGCCTGCGGCCGAAGGTGAGCCACGAACCGCTCTTTCACGACTGGAGCTCGGGCGAAAGCTCGACTTGGAGCAACCGCCGCACCGAGCTCCTGGACGAGACCCTGCGCGACGGCCTTCAAAGCCCGTCGGTCCGTAACCCGAGTCTGGAGCAAAAGGTAGAAGGGCTACGTCAGATGGCGCGGCTCGGTGTGAGCGCCGTCAACCTCGGTATCCCGGCGGCCGGCAAAGCGGCGCGCGAAGAAGCGGCCCAACTGCTGCGCGCGATCCGCGACGAAAAGCTGCCGCTGCTTCCCGTGTGCGCTGGTCGCACGCTGGTGGGCGACGTCGCTCCGATCTTGGAGCTGTCCGAAGCGTCGGGCGTCGCGATCGAAGTCTCGGTCTTCGTGGGTGCCAGCCCAATCCGCTGGCGCGCAGAAGGTTGGGACCTCGCACGTGTCTCCAAGCTCACGCGCGAAGCTGTCGGCATGGCGGCGGGCGCGGGTCTGCCAGTCACGTTCGTGACCGAAGACACGACGCGCACACCGCCGGAAACGTTGCGCCCACTGTTCGAGGTAGCGATCGAGCACGGTGCGACCCGGCTTTGCTTGTGCGACACGGTCGGCGCGGCTTCCGAAGCCGGCGCGCGCCGCCTGGTCGCCTTCGCGCGCGAGCTCGTGTCTGGAGCTGGCAAGCAGGTGCGGCTCGATTGGCATGGCCACGACGATCGCGGGCTCGGGCTGGCCAACGCGCTGGCAGCGATCGACGCCGGTGTCGATCGCGTCCACGCCACCGCGCTGGGCGTCGGCGAACGGGTCGGCAATACACCGCTCGAGCTCTTGGTCGCGAACCTGTCGCTACTCGCCGGGCGTGAGCCGAACGCGGGCTCGCTGCGCGCGTACAGCGAGCACTTCGCTGCCGCGCTGGGCGTGAGCATCCCCGACAATCATCCGCTGGTCGGCGCCAACGCCTTTCGCACCGCGACCGGCGTGCACGCCGCCGCCATCGTGAAGGCACTCGGCCAGGGCGAAGCGCTCGCTGACCGCGTGTACAGCCTCGTCCCGGTGAGCCAGTTCGCGAGCGGGCACGATATCCGGATTGGCTACATGTCGGGTACGTCCAACGTGGTGCACTGGCTGCGTCGGCACAGCATCGAGCCGAGCGAGGCCCTGGTGACGCGCATTTTGGAGCGCGCCCGCGCTGCAAATCGCGTGCTACGCGACGACGAAGTCCTGGCAGTCGTTCGAGCGCACTGAGGCTCAACTTCCGCTCGGGGACGTCGTTCAACGTCCTTGTGACGGAATCCATGCCGCCTCGCACGCCTTCGATACCGGAGATCCGCTTCCAACCGAGCATGCTGAGCGTGCCGAGCGCTGCCAATACGGTGCCGCCGGAACTACGCCCAGCGACGCCGGAAAAACGACCCGTCGGGGCGCGTCGCAGGTTGTGGTTCTTTTCGGCGCTGGGCCTCGTCGCGCTGGGCGCCGCCAGCACCCTCGTCGGCGGAGCGGACGAAACGGTGCGCGACGTGCGCAGCGGCAGCCCCGGCTACCGACAGTCCAGAAACGGACAGCACCAGCACTGGCGCCGCCCCGCGCTCACCGTCTACCTGGACTCCACGCTACAGCGCATGGGCCCTGCCGCCAGCGACGCCGTGATGCAGGCCTTTGGGCGCTGGGTGGCGAGCGCGCCAGGTCTGCCCAATCTCGTGTTCGACACCGGAGCCACCAGCTCCATTTCCAAACAAGACGGGCTCAGTACGGTGAGCTACGGGCGTATCGACGTGCCCGGCCACGAGCGCGACCTGGCCATCACGGTCACGTACGCCAACGCGGAAACCGGCGAAGTGATCGAAGCGGACATCATCGTCAACAGCATCTACCCGGTCGGCGTGCTCACAGCGAAGCAGCAGCACAATGACAGCGGAGTCCTTCCTACTGCCGGGGCTGGGCAGGGCGCAGACGATCGAGATCGTCGAGATTCCAGCGACCACAAGTCGCGCGGCGCCGACGAAGCCGACGATTGCAAGGATCGCTACGACTTGCAGAACATCGTGACGCACGAGGCCGGTCATTTCTTCGGCCTCGGCGAGGATCCGGTCGAGCGGAATGCCACGATGTTCCAAACCATCGACCAGTGCGAGACGCACAAGCGCGCCCTCAGCGCGACCGATGTGGGCGCCGTTTCGGCCCTCTACGCCGAGAGCGCACCGCCCGAAGAGACCGCCGCCGTCGCCGGCGCGCAGGCGTGCAGTGTGGCCGTTCCAGGCGGTCACGGTGCGATGGGCTGGCTGCCGAGCGGGCTGCTCCTGCTAGTAGCCTGGCGCCGTCGCCGCAGCGCCGATCGGTGCTAAGACGCGGCCGTGAACGCGCCCCCTCGCGAAGCTGTTCCAGGTCGCCGCACTGCGCTCAGCCAGCTCGGCGGCGACATCGAGACCGAGGGCGCCGCGGCGGATGTCGAGGTGCTGCGCCAAGCTTTCGAGGTGCCGGCCACCGAAACGGCCGACCTGCGCGATGTGCACGCGTTCCACAGCTACCCCGCGCGCATGCACCCAGAGACAGCAGCCCGGCTCGTCACCGCTTGGTCGGCACCCGGGCAGATGGTGCTCGATCCGTTCTGCGGGAGCGCCACCGTGCTGGTGGAAGCGCGGCGGCTCGGTCGCGTGGCTCGCGGCTTCGACGTCAATCCGCTGTCACGTGAGCTATGTTGGCTGAAGACGCTCGCACCCCACGCCGCGTTCATCGAGGCGCTGACCGCAGCTGCCGCCCGCATCGCCGCTCACGCGGACGCGCGACGTGAGCGCAAAGCGGGCGCAACGCAGCGCTACAGCGAAGCCGATCGCGAGCAGTTCGCACCCCACGTGCTGCTCGAGCTCGACGGCTTGCGCGACGGCATCAGGCACCTAGCCGATGCCGAGGCGACGCGCGCGGCATTACTGGTGCTTTCGGCGCTGCTCACCAAGTTCAGCCAAAAGGGCGGCGACAGCTCCGCCAAAGCTTCGACCAAGCGTGTCGCGCCCGGTGCGCCGAGTCGATTTTTCATCAATAAAACCGAGGAGTTATGCCGACAGCTCGCGGACTACGCCGCAAGCCTCGCGCCCGGTGCGCCGACCGCTGAATGCACGCTCGGCGACGCGCGGCGCTTACCCGGCCTTCGTCCGCGCTCGGTCACGCTCGTCGTCTCGTCACCGCCTTACCCGGGTGTTTACGACTA
Organism: Myxococcota bacterium; assembly: GCA_048498935.1. Classification (GTDB taxonomy): domain Bacteria; phylum Myxococcota_A; class Polyangia; order Polyangiales; family Polyangiaceae; genus PMG-095. Next base: position 18,251 of record JBEHXA010000039.1, read on the forward strand.
CCTCACGCATCACGACGATCGCTTGCGCTGGCTGGGCTTGCCGGCGCAAGACTTCGAAGAGCTGGAAATCGGTTCGCGCCGCGAGCTCTCGGGCGAGGGCTTTGGACCAGCGCTGGCCCGTTGGGAGCGCGACTTGGGCGCAACGCTGACCGCGCTCGAGCGCGGGCTCACCGAAGAGGGGCGCATCGTGCTGCTGATCGCGGATTCGACCCTTGCCCAGCGCCCGCTCTACGCCGAACGCGTCGTAGCAAAGCTGGCGCCCAGCGTGGGTCTCAGCCTGACGGCGCGCGCTTCGCAAGGCCGGCCGCACTTTCACGCTGGGTCACGCGGCGCCTTCGTCCGCAAACCGCGCCGCGAACACCTGCTGCTCCTGCGCCCCGACCGCGCTCAACGCTCGCGCTGAAACCGCCCTAAGAGCAGCCCCAAAACGATCGCCCACGCCGCGCCGATGCTGGCGTGGCCGAGCAGCAAATGGGCGAGCTGCACCGACGGACAATGCACGTGCAGCAGCAGATTTGCCGCCAAACCGGCCACGCCGCCGGCCGCGACCAACACCGACAGCGGCGGCGCGTCGCGCCTTTCGAGCAGCCAAAGCAGCAGCAACACCGGGACCACCACGGCCGCCCCGTAACTGAAGCACGACCCAGCAGCGTCGGGAGCAGCCTCGGCGCCACCCGCCCCGAGCGGAACCAGCAGCGCCACCAGCGCCGGCAAAAGCAGCAGCAGCACTGGCCAGCGCAATCCACGCGTGCCGAGCGGAGCCAGCACGCCTCGCAGCAAGGCCCACCCGCCCGCTGAGAGCGCGAGCAGCAGCAGCAGCGCGACACCCCAAAACACAACGGGCGAGTACTGCGCGAAATCAGCGCGCCGATGCATGAGCAGCTGATACCCCGCGAGAGCTCCAGCCACGGCCACCAGCGCAACGAGTCGCGTACCCGTAGGCAGCGACCGGACTCGTGCACGCAGCCCCACCTCGCTCTCCAACTCGGTGCTCACCCGCTGCAGCAGCTGGTCCACGTCGGGCGGCGCGACCACACCCACCGACAGCGCGCGCCCCAGGCTCGCCCCGCCCTCGAACAGCTCGCGGCAGCTCGCGCACCCTTGCAGGTGCTCGGCCACAGCGGCGCCCTCGGGGACTTGCCCGTTGACGAAACCACTGCGGATTTCAGCACATTCCACGGCCTTTACAGTCATATGCCGCGACCCTTCCGCGGGTTACCAGGTGCTGACGTGGCGAGGTGATTCGGAAGGGGCACGCCGTCGCCCAAGGCTTCACGGAGCCGCACATAGCCGCGGTGCGCCCGGACCTTCACGGCGCTCACGCTCGCTCCCACCACCTGCGCCACCTCCGGAAACTCCAGCTCGTCGAACCAGTGCAGCTCGATGACCTCGCGCTGATCGGCGGGAAGGTTTGCCATCACACGGGCCAAGGTGCGGTGCGCCTCGACGTGCTCGGCGCCGCGCGCCGAAACTTGCGGCTCCGGCGCGCCCTCGGCGTCGAGCGAACGCTCGGGCCTGCGCTTCTTGCGGCGAAAGTACTCGCGCTTGAGGTTCATCGCGATCGTGAACACCCACGGCTTCACCTTTTGCGACGCATCGAAGTCGCGTCGCGCGCGGTGCAGCTGCAAGAAGGTCTGCTGAACGAGATCATTCGCCTCTTCGCGCACGAACAGCTCGCGCAGCATCGCGCGCGTCAGGAGCGGAGCGTAGCGCTCGAACAGCGCGCGAAAGGCGGCCGCGTCACCGGCCACGTAGGCGCTCATCAGCTGTTCGTCGCTGCGCGTGTCGGACAAGTGCCGGCAACACTAGGCACAAGCGTGACCAATCGCCAGTCTGGCGGCGGCGTGGTAGCCAGACCGGGATGCCCGCCGGAAACCGCCTGGCGCTCGAGACCAGCCCCTACTTGCTGCAACACGCGCACAATCCGGTGGATTGGTACCCCTGGGGTCCCGAGGCGCTGGACCGCGCAAAACGCGAAGATCGGCCGATCTTGCTCAGCATTGGCTACGCGGCGTGCCACTGGTGTCACGTGATGGAGCGCGAATCGTTCGAGAACGCCGAGATCGCGGCGCTCATGAACGCTTCGTTCGTGTGCATCAAGGTCGATCGCGAAGAGCGGCCGGATCTCGACGACATCTACATGAGCGCGACCGTTGCCATGTCCGGCAGCGGCGGCTGGCCGATGACGGTCTTCCTGACACCCGAGCAGCAGCCCTTCTTCGCCGGCACCTACTTTCCACCGATCGACCGCGCCGGTCGGCCCGGCATGCGCACGCTGCTCCAAAAGATCGACGAGCTGTGGCGAGGCAACCGCGATGAGCTGCTCGACCAGGCGCAGCGCCTCACCGAGCACGTCCGCCAAGTCTCCGGACCGGGTCCGAGCGGCGCGCTGTCGCTGACCAGCCAGGGTGCGGCGGTCGCGCAGCTGGAACAGAGCTTCGACGCGCGCTTCGGCGGTTTCGGCAAGGCGCCGAAATTTCCGCCCTGCCAAAGCCTGGAGCTCTTGCTCCGCTTCACGCGCCGCACCGGCGACGAGCGCGCGCTCCGCATGCTGCGCCGCACCCTCGACGGCATGAAGGACGGCGGCATGTACGACCAGCTGGGCGGCGGCTTTGCGCGCTACTCCACCGACGAGCGCTGGCACGTCCCGCACTTCGAGAAAATGCTCTACGACAACGCGCAGCTCGCGCGCGTCTACACCGACGCCTTTCAGTCGACGCGCGATCCGGAGTACGCGCGCATCGCCTGCGAAACGCTCGACTACGTGCTGCGCGAAATGCAAAGCCCCGAAGGTGGCTTCTACTCGGCCACCGACGCCGATAGCGAAGGCGTGGAGGGCAAATTCTTCGTCTGGGAACCTCACGAGATCGAAGAGCTCGTGGGGAGCGAAGCGGCCGCGCACTTCAACGCCTACTACGACGTGACGCCGCAGGGTAACTGGGAGGGCTTGAACGTGCTGCGCGTCTTGCACCCGCTCGAAGCGGTCGCGGCCGAGCTGGGCATCACGCCCGATGCCCTGAAAAGCTCGCTCGAGCAGAGCCGCGCGACTCTGTACCAGGCGCGCAGCCGGCGCATCCCGCCCCTGCTCGACGACAAGATCCTGGTGGCCTGGAACGGCTTGATGATCGAGGCCTTCGCCAGCGCAGCGCGCGTGTTTCCCGAGCGTGGCTACGCGGAGGGTGCGGAGCGCGCGGCGGCATTTCTAGGTGAGCGCCTGACGCGCCCCGATGGCGGGCTCTTTCGCACCTACCGGGCAGGACGAGCGCAGCTGGCCGCCTACCTCGAGGACTACGCCTACCTCGCGCAAGGGTTGATCACCCTCTACGAGGTGACCGGCAACGAACAGCACCTTAGGCAGGCCGAGCGCCTCGCGGAACGCATCGAACGTGACTTCGGCGATCCAGAGGGCGGCCCCTTCTTTCAAACCGCCCACGATCACGAATCGCTCATCGCGCGCGTACGCGACGGTCACGACGGCGCAATCCCGAACCCCAACGCCATCGCGGCTCACGCGCTCTTGCGCTTGGCTCGTCACCTCGCGCGACCCGCGTGGGAAGAGCGAGCCAGTCAGGCCCTGCGCGGCTATGCGCAAGCGCTGCAGCGCCTACCGCGCGCCTTCGGCAGCACCCTAAACGCCCTCGATTTCTGGAGCGAAGCCTCAATCGAGCTCGTTCTGGTCGGCACACCGGATACGGACGGCCACGCCGAGCTGATCGCAGCCCTGGGCGACCTTTACCTGCCCAACCGCATCGAAGCGCGCGTCGACCCCGCCCGTCCCAGCACCGTCCCGCTCGCCGAAGGCAAGTCGCTCGTCGATGGGCGCGCCGCGCTCTACGTCTGCCGAAACTTCGCGTGCCAAGCGCCGGTCACGACGCCCGAGGCCGCTGCTTCCTTGCTCGCGAGCCCGGGGGAACGGCAGCTGAGCTCGTGACCTCCGCCATGTATCGCGAGCTCAGTCCCCAGCGCATCGCGGACACCGCCGAGCAGCTGCGCAAGCGCATTCAAGAGCGCTTCCCCGGATCCGGGTTGGGGCAAGTCGCGGGCGAGCTCACCGCCGTCGCGCGCGAGAGTGAGCGCGTCTCGCTCACGCTTTCGCAACCGATCGCCTCGGTGCGCATCATCGTCGGCATCACGTTACTGATTCTGGTCGCCACCCTGATCCTCGGACTCAGCCTGGTCAAGCCGGAAACCCGCGAAATCGGCTTCGCCGAAGCAGTTCAGGCCGTCGAAGCCGGCATCAACGACCTGGTCTTCGTCGGCGTCGCCGCTTACTTCCTGATCGGCATCGAGCGGCGCATCAAACGCCACCGCGCGCTCCAAGCCCTGCACGTCCTGCGCTCCTTCGCACACGTCGTCGACATGCATCAGCTCACCAAAGATCCCGACGCGCTCGGAGCCGACGACACCCAGCGCACGACCTCGTCCCCCGAGCGCAACCTCACCGCTTTCCAAACCGCCCGCTACCTCGACTACTCCAGCGAGCTTCTCGCCATCATCAGCAAGATCGCCGCCCTCTACGTCCAACGCTTCGACGACTCCGAAGCCCTGCGCGCCGCCGGCGACATCGAAGACCTCACCGTCGGCCTCAGCCGCAACATCTGGCAAAAGATCATGATCCTCGACCGCGTCAGCGACGACGCCTGATTGCAAGGGCTGCCAAACCGCAGCTCGAATTGCAGAAGCTCACGTTTGCGGCACTCGGTCTCGCTTGGGCGCGGGGGCGGAGCGGAGCAACCGAGCGGCGCGGAAAATCAGACGCGCATCACGAAGCGGGCGGTGTGGTGCCGACGAGGTTCGAGCGGCACCTCGATGACTACGTGCACGTCTGAGGATTGATCACAAGTCGTCTTTCGCGGCGTTCCAGCCCTCTTCGAGCTTGATGAGGT
>JBEHXA010000040.1:0-23126 GCA_048498935.1 Myxococcota bacterium
GGATCACACGGGCTTCGCCGTTTGGGATGGCACGTACTTCTCGGCGCAGGTCTCGCATTTTTCGCCGAAGGACGCGAATGCCGCTCGACTTGGCGAGCTCATCGCGATCATCGACGACGGCGCCGACACTCATCGCGGGGGCGACACGAAGTGCGTGGGCAGCTCGGTCGGTGTCAACAACGGCGGGTTGAAGCAGAGCTTTGACCTGCCTAGCTACGGCGCCTCAGGCAACGACTACGGCGTCTCCTTCAACTTCGACGGTTCGCTCAGCGGCTCGGTCAAGCTCGGCGCGAGCGCCACCGGCGCCACACCGCCCGGGGGCGGTCCCGCGCCGCTAGTGGTGAGCCTGGCCCCGCCGAAAGTCCGCTACGAGTGCGTGTCACCGGGTGGCGGCGGCGGTTCGGCGGCCGGTTGCGGTGGTAGCGGCGGGCCCTGCACTATCGGCGGCGTCGTACTGCCCCCGCGCGTGAATCGCACGCTCTCGCTGCTAGGGCAGGATGTCAGCACCACCGAGGACCTGCCATCTGGCGCCGACGACACCAGCATCGTGAACGTTACCTTGCCGAATGGCGAGGACGGGTCCCCGATGCGCTCCGGCTACATCAAAACCTCGTCCTCCCGCGTCGCGCGCGCTGGTGGTGGTGGCACTTGTGCCGCGACCGGCATGGGCTTCCAGGTGGCCGCGCCCGCGCCTGCACCGGCCGGCGGCGTCGTGTCGGGCAGCGCGGTTCGCACGACCCAAGAGACGGGACCCCTGGTGGAGTTTCCGAGCTACGAGCTGGCCGTGCACCGGCGCGGCTCCCCGTACGGTTCCGGCTGGAGCGTGGGGCAGCACCGCATCCTGTATCGCACGCCCGATCGACTGAGCGCGGACATCATCCACGGCAGCGGTGAGCGCGAGACGTTCCGGCCCTATCCGGTGCCCGACACGATTCAGACCTTCGCCAGCCGCAACGGAGCGGCGGCGGTCGATCCGACCACAGGCGAGCTCTTCATCGCTCGCTCGCTCGACGGGGCCGGCGTCTCGTTGGTCAACCCCAACACCAAGGTCATCACGCTGATAGCGCCGGCAACCTTCAACGGTTGGGATCCGCGCGACCTGAAGGTGACCTACGTCAACGGCGAGCGGCGCTTCCTGGTGGTCACACCCATCGCGATTTGGGAGCTGCGCGCCGGCGGTGCTGCCAGAGCCATCGTCACGTTCAGCTCGAGCCGACCGGGGAACGTGGCCGGGGTCGGTCGCTTTGCCTACTTCACACAAGGCACCCTGCCGCAGGGTAGCGGCATCGACTCGCGAGTCATCCATCGCATCGACCTGAACGATCCGGCCCTCGCCATCGTGGACATCACGCCCTTCCAGACCGGAGACTTGCGGTTCGATCCGCGCGGCACCGCGCTGGCGAAGGACTTCCTGTTCTTGCATCCGCTCGGCCTCGCCGCAGCACCCGACGGCGGCCTCTACGTCGCGGATGACCGCCGACATGCCGTGTACAAGCTGGGGCTGGACCCGCTCGGCGAAGTGGGACCGGACAGTCCGGTGACACGCGTGGTCGGCAGCGGCATGGACTCGGCCTCGGGTGGCATCGGGCGCGGTCAACCAGCGCTCGAGCTGCCACTGCGCGCTCCCTCCTCACTCGCAGCGGCGCCGGATGGCTCGCTCTATGTGGGCTCGTCGGATACGGGGCTCGGCGCGATGGTCGTTTACGACGCCGTCGAGCAGACCGCACGTCTGACCGCGACTGACGCGAACGCACGCAGCAAGTCCCTGAACTTCTCCTTCCAGGCGGGCTCGGTGGGCGCGCTTTCAGCCAACCAGTTCGTCATGGTGGCTGCGGGGACGGTGGTGGCAGTGTCGACCCCGCTCAGCAGCCAGTTCGCTCCGACGCGTACCATGGCGTTCAGCGAAACGGGCGCCGAGGTCGTCGACACTTCCGCGGACGTCATCGAAACCTATGCTTGGCTGAATCCTGCCAAGACCGAAGCTCGCCTCGTGGCGCAGCGTTGGCGCAGCGGCGAGCCGATCCTCAGCGTCACTTACAAGGATGCCGATCGCATCGACTTCGTCCAGGACGCGAGCGGCGGCCGCACGGCGTTCGACTACGACAGCCGCGGCAAGCTCAGTTCGGTCCGCGACGCAGCCGGTCGCACCACCCGCGTGGTGATCGACGACGACGGTAACCTACGCGAGGTCACGTTCCCGAACGGCGAGGCTCGCCGCTACGACTACGAGGACTACCGCATGGTCTCGGCGACCCAGCCCAACGGCGAGTCGTCGAGCTACACCTACGCCTCCGACGGCACCTTGCAGAGCGCCACCAAGCCCGGCGGAGCGACCACGCAAATCCGCTCGGCGCTTTCGCAGGGCGCGAAGTACGGGGCCAACGGGCGCGCCTATTACGAAGCTTCGCTGACAGATCCGCGCGGAGTCACGCACACCTACGAGCTCAGTCCGGACGGCGTGACGCTGAAAGATACGTACGTCGCCGACGGGGTCACCTACACCGTGGAGAACGTGCTCGCCGCAGATTTGCAGGGGGGCTCCTACGGCTCCAACACCGGCAACCGGTTGCGGCGCATGAGCCACACGCTCGTCAACGGCATGCTGGTCGGGCCCGTTACGATCTTCGACACTTACGGGCGCCCGTTTGGCGTCAATAAGGGGTTTTACCCCGACGATCGGCGGATGTTCACCGACAAGTTCGGTCTGGACGGCCGCATCACGCAGCGCTCGTTCCTGGCCACGTACGTCGCGTGGAACTACCGCTACGACGCTGCCGGTCACCTCATCGAGCAGTTCGATCAGGCCAGCTCGCAAGCGCCCACCGGTAGGCGCTTGTCGCTAGGTGGCTTCCGCAGCGTCGACGGTCAGCCGACCTCGATCACCGAGCATGGTGTCACGACGACCCTCGGTTACGACGACCGCGGGCAGCTCACGAGCACCGTCAACACCCTAGGGTTGACCTCCGACGTGCACTACGACGCCGCGGGCAACCCGCTCCTGACCGACGACGGCACGACGACCACTTCCTACACGTACGACGAGGGCAACCGCGTCACCTCCGTCACCGATGCCGACGGCAACGCGATCCTGCTGGGCTATCAAGATGCCGGCTGCGCTTGCTCCAAGGCCAGTCAACTGACCTCGCTCATCACGCCGGACCTCGAAGCGGGTCAGAAATGGGCCTTCGAGTACGACGCGGCCAGTCGCCCGACCCTGACCACGAATCCGCTTGGCGAGACCGAGCGCCGAACCTGGACTCCGCAGGGTGATCTCAGTTCGGCCGTCGACCGCAAGGGCCGTGCGACCACGTTCACCTACGACCAGCTCGGCCGAGTCACCACCACCACCGACCCCTCCAATCGCGTCGGTGTGTACGCCTATTCTCGACCCACCGCTGGCGGCTGGTCGGGGCCGACGCTTTACGTGCAGAGCCCGAACGGCTCACCAGGGCCGACGAGCCTGACCGCCGCACTCGCCGACGGGCAGTACCAAGTAGGCGTCAATGGTTTGCGCCCGGGTGCCAACCCCGATCGCGCCGACCTGTATCGCGATGCCACCTTCAAGTTGGGACTCTGGCTGCGTCACGACGACCTCAATCGCCTCGTATACCGCAGCGACCGAACCGCGATCCCCTTCGAGTCGACCGACCCCGGTCCGTTCGGAAGCTCGCAAATCCCGTTCTTGGAAGAGAATCGAGGCTTCGACGTCTACGGTAGCCCCTTCCCGCTGCTCCGGAACATCGAGACGTACGACAAGTACAACGTCAATCGCTATTACGACATGACGTCGGAGCGGAACGCCAACTTCGACATCACCAGCCTTTCCAGCTTCATTGGGGCCAGCACGGTCTTCACGCAAACGCTCCCGCGTGACGTAGGCGGGCGCCTCACGGGCAGCGCGATCACGGTTGCTTCGGGTTTCCCGGCGCCGCCGCCCACCGGCATCACCTACAAGGCCAACGGTCAAATCGAGACCATCAACGGTCACGCGGGTCGGCAGACGTTTACGTACGACGCGCGCGGCTTGGTTTCTCAACGCGCGCTCACGACGACGCGAACGAACGGGACCAGCGTCACCGTCGGCAACTTCGGCTACGGCTACGACGAGGTCGGCCGCAACACGCGACTCGACTACCCCGATGGTCACAGCCGACGCCAAATGTTCGATGCGCTCGGGCGCCTCACTTCGCGTTGCTACGCCTACACCGACGGCACGCCGGAGCGCTGCTACTCCGCTACCTACGATGCTGCGGGCAATCCCAAGACGCTCACGGATCCCGAAATGCGGCTCGAGGTCGACTACGACGCGCTCGACCGCGTCACCGAAGTACGACGCTTCGTCCCACCCGCGAGCACCACGCCCGCTCACGTGGAAACGTACGCCTACAACGCGCTCGGCAGCTTCAGTGTCTACGACAGCCAGACAGTGGACGACCGCCGCCCGCGCCTCGACGGCGCCGGTACTGCCAGCGCTGGCATCCCGGCCACGCTGGGCGGGGTCGCAGTTTCGCTCGACGGCGCTGGTCGCGTGTCGAGCTTCCAAGGCAGCACGCTCAAGTACTTCGGGATCCAGCACCTGCTGCAAGCCACCGTGCAGGGCAACCTCGAGCGCCGCTTCAGCTACGACTCCCTCTTCCGCAACCGCGGCGAAGGCACCTGGCAGATCAACTCCGAATTCTCCCAGGTCCGCCGTTCTTCACGCGCCTACCTCTACGACGGCGCCGAAAACAACGTCGCCGCTTTCTACGCCAGCACCTACGACGCCCTCGCCGCGCGCGAGATCTTCAACGGTATCCAACAAGCCGTCATCTACGATGGCCTCGATCACCCCCTCTGGCTGTTCGATAAACCCCTCAACCTTACCTACTACTTCGAGGTCGACACCCTCGGTAACGTCAGGCGCCTGCACGCGGGCCAAGACCTCGCCCTCAACCCCGACGGCACGTTCCACGGTGACTTGGGTGGCTATGCGTACACGGCGTTCGGCAAAGCGCTCACGGCAAGCGATCCGGGCGGCGCGGCAGAGCCGACAGTGCGTGGCGTCGCACCCTTCCAGCCGTTCCGCTGGCAGGGGCGATTGCTCATCGCCCCCAACCTCTACGACTTCCGTGCGCGCGTCTTTAGCACTGCGCTCGGGGCGTTCTTGCAACCGGACGAGTACGGCCTCATCTCGCGTGGTGGCACGCTCTGGAGCTGGCCGGGGCAGAATCCGTACCGCTGGAGGGATCCGAGCGGGCGAGACGGATTCAGCGGGTCTGAGCTGGGCTCACCCGAAGACTGGGCAGATCCCGCGTACCGCGAAGGCTTTCAGCGCGGCGTCGGGTACGGTCTATTGGCTTCGCCATTCGTCGCGGTCGCGATGTTCGCGGCAGAAGTAGAGCTCGGAGTCTCCGCGCTCATTCAAGGCCTCCGCTTCGCGGCGAGCCCAGCCGCGCGCCTGGCAGGTACCGGTCTTGCAACCGTTGCGGGTGGAGCGAAGGCCTGCGGTGATGCCGAGGCGGGATTGCCTGCTGGCGCGGGTGCGAGTTCCGTCGTGCCACGCCTCACGCCAGGTCCGGGCGGCAAGATGCTCGGCGAGGCAATGGGCGTCCTGAGGGGAACTCCCGCGGCCGAACGTGCCGGGATGGCTAGAGCGCTGCTAATCCAGATTGAGGGTGCAGCAACTAATGGTGTGTGGAAAGCGAAAGAGATGGCTGCCGCTGGCGGAGGCCGCGCGTGGGTCGGAGATACGCACACCCTGGTGGTCGACGGTGCCGGCCAGGTCTTCAGTGGGCCCCACGTTGGCGGAGCTACGCAGTTTGGTATGGTGGAAGGCCAGATCGGTGTTACCAATTGGTCGGGCCTCAAAGCATTGTTTTGAAAGCGAGCGCAGTGATGTCTGAAGCGTTTCTCCGGCAGCAGGAGGCTTGGGACTTCGTCCACTCCATCCACGATCCAACAGAACGCTTGCTCGTGGAGCTATCGCTGGCCCACGCACTATCCTTTCTGGTTTCGGACGCCGACTACAAAGCCCGGTTCTTGTCGTCCCCTCTCGATTTGCGGACATTTGCGAGCGCCATAGATGCATTTCTCCGTAAGACGGACATTGTTCGCAAAGTGCTCGATGGTAAGATCACGCATGTCGACGATCTCAGCCCGTTTCCCCCAGTCGACCCATCCGACTGAACCGGAGCCACGAGCACACTACGCCCCCCCGAGCTTCTCCGCGTAAGCGCGCCGTTCCACATCTGAGCGCGAATGCTCCTCGTGGGTAGCGAGCGCATCCCCCTGTGCCGCGCCCCCCCTGGGCACGAGCGCCGTCAGTCCGCTCTGCCGGTCCGGATGTCGTAGCCGAAGGTGCGAGTTGCGTCGGGCGTGCCGTCGCGAGTTTGCGCGGTGTACGCGAACTCGATCTTGCCGAACGAGAGGGCCACGGTTTCGGTGAGCGGCTTGCCGTCGCTCTCGGTGTTCACGTCGAGTGAGCTGACCAACACGTCCGAGAGCTTGATGGTCGCGAGGTTGCTGCCGTCGCTGGCTCGGTCGACATAGAGCACGGCATTGGCGATGTGCTCGCCGGTGGCGCCAATCTTCATCAGCGCAACCGATGCCTTGTCCACGCGCTTACGCAGCGAGAGTTCGCGAAAAGTGGTCTTGCCGGCGCCGCCGCCGCCCGTGGCAAGGGAGCCGGAATTGGCTTGGCCCCAGGCGAAAGCTTCCACGTCGATCTCGTCTTTGTGCTTATCCGAGATCGACTCGCCTTGGACGTTGGCGATCTTGAGATACATCACGGTGCTGGGAGCTGTCGGAACGCTGCCGCCACCACCGCCGTCACACGAGGCCCCAGCCGGGCCCGCAGGCCCCGCAACGCCTTGCGGACCTTGCACGCCTTGCGCTCCCTGAGTGCCCGGCGCGCCGTTGGCTCCGGGCACGCCGTTGGCGCCGGCCGGTCCCGCGGCGCCTACGGCTCCGTTGACGCCTGCCGGACCGATCGGGCCCACCGGACCCTGCTTGTTCCAGCTGATCGCTTGCTCTTCCTTCTTGCACGCCTTGTCGAGCGGCAGTCGCAAGTTGCCCTTGCTGTCGACGCACGCCTGAATGACCCCGTCGGCCGAGGTCACGTAAGTCGCCGCCAGCGCGCCCACGCTTACGAGCGCCATGGCGGCGCCCACGCCCGCAACCACCACCTTCTTGTCCCTGAGCTTCACCGGAAAATGGACCATCGGTACTCTCTCTCCTCCTCGCCTTTCCAACTAAAGGCCGGCGGAGAAAACTGTACGCAATCAATGCTGTCAAGTCGGCGTTGGCGCTCGCACAATCTAGCGCTGAATTGCCTGATCTTCAGTGATGCGCCGCTCCGCAGCGCACCGCTCTAGTGGATACACACGGGGTTCGTCCCCAGCGCGGTGAGCCTCCACGCGCGCTCGAACTCATAACAAGCAGTGAGCATACGCCACTCGCCATCCGGAGCAGTGTGAACGCGCAGGTTTGCGAGCTCCGCTTCGGTGCCTTCGACGTTCAGCGTAATCAGAGCGTCGTCCACATCGAGAAGTTTGCTCGGCTTGCCGTCGCCGTCGATGCCCGTGACCACCAGGTGCGCGATCGCCATCCCGACCGCTTCGCTCGTGTCGAGCGGAGTAGGCTGGGGCGGCAGCACAACCGCAATGTACGTTTTGGACGGCGGAGGTTGCCTGCGATTCACGCCTTTGGCGACGAGCAAGCTACCCAGCGCCACTGCACCCAGGCCGGCAAACGCGACCGGCGCCGCAACGCTCGGCGGTGTCGGCTCATCGTACTCCACGCAGACATTGTTCCCTCGTTGCTGCCGGCACGACGGCACCATCGACGCGAGCGCAGCGTAGCTAGTCACGAGCCCCGCCCCTCCGATGCCCGCCCCCGCCGCCACTCGCTGCGCAGGCGAGCAAGCAGGCAGGGTGATGAGTACTAAGCTCAGGGTCGCCGCGCGCATGCCGGCGTCAACAGCAAGCGATGTGCCGCGCCAATTGGGCCCTGTACAGCGCTCTGGCCGCGAACGAGCGGCCACACCTGTTGCTGGCGCACGACAGCGTCGCGGCACAGCTCACCTACATCGGAGCTGGCGTCGAGGCCGGCTGGTCGCTACCTCACCGGCCGAGTCGCATCAACGTTGATGCCGAAGTGGGCCCGCCTCTGGTACGTTGCCGAGCTGAATGCTCAAAACGTCGAGCGACGACTGGTCGCCACCGCTTCGCTTCGACGGATTCGAGCTCAAGTCGTTGCTCGGCCAGGGCGGTATGGGGCGAGTGTACCTGGCGCATGAAGACGCGCTGGACCGGCCCGTCGCGATCAAGTTCATTCTCGACCAGAACCTGGGACAGCGGGCGCGCGACCGTTTCCTCACGGAAGCTCGAGCGGTCGCGCGGCTGCAGCACGCCAACATCGTCGCCGTCTATCGCATCGGTGAGGTGGCCGAGCGCCCGTACGTGGCTTACGAGTACATCGCCGGCCGAAGCCTCGACGACTTTCCGGTGCCGGCGAGCTGGGCCGACATCTTGCGTATCGGGCTGGGCATCGCGCGCGCTCTCGCGGTGGCTCACGCGCGTGGCGTGCTCCATCGGGACATCAAGCCTGCCAATATCTTGGAGAGCGGCTCGGGCGAGATCAAGCTGGTGGACTTCGGTCTCGCCAAGCTCGCCGCGCCGAGCGACAGCAACCCGCCCTCCGCAGAGCCAGTCGAGTTCGACCCCACTCAGCTCGAGCACGTCGCCAAGACCGCGACCGGCATGCTGGTGGGCACTCCGCTCTACGTGGCGCCCGAGCTCTGGCAAGGCGACCAGGCGACGACCGCCTGCGACGTCTTCGCCGCAGGCTTGGTGATGTACGAGCTGGCCACCGGCGCCATCCCGCACGCAGACCTGACGCCTCCGGAAATAGCGCGAGCCGTGGTGACGCGCGACTTGCCGCCCATCGCCACCATCCGTCCGGATTTCCCGCTCGCGCTGGCAAGAGTCATCGAACGCGCAGCGCAGCGCCGCCCGCAAGATCGCTTCGCCAGCGCGCAAGAGCTGGTGCAAGCGTTGGAGTCGCTCGAAGCCGTGTTCAGCAGCTTCCGTTCGCTCGCGCCGCCGAAGTCGGACGCGCCCGACGGCGCCTCGCGCGTGATCGCTTCGCTCGGACGGATCCGCCCCCGCACCGACGAGCTCTACGTGCACGTCTACGAGCAGCTCTTTGCGGTGAAGCCGGAGCTGCGCGCCCTGTTCCCCGAGGACATGACCCAGCAACGCGCCAAGCTAGCCGCCGCCTTGCAATTGGTCGTCGAAAACCTGCGCTCTCCGGAGCACATCATCACCGTCCTCGAAGAGCTCGGCAACCGACACATCTCCTACGGCGCGAGCGCCGACCACCTCATCACGCTCGGCAACGTCCTCGTCCAAAGCCTGGAGCTTTTCGACCCTATGCCCTGGGACGACACCACCCGCGACGCCTGGCGCAACGCCTACGGCTCCGTCTCCCTAGCCATGCAGCGCGGCCTGCGCTCCGGCACCATCACCAAACCCGACGTACGCCTGCCTAACGTCGATCGGGTCGGTACGTAGCGCTTTCTCTTGCGCAACCCCCGGGGGGAATCGTCAGAAGTCGGGCGTGGCCCGAGACAAGCCCCGGGAAGCCGCATGCATGGTAGCGTTTCGCGCGTGAAGGCTGCCTGGCCAATCTTGGGCGTGATCGGATTGAGCGCTTTGTTCGCGGTGACGCGGGATCGCATTTATGCGGCTCCGGCGATCACGGAGGAGCGAACGTCTACGCGCCAAGCGGATTCGTCGGACGAAGAAGACGACGACGCGGTGCCCGAGCAAGCTGGTAACCCGACGGCCCAGCCTGAAGCTGATTCCGTGGGCGAGCCGAGCGGTGAAGTGCTCGAGACCCAGGATGTGGCCAGCTACACGTACCTGCGCTTGAAGACGGCCGCAGGCGAGGTGTGGGCAGCCGTGCCGCGAGCGACGGTTCGGCTCCACGATCAGGTGCGCATCACGGGCGCGAACCTGATGCTCGATTTCGAGAGCAAGACGCTGAAGCGCACCTTCCCGAAGATCTATTTCGGCAGTCTCGCGGGCGCCAGCGCGGCCCGAGCCCCCAAAGCCACTCCAGGTCCGGTCAACGGCGACGAGGCGCTACCGCCCGGCCATCCCCCGCTCGACTCGGCCCCGCCGAACCCGTACGCCGACGGCAACCCGCTACCGCCCGGCCATCCGCCGATCGACGACTCGCCCCTCTGAAACGGAGCGGGCACCTCGCGCGCGACCCGCCCAAGGCCCCGTTGTTCGTTTCGACTCTAACTGCTGGCAGTTAGAACAGCGACGCAAACCGACACCGTCTGGAAATGCGCGGCGCCGAAACTGCGCGCATGTTGACCAACCTCACTGACCCGACCGCGCCGATGCCACCGAGCAAGACCGGCTTCTTGATAGACATGGATGGCGTCATCTACCGCGGGCATCGCCCGATTCGCGGTGCCGCTGAATTCATCGCGAGACTGCAGGCGCTGGGCCACCCCTTCCTCTTTCTGACCAACAACAGCCAGCGCTCGCGGCGCGACATTCGCTTGCGTCTGCGTCGCATGGAAATGGAGGTAGAAGAGGGCCATGTTTTCACCTGCGCGATGGCGACGGCTCGCTTTCTGGCGCGGCAGCACCCAGGCGGCACCGCCTATGTGATTGGTGAGGGTGGCCTGCTCAACGCCCTGCACCGCAACGGCTATGCGGTCGACGATCAGCGGCCGGACTACGTGATCGTCGGCGAGGGCAAGACCCTCAGCATGGAGATGCTCGAAAAGGCAGTGACCTTCGTCAACGATGGGGCGCGACTCATCGCTACCAACCTCGATCCCAATTGCCCCACCGAACGAGGCATGCGACCAGGCTGCGGCGCCATCGTCCGCGCGATCGAAGCCGCCACCGGGCGAACGGCGCTCGCATTGGGCAAACCCAGTCCTATCACCATGTGCGAGGCCGCGCGCGAGCTAGGCACGCCCCCCGAACGCACCGTCGTCATCGGCGACACCATGGCTACCGACATCCTCGGCGGCGTTCAACTCGGCTACACGACCGTCCTGGTACTCTCGGGCGGCACCAGTAAGAAGGAGGTCCAAGACTTCGCCTACCGTCCCACCCTCGTGGTCGACTCGATCGCCGACCTGCTCTCCGACCAACTCTTCGCCCGCATCACAGCCGCAGGGCGCTCACGCAGCTACGAGCCGGCGCCGTTGCTCGACGCCAAACATTCCGAAGCGACGCCGCCTTGAGCCAGCGCTGTGAGCGTACGGCACATCCTCACCCCGTCGGAATCTTTACTATAGCCGCCCCCTGTTCCCCCCAGTACTGATCACCGGTCAATTCGGCGAGAAAAGTCGCCTATCGACCTCAACCAAGTGACGGGTGGCGCGCGTGAAGAACGTATCGAGCATTCTGGCCTGTTGGGTTGTCTGCGTTGCGTGCTCTGGGCCCTCGTTCCAGGCCGTCGATACCACAGGGAAGTTGGGGCAGCAGATCGACGGCAGCGGCGTGTTCGACGCAGCCGTCGAGATCTGCATTCTGACCCAAGCGATGACGCCCGGCGGCGCTGGAGGGACTGGCGCTGATCCATGCGCGTCCGTCGCAAAAGATACCGAACGCTGGACCAGCGTTGCTGAGGGGTTGTCGGCCTACTCGAGCAAGCTTTCGGAGCTCGCGACCGCCGAGGACGTCAATCCGAGCGATCAGATCGGCAGCGTGTTCGGCGCGGCTACCGCCATGAAGCTGAGCCCGCTTGCGGCCGACCAAAACGAGCCGCTCGCAGGCTTCGCTGGCCAGCTGATCAGGGTGCTGTCGATGTCCTATCGCAAGGGAGTCCTCGACGAAGTCATCCGCGACACGAACCCGGGCATTCAAAAGGTGAAAGAGACTTTGGAGGGCGAGGTCAAGCTCCGGCTCGAGGGCATCCGAGGGCTCAGCATGACGTTGGGCCAGCTCTCGACTGCGCTGGCCGTCACTCCTCAGGAGAAGCCGCTGCCAGCTCCCGTTGATCCTCCCTGGGCCAAGCAACTCGTAGAAGCACTCGAACGTCGGCAGGAGAATCAGTTCAACAAGGACAAGGTTCTCAACCAAAACGCCAACGTCCCGCTCCAGCTCGCGCGTCACGAGCTGACCGCGCGCGCTGCCGCATATCGCGATCTACAGACCAACGTCGTCGCCTTCGCGGCCGCGCACGACGAGCTCGCCAAAAACCTCGGCAAGCTCGATGCCAAGGAGCTCGGCGTCCAGGTGATCGAAGTCGCAAAATCCGCCGTAAAGGCGGCAACTTCTCTGAAGAAGAGCGAAGCCGCAACCGACGGATCGTGAGGACGCCATGGCAAACGTCAGCAAATCGGAAATCGATGCATTCGTTCACCGGGTGGTCGGATGGTCTCAAACGCTCCAAGCTTATGCAGACGCGGGCGTAAACAAAGCGCAAGCCGCGCTCATGGCCGGCGACATCGACTTCGCCACTTTCAACAAGGCACTTCAGCACAAGGTTGCCGTGACCCAAAGCTGCGCCCACATGATCGACGCAGCCTCCAGCGTGCTCCTGAAGGTGGCCGAAGCCGAGCTCGTCCCGATCGAAAAAGCTACGGAGCGAATGAAGAACGCCTCCACGAAGCTGCAGGAAATCACCGACGGCTTGGAACTGATGGGCCAGCTCTTCGTCGCCGCCGGCGCGCTAGCCACCGCCATGCTCGCGCCCAGCCCAGCAACCATCGGCGCTGCAGCCAGCGCCGTCGCAACGGTAGCCGAAGGCGTCATGGAGGCGTGACAGAAAGCACCGCTGCCCCCAAGCCGCGTTCTACGACGTCATCCGACCAGCAAGCTCTCTGACGATCCATTCTCGAACGAGGCCGTTGACGAGCGCTGCTCCGTGCCCTACTACTTCTGCCTCAGGGAGGTAAAAGCATGGAACATCGGGAGAGGGCGCAGGGCGACGAGCGTGAGGTGTCTGCACAGTTGGCGGTGGTAGCACCGGCGGCAACTGCGCCTGTTGCGCGCCGCGAGCTAGCGGCACTGGTTGGAGCTTTGGCGGGGCTAGCAGCGACAGCGTGCGTGAGCCAAGTCGATGGCGGAGAGCCTATCGAAAACGTGGCGCGCAGCGTTGAAGCGTTGACCGGGACCGCGCTGGCGTGGGTCGATACGGTGCTCGGAGCCGTACCGCCGAACGCACGTACGGGCGATCTCGCCACGAAGAACTCGGCCAATATCGGCAACGCGGTCGTCGTCATTGCGAAGGGTTGTGTGACGGCGGGTGACGGCGGCGGGGGGCTCTTCTACTGGACCAGCACTGCCGCGACGGACGATGGTGGAACGATCATCGTCCCCACCGTTGGAGGCGGCTGCTGGAGGCGCATTTTCGATGGAGCGATGAGCCCCATGTGGTTCGGCGCCAAGGGCGACGGAACAGCTGCCGCCGGCACGACCGGTGATCAGGCGGGAATCGTCAAGGCCATGGCTGCGGCGAGCGCGGCCGGCCGCCCGCTGTCTGGCGCGGGTCGCACCTTCGGTGTCTCGGGAAACCTCGTTTTACCCGCAAACATTCAGCTTCAAGACTTGACGTTCAAACAGCTGGCGCCCGGCGCGGCTGGCGATGTTCGCACGCTCACGAGCTCTGCCGTCAGCAACATCAAGCTCGTGCGCGTGAAGGTGAACCGCAACGGCACCGGCTCGAACGGCGACGACCAATTCAGTGACGCCGGGATTTTCATCATCGGAGGTTCGGGCCATCATTTCGAGGACGTCGAGGTATGGGGCGACGATAAAGGCAGCGGCTTCGTCGTCTGGCAGGCTAGCAACTTCAACGTCGTGCGACTACACGTACACCACATCAGGTACGCAGGCGCGGACCCGGGTGACGATCGCGTTCAGGGGTTCTGGTTTAGCGACTGCTCCGAGTTCACTGTACTATCGCCGAAGGTGCACGACCTCGGCGGCCCCTCCACCACGAAGTGGAGTCGCAACGGGATCGGCGGGTGCACCAACTTCTCACTGGTTGATGCTCAGGTCTGGAACATGGATCAAGGCATCGATCTCACCGGCTCGGCTGGCAACAGGAACTTCCGCATCCTCGGAGGCAGCGCGCGCGATTGCTATTCCGTTGGATTCAAGTTTGCCAATTCCGCTTACGGCGGCATGGTCGTCGGCGCCACGACCGAGCGATGTGATCTCTACGGCTTCTTCGCGGCCGGTCCCGCTGAAGCGAATCTCCCCGTCAAGACGGGCGACATTACCTTCGTCGATTGCCTCGCACTCGATACGGGCAGCGCAGGTCATTGGGCTGGCACTAATGTCATCAGGCCGGCGGGGTTTGCGGTCGAAGTGAACGACTTCGACCAAGCCATTTCGCCCCTGGGGATCCGTTTCGTCAATTGCACCGCGCTCGATCGCCAAACGGTGCCGACGATGAAGTACGGCTTCGTGAACGAAGTCGCTGCGTCGTCGGTCACTGGCCGTTATGCTGGCCGATACAACGAGTGCATCAACTGCGTCTCGATTGGGCACACCGCGTCTCCGACGAGGGGAATGCATCGGGCCTTCTGTCAGGTGAAACTCACCGCGAACCAGTCGATCGCAACTAGCGGAGCCTGGACGCCGGTCGACTGGAACGGCGAAGATCACGACGAAGGAGCGATGCACGCCGGCGGTACGGATAAATACGTCTACACGCGCCAACCGGGGTTGTACGAAGTGACCGTGTCGCTCGAGTTCGCGTTCAACGCGACCGGCGGTCGTGGCTTTCGTTTGCTCAAGAACGATGTCGAACTTACCGGAACCGTGATTCGCCGGCCGCCGTCGACCACCGGTGGGGACGAAACGCGCATCGTGCTCACGTGGCAGGTGCTGTGTAAGGCCGACGACAAATTGAGCGTCGACGCCTTCCAGCAAAGCGGCGCCGCGCTCGATCTGACGACGAGCAGCCGGATGATCGTGACCAAGATCTACAACACTGGCACGGAAGCGTGAGCTCATCGCGTTGCCGTAAGCCCATTCGCTGCGACACCTCGCCCGGGTGAAAGCCCAGCAACCCTTGGCGTCGCACCCGCGACGAATTGCGGACCAATTTTCCTGCCGTAACGCTGTGGTGCGCCGAATTTAATTGATTTTACACTATGTAAATTTAAATTGCGCTGGTGGGCACGCGCCGCTACGACATGAAGGCCAGAAACCTCGCCTTGGATGCGACCAAGGCGAGTGCGGTGAAGGCGGCCTACGACATACTCCTCGACTCGAAGAGCCGCGACCTGGGGCTAGAAGCGGTAGCGGCTCGAGTCGGCGTG
This sequence comes from Myxococcota bacterium, assembly GCA_048498935.1. Lineage (GTDB taxonomy): Bacteria > Myxococcota_A > Polyangia > Polyangiales > Polyangiaceae > PMG-095. Next base: position 15,290 of record JBEHXA010000040.1, read on the forward strand.
ACTCGAGTCACGTTGTACAACCAGTTCGGATCGCGAACCGGGCTCTTGCTCGCCCTGTTTGCCGAGCTGGGCCGTCGTATCGGCGCCGATCGCGTCCACGTCGTGATGCGCCTGCCAGATCCGGTCGCGGCCATGACGAAGACGATCCAGGCATCGACGCGCGGCCTGAAGCGTGAGCAGCACGCGGTACGAAAGTTGTTTGCGTTCGCAGCGCTCGATGCGGAGGTGCAAAAAGAGGTAACTCGCGCCGAGCGGGCGAGGCGCAGCAGCTTGCTTCACCTGGCCAAACGGCTCAGCGCTGAGCGGCCGCTGCGGGTCGGGGTGCGGGAGGCTGCGGCGCTGCTGGCTAGCCTGACCAGCTTCCAGGCCTTCGAGGCGTTTGCGGTCGACGCGGGCGCGCGCCTGGTCGAGCAGAGGCTGCTGCACGTCGCATGCAGCAGCTTGGGAATTGAGGAACACGAAAGGGCGGCAAAATGAGAGTGCTTGTTGCGGGCGCCTCGGGCGTCGTCGGTAGGGAAGTGGTGGAGCTGCTCATGCAGCGGGGACACTACGTGCGCACGCTGTCCAAAGATCAGGCGCGGGCAGCTGCTCTGCGCAGCATTGCCGACGACGTTCGCCTGGCCGATGCGACGGACGCTAGCGCGATCGCCGGCATCGGTGCCGACATCGAGGTCGTCGTATCCGCGCTTGGCGCTCCGGTTTCACCAAGCGGTGTCGGTAGGCGCTCGTTTGCCGAGGTCGACGAGCGGGCAAACTTGAACCTGCTCGCCGAGGCGCAGCGCGCAGGCGTTCGGCGCTTCGTTTACGTGGGCGTCTATACCGAGCCGGTCTACGCCCACACCGCTTACGTCTCGGCTCACTCGCGGGTCGAGCAAGCCCTGCGTGACTCCGGGCTCGAAACGGGCTTCATCCGCACCACCGGTGTGTTTGGCGCGCTTCTCGAGCTGCTCCCGATGGCGCGCAAAGGCCCCGTGCCCGTGATCGGTGACGGGAGCGCTACCACCAACCCGATCCACGAGCGCGACGTCGCCGAAGCAGTCTTGCGAGCTATCGAAGCGGCGGGCTCGAGCGATGTCGAGGTCGGTGGACCCGAGACACTCACGCGGCGTCAAATCGCCGAGGCCGCGTTCGCTGCCCTTTCGCTGCCGCCGCGGTTCATCACTATGCCGGTGTGGCTGATGCAGGTCATTGGTTGGCTCTACGGGCTCTTCAATCGGCGAATGGGCGAGCTGCTTCGCTTTGCGATCCTCGTTTCGACCCACCACTGCGTGGCGCCTGCGGCGGGTCAGCAGCGCTTGCGCGAATATTTCCAGAGCCACAGTCAGGCGTAGCGCTCAGGCGTGCACCCGGACACTCATGCACGATGACCCGCGCTCGGCTTCGCTCTGGCTTGATCCTTGCGGCAGTAGCGGCAGGCTCCTGCTCACAATCACCCAGCACGCCCGGTACCGGTGCCGCTAGTGGAGCCGGACACGGGGGCAGCATTGCGTCAGTTGCCGGTAGCGCGAGCGGGGTTGGCGGCGGCGGGGCCGCGAGCAATGCGGCCGGAGCGGGCGCCGGAGGCACGCCGGGCAGCATGGGCGGAGGCGGCGCTGGCGGCACACTCGGTGGTGCGGGCGCCACTGCGGGGAGTGACATGGCCATGGCCGTGGATGGCACAGCCAACGTCGGCGGAAGCGGCGGTACCGGTGGCTTCGTGGGCACCGGCTGTCAGGGAGCCAGCGTTTGCTACGGCTTCGAAGAGTGCGCGACGCCTCCGGGCTGGACCGTGCCCAAGTTTCCGGATGGCGAGGGCAACAAGGGGCCGGGCAGCACCCTGGTCGACAACGTCAAGCCGCACACCGGCACTTGCTCGCTCCACATGAAGGACTTCAATGGCGATCAGCCGCAGCACGCGTTGCTCGCGGATTTGCCGCCCAACATGGGGCCGATCTTGTGGGGTCGCGTTTGGGTGTTCAACACCGCGGCGCCGAGTCAGCACGGCGCGCTGATCAAAGCGCGCTACTCGATTCCGAATAGCGGCGATCTCGATTGGTACGAGGTCGGCTACGAGCTCAAGAATTACAATGGTCAGTGGCACAATCCGCTGCCGCCTTCGGGGTTGCCCGAGTGGATTTTGCGCTCGTCCACTCCCGTCGGGATCAACGTTTGGCAATGCGTGGAGTGGTTGTTCGACGCGCAAAACGACGGGCATCCCGAAGCCGCCGACCCGCGCATCTGGGTCGACGGTACCGAAATTACCTTCGGGCCCGGTATCGAGTACGACCTCTCCAACGAGACGGGCAAGCCCCGCCCCACCACGCCCAAGGCGGCAGACTTCGTGAGTATCGAGGTGGGCCTGACCATGTACCACCAGCTCGACGAGCCGATGAACGTGTACTTGGACGATCTCGCCTTCGGAAAGCAGCGCATCGGCTGCAATCCATGACGCGCGACGAGGCACAGCACTACGCCGAGCAACGCGCCGACCAGGTGCGCCAGCGGTAGCAGGCGAACGCCATCGCCCAAGTCTGGAGCAAGAATCGCCCGCTCCGCGACGACCTCGTAGCCACATTTGGCTGAAAACGCTGCCCAGCACCACAGCCCCAGGCCGCGCAGGCGCTCGCTCTGCAAACCGCGCTGCCAAATCAACGCGCCGACCAGCGTGCAGTCGAGCCCCGAAAGCCCGCGGTACTGGCCGAGCGTCGGGCACCCGAACAGCACCGCCAAGGAGAGCAGCGGCGCCGCCACGAGCAGCGTCCCGACCAGCAACTCACGCGAGCCGCGTTCGAGCCACGCTGCCCAAATCAGAAACGCGATGAGGTCGCCGCGCAGGTGGGCGTCGCCAAAGTGCACGAAGTGCCCGGACCACAATCGCCATAGCTCGCCACCAGCGATGGCATCGCGAGTCAATGCACAGGCGCCCTGCAGCTCGGCCGAAGCCGAGCTGAGGGTCCACGCCAGCGCGGAAGCGAACAGGGCAAGCCATGGCGTGCCCCGTCTTGCTGCCGTTCGATTCATGGCTCGGCTCCGGCACGACGGCGCCGGCCGCCTACGAGCCAGGCTAACACCAAGCTGATGGTGACCGGGTCGAGCGCGCCGCCGTAGTCCGAGCTGCTGCCGTAGTCGCTGCCGTTCGATGTCGGACTGCTGTCCGGTGCCGGGCTGCTCGACCCCGGGCTGCCGCTCGTCACCGGCGTGGTCGTGGCCTGACTGGCGCCGCTGGATTGAGCGGCGTGCTCGGTGTCGGTGCGAGCCTCGTTCAGGCGCTCCACGCCGTGCTCGGCGAAGCTTTCGTCGTCGAGCACCAGCATCGAGGTCTCGTCGGTCACGAGCTGGTACTTCACACCCAGCTCGGCGACGCGCTGCTTCGCTTCCGCCTCGGGCATCAAACCGAGGAGCGCGCGCTGCTGAATGGCGTGGATCATGTCGAGCGCCCAAAGCCGCTCGAGCTCCGGGCTTGCCTCGGCCACTTCGGGGAACGAGAAGCTTGCGTTGTAGGTCTGCGGCTGGTTCAAGATCTTGGTGTCGAGCGTGAGCTGCGCGGCGCCCGCCGCGTCGTAGTGCCCGAACACCACCAACTGCTGGCCCAGGTACACCTTGCCGAGATCGAAGTCGGTCGTATCGGTGACCGTTACGCCACTCAGTGAGAGCTTGGCTTCGTGCAAGCACTCGTGGGTCAGCTTGCTCTTGGCGAGCGTGACCTGGCCCAAAATGTCGTCGCGGTTGGACACAGCGGCGTAGAAGCCGCCGCTGGCCTCCGCGATCACGTCCATCAGCGGCCAATTGGCGCTGTTTCCCATCAAGAAGCCGTTGACCCGTACGTCGCTTTCTCGCAGCAACGAGTCGAAGCTCACGGCATCGACGATGCCCTCGTTGGCCACCCCGTCGGTGACGAGGAAAATCGAGGTGACCCGCTCTGCATCGTGGTTCATGAGGCCACTCTGGAGTCCGCTGTACAAATCGGTGCCTCCTTGGACGCCGCTAGAGACCAGCTTTGCGCTCGCGTTCGCCACATTTGCTGGCGTTGCATCCTGCAGTGGCGCGATCTCGAACGGCTGATCCGAGAAGCCGACTAGGCGGAAGCGATCTTCCGGCCCCAGCTCTGCCAGCGCCTGGCTGACCGCATCCTTCAGCGCGTCCAGCTTGCCCTCCATGCTCCCCGAAAAGTCGAGCACGTAGACGTAGTCGGTGCCGTGCTCGATGGGGGCGAGATCGATGCCGGGCGTGACCAACAGCATGAACGTGCCTTGGCCGCCTTCCGCTGCGCGATACGGCACCACGTCCAAGCGCCCCGCCTGGCCCTCCACCAACTTGTAGTACACGACGACGTCACTCGTGAGCTCGCTCGGCGAGGCCTCGAAGCGTACGTGCTGCTCGCCTTCGCCGTCGTCAGTGATGGTCGCCGTCGGCACGCCGGGTACCCGCAGCTCACTGACCGGTACTAGGCTTTTTAGCGACAAATCGAAGGTAAAGTGGCCGACTTGCGCTTGCTCGTCGGCTCCCCAAAACGCCGCGCCATCGTCGGTGCCTCCGTTTTCGAGTGGGTAGAGGAAGCGCCCCACGCCGGTGTCGATGAGCAGCGGCTCGTAGTAGACGAACGACATCGTGGCGTCGCTATCGGCCGGAATGTTGCCGACCGAAAAGCTGAAGCGTTGGTAGCCGTCTTGCGTAGCAAGGCCCGCCTGGTTGCCACTAGCGGTCTCGTCCGCGTAAATCTGCTGAGCGCGAGCCTTGTCGACGACCTCACCCTCGAGTACTCGATCGCCGAGATCGATCCGCATCTCAGAAAGCGCCGCGTCGGGCGGCACCGGAAAGCGATACACCGCATTGATTGGATGCGGGTTTGCGTTGTGAAACGTCTGCTGCACCTCGATGCGAGCAAACCCATTGTTGATGACCACCTTCACCGCGTGGTCGGTGATGGCAGGAGCCGCATCGGCCGCCCCCTGCGGGAGCAGCACACCAGCCGCCTGCGCCGGAGCACTCACCGCACACACCACCGCCGCACACGCTGCAGCCCTCAGCAGCGCACCCAAGCCGTTCATGTTGTTCCTCCTTGATTGAAGCGGACGACGTCCGCCCGCGCTCCCCCAAGCACGGCCCGTGCCACTGGTTCAACCTCTCACTTGCGGCCTAAATCAAGCTCCGAACGCGATCAGAAGGGTCGAGACGGCTCGGGTGGTGTCGCACGGGCACCACGGACCCGAGCCAGGTGTGAATGGGGCGCACGGCGCTCGGCCGCACACCGCTCGCTGCACATCGTGCCTACGTGACCTACCGCTCGCCGACCTTCGCGCAGCCCCCGCGGGCATCGCGCTTCGTCCCCTCAGAGCACTTCGGCACGCACTTGTTCAGCCAGGCTTCTTGATCGGGTCCGCACACGACCTGAGTCACGCACTTACCGGAGCCCTTCGGATCGGCGATCTGCCCGGTAGGACAGCCCTGGCACTTGCCCTGGTTGTCGATCTTCATGCCGGCCGGGCACTTCGGAAAGCACTTGTTCTGAACCGTCTCTTGGTCAGGCCCACACACCACCTGCGTCACGCACTTGCCCGTGCCCTTGGGATCAGCAACTTGCCCGGTGGGGCAGCCGCGACACTTGCCCTGATTGTCGATGGTCATGCCGGCCGGGCACTTCGGAAAGCACTTGTTCTGTACGGTTTCCTGGTCGGGCCCACATACGACCTGAGTCACGCACTTACCGGAGCCCTTCGGATCGGCGATCTGCCCGGTAGGACAGCCCTGGCACTTGCCCTGGTTGTCGATTTTCATGCCGGCGGGGCATTTCGGAAAGCACTTGTTCTGTACGGTCTCCTGGTCGGGCCCACATACGACCTGAGTCACGCACTTACCGGTCCCCTTGGGATCGGTCACTTGCCCCGCCGGGCAGCCCAGGCACTTACCCTGAGCGTCTCGCGACCGGTACTGCGGACAAATCTCGAGGCACTTGCCGCCCACCGCCTCGAACCCCGCCTGACAGCGGAGCACCTTCTCTTTCTGCGCATTGGCAACGCTAGCCAGCAGCAAGAGAAACGCCGCAGCAATGAGGTACCGAATTGCTCGAAGCGAGGTCACGCGCTGCATTGTACGCCGCGGCTAGGGATTCTACACCTCTCCTTCTTGCGGCGAGGGCCAACGAAGCCGTTCTCAAGTCGGCACGACCGCCGTTCGGTAGCGCTTCGCGATTTCGAGTCAGCGAAGCCCCGAGCGTGACCTCGCTAGGGGTAACGCCGTCGAAATGGTGGAAGGTGCTCGGAAGCTTTGACTTGCCTCAGGCTCACGCCGTAGCCTGCCGTTAAGACATGAGCGGTGGCTTGGCGGGTTTCGGGTCGGTGTTCACGATGCTGGTGCTGGTGGGAAGCGTCGGGTTCTGGGGCGGGTGCTCGAGCAAGTCTCACTCGAGTCGGCCTCAGGCCGATGCGGACGAAGGGGCGGTGCGGGCCAAGCTCAGCGCGTGCCAAGGCTATGGGCTGGATGGTACGGTATCCGAAACGCTCGCAGCGCCCGACAGCTTCTTGGGCATGGTGCGCAGCTGCGTCGCGGCGACTGACGACTGCAACGAAGTAATCCGCTGCACCGGCGTCGAACCCAAAGCATGTGTGCCGCCGGGCACGTGTGAGGGCAGTGCCTTCCGTGCTTGCGACAAATTCTCCAACGGCGTTACCTACGAATGGGTCGTGGACTGTACGGCGATGACTGGCGGGCTGTGTTCGCTGGACTCCAAGAGCGGGCGTCTGACGTGCAGCAGCACGGACGTCGCGTGCAACGCTGGACAGGGCGGGCGCTGTGACGGCAACACGGCCGTGAGCTGCGAGTCGGGATTTGAGCTGCGACAGAATTGCTCGAGCGTCGGCCTGACGTGCTTGCCGCTGCAAAACACGGATCAGGCGATCTGCGCCACCGAGGCCCGATGCGCGGCGAGCCATTGTGACGGGGATTTCGCGGTGAGCTGTCTGGGTGGTGCCGAGCGCGAGCGGCTCGATTGCGGCACGCGAGTGCCGCAGGGGACTTGTGAAGTGGTCGACGGCGCCCCCACCTGCGTTGCGTCCGAACCGTCGCCGGATTGCCCCGTGGGTGTGCGCTACATCTCGTGGTGTGAAGGGGACGTGGGCGTGGCCTGCGTGCAAGGTGCGCGCGTCGCCACCGACTGCACCGCGTTTCGGAACGCGCACTGTGTGGAGGACGCAGCGCAAGGTACCGGCCGCTGTGAGCTGTGAAGTACTCTTGCAGAAGGAGACCCTGATGAGCATCCTGAGGTATGCGGTGGTTTTCGGGTTGGGCCTGTTGGGCTGCGGTGGGGACGACGATGGGAAGAGCGCGGAGCAAAAGCAGTGCGAGCAGTTCGCGGATACTTGGTGTGCGAAGGCGATCGGGTGCTACGAACAGGTGGGGCGCTTGCCTGCTTCGCAGGCGAGTGAGGCGAACGCGCAGTGCGCACGCGTACTCAAGTCAGCTTTCCCTTGCGAGGACGTGGTGGCGGTTGGCTCGAGCTTCAACTCCTGCCTGAGCAGCATCAATGCCATGGACTGCGCCCAATGGGACGTGCCCGAAGAGGAGCTGAGCACGGTGCAGCCGCCACCCGTCTGCGCTGGCGTGTTGATGCTCTAGCTCGCAGGCGGCGCGTTCCAGATCCCGGTTGCGGCGGCGGCGCGCGCGTAGTCGCGAAAGTCGCGCGGTGCGCGGCCGAGCGCTTGCTCGACGCCGTGCGCCAGGTGAGCGTTGCGGCCGTCCAGCACCTCCCCGAACAGGTAGGCGATCAGCTGTACCACGTCGGCTGGCACGTCGAACGCGCGCATCCCTGCCAGGTACTCCGATAGCGAGACCTGGGCGAAGCGCAGATCGCGACCGGTCGCGC